>CAZHMN010000077.1:0-14490 GCA_964533705.1 uncultured bacterium
CGGGATTGCTGGCGCTCGGAATTATTACGCTATCTATCCGGCCTGCGATCGTTGCAGGGCGAAGTGGGCGGCGGGAATGGCGAGCACACATCATCATGCTGGCGCTCAGCCTGCCCATTCAGGGTTATTTTAATTCGGCAATTGCACAATTCGGCGTGCTGATCCAGGATGATTCCATTGGGGCGGTTTTCCGCTCCCGCCTGGAACCGGAAGCGTTACAATCCTACGATGACAATCTCGACCACTTTAAAACTGAGATCGCACCTCTCATTGGTAAGGAACGGATGGTACCTCTTCTGGAACGGGTCTACAACCGCATCCACGAGGAAGCGCTGGTGCACTCCTTTCGCAGATTTGCTCACTTCCAATACGGCAACTATCCTGTGGCGTACAAAGAGAATCTTATTATAAATAAATACTTCCACCGTTTTGTTGAAGGAACAGACCTGGACTGGCCACCTGCGAAGTCCAAGGATCTGCAGGATAAAATCGGCGATTTAGCCTTCAGCCGTTACCACTCACCGGTCGCTGAACACCTCATCACCAAATTCACGGAGACGCAGATGTGGGTCGTGATTATTCTCTTAGAAGGTGTCGTGATTACACTATTGGCTTTATCGTGGAGGCGGCGGGACGCATGATTGGTCTTCTGCTCAGGATTTTCCTGTTGATCTGTCTGGTTTGCGAGACCGGGGAGCTATACGCTCAGGGAAAAGAGGACTGGCCCCCCTGGGATCCCAAGAATCCACCACGGGGGGTGGACATTTCCAACATTGCCCGAACAAATCGCACGCACCGCAAGGGCAATCTCTGGCTGACGGTGACCAACTGGGGGTTTTTCGGCAACTACAACCGGTCTTCAACCCGCGCCTTCGACGATCCCGAATACCCCGGCCTCTGGGCTCCGCAATGCGAATATCCCGGTAATTCAGACGTACAGTATCTCTATCAAGGCGGCCTCTGGGTGGGTGCCTTAGTGCAGGAAGGCGGTTTTGAATTCCCGCGTGTCACCATCGGCACGGCGGGATGGGTGGAAGGTCACGAATTTCAACCCGGCGTTGTGGGAGGACTGCCCATCGAGGAACACGGCATTCTAGAGCGATCCACCATTCCCAACTCTTACAATCGGCTGGGCGAGATGGTTTACGATCCGGATGCGATCGCCGAGCAGGATTTCATCGCCGTTTATACCGATACGCTGACGGAATCGTTCTGGGTGCAGGACGACGTCATTGACGGACCGCATTTCCCGCTGGGGATACGGGTAGAACAACGCTCCTATTCGTGGTCTTACAACTATGCTCAGGAATTTATTCTCATTGACTATACCGTTAAAAATATTGCCTCCAACTTTCTGAAAAATTTATACGTCGCCCTTTACGTGGACTGCGACGTGGGCTGGGAAGGTGAAGATCGCCTCATGGATGACGACATTTGCGGCTTTCAGAGGTGGTACTATTACGACCGGATTTTACCCAGCGGCGCGACGGTCCCGGATTCGCTAATCATCAACACCGCCTGGACTTCTGATAACGACGGCCGGCCGGTTGAGGTGGAATCGGGGTCGGATTTTACCAGCCCGGCGGTCACCGGTGTGCGGGTGGTGCGAGCGCCCAATCCCCGCCTGCGGACGTCCTTCAACTGGTGGATCCGTAATCCCAACCCGAATCTGGATTACGGACCCGCCTGGATTGACGACGGCGCGGTGGGCGATTGGACCAGCACCTGGGGGACGCCTGAGGGCGATGCCCGCAAATACTTCGTGCTCTCCAATGGAGAGTTCGATTTCGACCAGGTTTACGTCAATGATCCCGAGTGGATCGCCGAACACCCTCAGGTCATCCGAGATCAGGAAGACCCCAGCGTCATTCTGGAAACGCACGACTGGAAGATCGAAGCCAACGAAGAGTACGCCACCGACATCGCCAACGGCTATGACACGCGTTACATGATCTCTTGGGGGCCGCTGGGGATATACGACCACACCGACGACCAGGGCAACGACATTTACCGGTTGAATCCAGGAGAAGAATTCCACATGACGGTAGCTTACGTGGCCGGAGCCAGCTTTCACGACGTGCAGAATCCGCAGGAGGATCCCGATCATATTGACCCAGCGAAATTCAACTTCGCTAATTTGCGTTATAACGCCGCATGGGCAGCCAGAGTTTACGACAACGAGATGATTGATACGAATGGAGACGGCTGGTACGGCGAGGACGTGGGCACGGATGGTTTATACGCCGAGAACGTGGGAGATTCGGTGATCTATTTCGGAGTATATCAGGGTTACCTTTATCCGGGCCCGGACGAGGACGGTACCGAGCGCAACGGGCGTCTGGATCCTGGCGAAGACGAGATCTGGCGGCCGGAGTTCGTCTATGACGCGCGCTACGGCGAGCTGAACCTGGGTTATACCCGCTTCAACAACGTACTGGATCCGGGCGATGGGATTCCCGATTTCAAGGGCCCTCCCCCACCCCCAATCCCCATTCTCAGCTACCAACTGTCCGAAACCGAGGTGCTGCTGCGCTGGAAAAACAATGCCGAGGATCCCGGCTACTACGATCCCTTCTCCGGTGCCCAGGATTTCGAAGGGTACCGCATCTACACGTCAAACTCCGGGCTGGAAAACGATTATCAGCTCTTAGCGGATTACGACCGCGTGGATTTTGCCTATTTTTCCGCCAATGATTCTCTGGCAACTCATCCTGACACCCGCACCAACGCCCCGCCCGATACGGTCGTTGATACGCAGGTTCTCTTTCGAAAACCCTTCGGTCAGAACACGGGATTAGAAGCGATCAGGGATACGGATTCGACGTACGTGTTCGTGATCAAGAACGCTCATCCCTGTTTCCCCAGGCATTATTCAGTCTGCTCCTACGATTACGGCGATCCCCGTTCGGGGACGGAACCGCTGGAGACGGCTCGCAACGCCAACGCCGTCTACGCCGCGCCGGCGGGCAATCCCCAGAACGAGGTTCGAGTCATACCCAATCCCTATCGCGCTTATGAGAATTATACGCAGACTTATGCCGGCGGCTTATCCTGGGAGAACCAGGACGACGGCACACCCGAGTTCTTCCCACAGACCGACCGGCGCATCGAATTTATTAATCTACCTGCAGAGTGTCTGATACGCGTTTACACCCTCTCCGGCGATCTGGTGCAGATCATCCCCCATTCCTCTCTGGACATGAACGATCTGGGCGATCCCAACCTGCAGTGGACCAGCATGAATTCCGAAAGCTGGGATCTGAACAGCCGCAACGGCCAGCAGATCGTTTCGGGGCTCTACCTCTTTAGCGTAGAAGACTTAACGCCTGATAACCGGGGAAAGATCAAGGCGGGCAAGTTCGTGGTGATCAGGTAAGATTTGATGGAAAAATGGAAAGATGGAAATACTTCAAATAAAAACGGTACGTGAGCAAGCTATACGTCAATACATCCTGCAAAATCCGTGATGAAAAGACATAGTAAAACCTCGCCGATTTACAGGCTCAAAGCCTATTAATACACATATAAAATCTCATTCGCTGATTCCATTCATGGAAAATAGCTTGCAACAAAAATCCGACAAGATCCGATACGAGTGGTATGAGTTTCAGCAGCTATCCCCCGGCCTGCTCTACGAGATTTTGGCCCTGCGCCAGGAGGTTTTTGTCGTTGAACAGAACTGCCCATATATGGATATTGACGGCCTGGATCGGCAGGCCTGGCATCTATTGGGGCGAAATGCAGAAGGGAATCTGGTTGCTTACCTGAGGATTGTAGCTCCCGGCGCCAAATACCGGGAACCCGCCATCGGCCGAGTCGTTACTCACAAAAGCATCCGGGGAAAAGGTATCGGGCGCGAGTTGATGATCCGGGGCATTAAGAAGGTTAAGGAACTCTTCCCGGGTTCAGCAATTCGGTTGTCCGCTCAGGTTTACGCTCAAGGCTTTTACGCGCAGTTCGGCTTTTCGGCCGTCGGCGAACCCTACGATGAGGATGGGATTCCTCATGTTGAGATGGTCAAAATACCATGAAATTAACAGGCACTAGGAATCATAGGAAGGACATCCGCCGCGTCCTCGTCTGGATCGGGCTCGCCATCCTCTTCAACCTGGGTGTCCTCTACTTCGAGGGCCACCAGAAGGCGTTGGAGTTCTTCACGGGCTACCTGATCGAATATTCTCTGTCCGTTGACAATCTCTTCGTCTTCATCATGATCTTCACCTATTTTGGAGTTTCCGACAAACAACAGCACAAGGCATTGAACTGGGGTATCATGGGAGCCATCGTCTTCCGGATGCTCTTCGTGCTCTTCGGAGTTACTTTGATTCATCACTTTCACCAGGTTATCTACTTCTTCGGCGCGCTTCTGCTCTGGAGCTCGTACAAGATGGCCTTCGCCAGGGATCACAAGATCGAACCGGACAAGATCCCTCTGGTGCGCTGGTGCCGCAAGATCATGCCGGTAACTTCCGACTACGTTGACGACCGCTTTTTCGTCAGAACCGCGGCGGGCTTATCGGCCACACCCTTATTGATTGTCGTGCTGGTCGTGGAGAGCTCAGACATCATGTTCGCCATAGATTCAATTCCGGCGATCCTAGCCATCACTCAGGATCCCTTCATCGTCATCACCTCCAACATCTTCGCCATCCTGGGATTGAGATCGCTCTACTTCGTATTGGCCAATGTTTTGGGGGTATTCCGCTATCTGAAGCAGGGAGTGGCTGTCATTCTGGCTTTCGTTGGCGTTAAGATGCTGTTGATGGACGTCTATCATATACCTACCTTTGTATCTCTCTTGGTGATTGCCCTCATCCTCAGCATATCCGTTCTGGCTTCTCAAATCATCAAGAAACAAAAGGAATGTTCATCTTCGACCTCCAAAGATAAAAGTGATTCGTAACTTCTTAATTAACAGAAGATAAATCGGGAGAATCCTCATGTACACCAAAATGAAAGATTTTCTAAATCGAGAACTCGCCGGCATCCGAGAAGCGGGACTTTATAAGGAAGAGCGCGTCATTCAGTCGCCGCAAGGTGCCAGCATAGAAGTCAAGGGGCAGGAAGTCTTGAATTTCTGCGCCAACAATTATCTGGGATTGTCGTCACACCCCAAGGTCATCGAGGCGGCGCACAGAACATTGGATGAATGGGGCTTCGGGATGTCCTCAGTGCGCTTCATCTGCGGCACGCAGGAGATCCACAAGAAATTGGAGCGCAAGTTGGCGGATTTCCTGCGCATGGATGACGCCATCCTTTACGCCGCCTGTTTCGACGCCAACGGAGGCGTGTTCGAACCGTTCCTCACGGAAGACTGCGCCGTCATCACGGATGCGCTGAACCACGCTTCGATCATTGACGGCATCCGGCTGACCAAGGCCAAACGTTTCATCTATCAGCACGCCGATATGAACGACCTCGAAACCAAGTTGAAGGAAGCACAGTCATCTAAATTCCGCATGGTGGCGACGGACGGGGTTTTTTCCATGGACGGCGACATCGCCAAACTAAACGAAATTTGCGAATTGGCGGAGAGGTACGATGCGCTGGTGATGGTGGACGATTCCCATGCTTCCGGCTTCATCGGAAAGACGGGGCGAGGCACACCAGAATATTGCGGCGTGGAAGGCCGTGTGGATCTGATAACCACTACGTTCGGGAAGGCGCTGGGAGGGGCTTCCGGAGGGGCGACGATAGGCCACCAAGAGATGATTGACCTGCTGCGACAAAGAAGCCGTCCTTACCTGTTCTCGAATACGCTGGCACCCGCCGTTGCGGGAGCCACGATCGCCGTCTTGGACTTGCTTTCGGAGACGACCGAGCTGCGCGATAAGCTGGAAGCCAATACGAAATATTTTCGCGAAGGGATGTCGCGATTAGGTTATGAGATCAGGCCGGGCGTCCACCCCATCGTGCCTATCATGCTCTACGAGGCGAAACCGGCGGTAGAGTTGGCCTCCCGGCTTTTAGAGCAGGGCATTTACGTCATCGCCTTCTCCTACCCCGTGGTGCCCAAAGGTCAAGCGCGCATCCGCGTGCAGATTTCGGCGGCGCACGAAAAGGAACACCTGGATCGGGCGCTGGAGGCCTTCGGGAAGGTGGGGAAGGAATTGGGGATTTTGGGGGGGTAAGGATTCGGGATTCAGGATTCGGGATTCGGTAAGGGCGCACGGGGTGCGGCCCTTATGTTTTATTACCTGGGCCGTCACGGACCATTCCGTGACGGCAAACCAACCATTAAAGTGTTGTCGGGTCTCCGTACCCGACAGCACTGCAATCACAGATACCTGGCCCGTCATTGACCATTCCATGACGGGAGTGTGCCATGCTTCTGGACGACGAAGTCGGACGAAGCATGGACTAACCAGGGACTGCTTCTGTAGGGGCTTGATTCATCAAGCCCTTTGGGAAAGCAATGACCGGGTTTGATAAATCAAACCCCTACGGGCTTTTCCCATACTCCCGGATGACTAAGTCGGACGAATGATGTGCTTGCCTCCAGCTTGCCCGCTATTTTCCTCCATGAACCATCCCCGCAACTTCAGCTTGATTTTTGCCTCTTTCAGTAGTAGATTATAGCCTCAGTGAACGTTCCCCTGTCATGGATTTTCCCTCACACTTTGCGGGCGTGGAGCTTGCCAAACGACAGAAAGCGAGATTCGCAGCACAAATACAAGCCAAATGGAGGAAACATGAAACGCACCTTGTCGGCAGTAATTTTAAGCCTATTCGTCCTGGGTATCGGCTGGACGGCGGACGAGGCCTCGAAGGGCGCGGTGAGCCAGGATCTCATCGCCAAGATGCAGGCGATGCCCGCACCCGATGGACAGATTCAGCGCATCGTTGACGCCGTCATCCGCAACTCGCTCAACGATATCGCCATCAACAACTCGGTTATGAAGGACCACAATCCCTATTTTTCTCACGAGATCGAAACGGGGGCCGTCACTGACCAGAAATCCACAGGGCGATGCTGGCTTTACGCGGGTTTGAACATCCTGCGCCCAGCGATTATTGACAAAATTGACGATGACAGTTTTGAATTTTCCCAGAATTACCTCTTCTTCTGGGACAAAATCGAAAAAGCCAATACTTTCCTGGAGAAGGTCATCGAACGCCGCAAGCTGGACGTGCGGGATGAGAAATTCCAGCATATCCTGAAAGGCCCCATCCAGGATGGCGGATGGTGGGAATACTTCGTATATTTGGTTGAAAAATACGGAGTGGTCCCGACCAGCGCTATGCCTGAAACCAAGAGCACCGCAAGCTCGAGAATGATGGATAAGATTCTGACCGAACGCCTGCGCGAGGATGCCGCTGAGCTCAGGCTGATGACGGAGAAAGGGGCTTCCGAAGAGAAGCTGCGCGCCAGAAAGGAAGAATTTCTGGTGGAAATCTACCAGATTCTGACCTATCATCTGGGAACGCCCCCCAAGGAATTCACCTTCCGATATAAATCGTCCATTGACGAGGAGAAGAAAACCGACCAATTGATCAAGGTCATCAACGCCGTCTCCGAGGGCAAAAAGACCGACTTCACCGAGACGAAGGCTTTGAAGGAAATGGCTGAGGAGAAGGTCAGCTTATACAAAACTTATACCCCTAAATCGTTCGCCGAAGAATACGTATCAGTTGATTTAAGCGATTACGTCGTGCTGGGCAACGACCCCTCCCGCCAGTTCAACAAGCGCTATGTCATCGAAAATGACCGCAACGTCTTCGAGCGAGACTGGGCGGGCTTCATCAACGTTAGCATTGATGACATCAAGCAGGGGGTCATTCAATCAATCTTGAATGACGAACCGGTTTGGTTCGGAGCGGACGTGGGCAAACAGCGCGATAATAAGAGCGGAGTTCTGAACGCCGACCTGTACAAATACGACGACATTTACGGCATCGAGAGCCGCTTCACCAAGGGCGACCGAATGCTCTATCAAACCGAAGCCACCAACCATGCCATGGTCTTCTGCGGTGTTGATTTAGTGGATGACAAGCCGCTGAAATGGAAGGTGGAGAACAGCTGGGGCACGGACGTCGGGATGGGGGGATTCTTCGCCATGTACGACAACTGGTTCGACGAATACGTAATCCAGGCGATCGTTCACAAGAAATACCTGCCCGAGCGCATTCTGAAGGTGCTGGACGAGAAACCGCTAATCATCGAGGAGTGGGAGTTTATCGCCGAGAATTGGCGGATGAAGTAGAAACGTTCCACAAAGGAACCTAAAAAGGGCGGGCTTGAGTTTCCGCCCTTTTATTTTTCTCTCGAAGCCCTCCTTGACTTTTTCTGGAGATTTCTTTATATTTCGACAGTTTGATTAACAGGCAGCGATAGGATTAATGCAAGATAAACTGGAAAAACTTGAGCGCCTTTCCGTTCCGGCGATGGACGAAATCCTGGGTGTCCCATTCAAAGTACTGAATGATGGCTTCGTGCGGGTTATAGACTACATGGGGACGGATGAATCCATCGTTCAGGCGGCTCGGGTATCGTACGGCAAGGGCACCAAAAAAGTCCGGCAGGATCGCGAGCTAATTCGCTACCTGCTGCGCCACCGCCACACTTCACCCTTCGAAATGTGCGAAATAAAACTGCACGTGCGGGTGCCCATGGACACCTGGCGGCAGTGGATCCGGCACCGCACCGCTAACGTCAACGAATATTCTACCCGTTATTCCGTGGCCATAGATGCCGCGCAGACGACCGAGCCGTCCGAATGGCGCCGGCAGGGTTTTGAGAATCGGCAGGGCAGCGAGGGTTTCATTGATGCAAAAATTGGCCAGGAACTCACACGAAAAGAGCGTGAACTTCAGGAATTAGCCCGGTCGGTTTATCAGGAACGTCTGGATAAGGGCGTTGCCCGAGAGCAAGCCAGAAAAGATTTGCCTCTGGCAACCTACACGGAAGCGTACTGGAAGATGGACCTACACAACCTGCTGCACTTTCTGGCGTTGCGCATGGATGACAAGGCGCAGTTGGAAATTCGCAGCTACGCCAACGTCATCGGGCACGAGATTGTAAGCCGTTGGTGTCCCCTCACCTGGGAAGCGTTTCTCAATTACCGCTTCAGGGGTCTCAGTCTGTCCAGAGAGGAGATCGCTATCATGCGGGAGTGCGTATCGGGGAATGCAAAGAAGGCGGTTGATCTGGCTATTGAATACGGTTTGCTGGTTCAGAAAGAAGGGGAATTAAAGACAACCCTGGAGCTGCGGGAAATCGAGGCGAAGTTGAATGCGTTAAATATCGTTATACCCTGGAAGAGTTGATCACCGGTACGCGAAGGCAATATCATACGAAAGCGGGCTTATTCCCGCTTTTTTTATTATGGATTCTCTTTGCGAATTTCTTCCAATTGCCCGGCGGCTTCCATATTCTCCGGATCCAGTCGTAAGACCTCCTTCAGTTCCCGCTCGGCTCGTCCCAACGAATCGCAAGCCATGTAGATGCGGGCTTGATTGTGGTGGGCTCGGGCGTTTTCCGGTTCCGCTTCCAATAGCATGGCGTTGACCTGCAATGCTTCCTCGACCTTACCTTGCTGTAACAAAGCCTGCGCCCAGCGAGACATCAATTGCGCGTCGAAGGCGCCGTTCTGGTAGGCGCGGCGGTAGTATCTATCCGCCTGTTCGAATTCCCCGATGGACAGGGCCACGTCCCCCACGCCGCGGTTGGCGAAAACGTCGGTCGAATCCTGTCGCAGGACGAGCAGATACTGAGCTAAGGCCGCCTGAGGATTGCCCTGCTGATGAAGGATGAGCGCCAGATTGTTACGCGCACGATTGTAGGTTGGATCTTCCAACACGGCGCGTTCCAAGTCTCTCCTGGCATCTTCGATTTTCCCCAATTTCAACCAGATCATCGCCAGGCGGTAATAAGGTTGGGCAGAATGCGGACTGATGCGAAGAGCTTCCTTATACGCTTCGACGGCCCTGTCGTACTGCCCTTTTTGGGTATATTTGTTACCGAGATAGTAAGCTCCTTCAAAATCAGTCCAGCCCTCTCCAGCCAGCGGATTGCGATTGACGGCTATGAAAAGAACCATGGTGCATAAAATTGGGATCAGGTATGATTTTAGCTTGCGATTTCTGATGATTTGATATAGTTCCGTAATGGCTATTCCCGACCAGATGGCCAGAATCGGGATCAGGGGCAGACGGTATCGCGTGCAGACGAAAAAGGCGACGATTGAAGCAGAATAGGATAGAAAGAAGAGAATCAGAAGCGAATTTTTCCGCCAGTTGAAATTCAAAGCCAATCCCAGCAAACCTAACGGCAGAAGCAAACCGAAGGGAAAGGCGATGATTTTTTCCCACATCAAGGCGCCGAGTACCCAGGACCAGCGGCGCTGGAAGTAGATGTCATCGTTGTTGCCGATTTCGTGGCCCGAAAAAAGCAGGCGGATTTTGCGCAGAGTCAGCGCCGTCCAGGCGGGCAGATCCGCGGACATTTCTTTCAGCGCGCGACGGAACCAGTAGCCGCTTACTTCGGAGGGTTTGAGCTTACGGCCGGTTTTATCCTCGGCAATTTGAACAGTGGCGAGATAGCCTCCTTCCCAATCGCCCGGCGTACCGGGAACGATGGCGGTGTACCCGTTCGATTTGGGGTTATTACCGATGTAGAAATTCACGCCTGCCTGAGAAGCGATGGGTACGAAATCGCGACCCACCACCCAGTTACGGATGGTGACAGGTGCAATCAGGAGAAAAACGCCGGCGGTGAAGGCGACAACCCAGCGGAACCGCCCTCGCAGCACTATCCCCATCCACAACCAGACGAAGGGGATGAATATCAATATATTAGGCCTCGCCAAGGCGGTCAACCCCAGGAGACAGCCGGCGAAAAAATAGCCCCAATTGGACGGGGATTCCCGCTGCTTGTCAAATTGAATCAGCGTCAAGAGGAGCAGCGGCATCAGCAGCGCGGGGATACGCAGTTCGGCATCGAAGTAGATCAGCGGGCCGCAAAAGGCGTAAATCAAACCGGCGATCAGACCGACCCGTTCGCCGAATATTCGCCGCCCCAGGCGGTAGGTCAGCCAGGCAGCAAAAGCGCCGAGGATAATCTGAATAAACCTGGGGATAAAATAATTATGACCGAAAACGTAATAGATCAACGCCAGGAAATAGTAGTACAAGGGCGCCCGGAAGAAAGCTTCATCCCCCCAGAAATCTCCGCCAGCAATCTCCTGCGCCCAGCGGTCGTGCATGGCCGCGTCGAGCTCGGGGGAATCAAAGTAGGGGCTGGATTGCACGTGAAGCAGGTAAATCAGGCGAATGACAAATGCGAGCAGGGGAATCAGCAGGTTCGGATTGATCAGTCGCTGTGCTTTCGATTCAGTTTTCACGCGGTTTCTCTGGCGGTTCATTAACTAAAATCATCCCGGTAAAATCAATTGGATGGTCTTATCTTTTCGTTTATTTCGTTAAGTTGCTGCCTTGCTTCAGTTGTTGCCGGGGCCAAACGCAGAACGATTTCCAGCTCCCGACGCGCCCGATGCAGCGAATCACAGGCGATATAGATGCGGGCCTGATTGTGGTGAGCCCGGGCGTTGTCGGGCTGCATCGTAATCAATTTAGCGTTGACCCTCAGGGCTTCAGCGAATTTCTCCTGCATGACGAGGGACTGCGCCCAGCGGGAGATCAACTGCGCGTCCGAAGCACCCAGATGGTAAGCTTTTTCATAATTAGCTTGAGCCGAGGCGTAGTCGCCCATTTCCAGAAGGACGTCCGCGTAACCCCGCTGCGCGAAGACATCGCTGGAATCCAATTCCAGCACCTTGGCGAAGTGGTTCAGCGCGGCTGATAATTCGCCCTCCTGCTGCAGGATTCGCGCCAGATTGTTGCGCGCCTGATTCAGGGAAGGTTGTAGAAAAACGGCTCTTTCAAATGCGTTTTTGGCCTCATCCGTCCTCCCCAAGTTGAGCAATGCCAATCCCATCCCATTGACGGGACGAGCGGAATTGGGATCTGCAAGACTCGCTTCTCGAAAGGATTCAATCGCTTTTTCGTACTGCTTCTCTTCAAGGTACTTATTGCCCAGATTGAGAGCGCCGTCGAAGTTGGATGGTCGCCATCCTTCAAGAGGATTCCGGTTCACCAGAAAGAGCAGCAGGAGAAAGCCGACGCCGACCAGAGCATATTTTCTCAATTGCCCGCTTTTTGCCAGTTGAAAGGGAAGGATTAGACCGGCTGCAGCCCAGATGGAAAGGAGGGGTACGAGCGGCATCCGGGAACGCGCCGTAACCAGGGAAAAAACGACTGTGGTTGCATAACTGAGCAGGAACAGTATTAAGTGCGAATGCCTCTTCCAACTGAAGGACAAGGCTAACCCGAATAGAGCCAATGGCAGTACAACGCCAAACGGAAATGCCAGGCCTTTGTACCACATCAAGAGTGACAATATCAAGGAAAATTTACGCTGAAAATAGACGTCTTCGCTGCCGCTGATCTCGTATCCGGCCAGTAAATAGCGAATTTTATTCAAAGTGAGACTTCCCCATTGAATCGGCCTGGTGGACATTTCATCCCAGGCTTTTTCCCACCAGAAGGCACTGACCTCTGAAGGCTTCAAGGGCATTCCGGCAACCTCCTCGGCGATTTTTATAGTGGCGTGGTAACCCTCTAACCACCAATCAGCGGGAGTGCCAGGCACCCAGGCGGAATAACCGGTGGCCACGGGATTGTTGCCCATATAAAACTCCACCCCACCCTGTGAAGAAATCAGCACGAAATCCTTTGAAACCGACCAGTTGCGCAAAGTGACCGGCAAAATCATCAGGGCAACGCCAACGAAAAATAAAATGAGACCCCTGCCGCGATCTTTCAGCCGGAAAACCATCCAGATCAATGAGAAAGGCAAGAATATCAGAATCTTGGGTTGAGAAAGCGCGCTTAATCCCAGGAGCAGACCAGCGAGTAGAAACTTCCAGTTAGCGGGTTGATCCAGCAAACGATCGAATTGAATAAGAAATAGAATTACCAGGAATACGGTGAGAGAGGCGGGGAGCAGTTGCCCACAATAGTGAATCAGCGGGCCGTAGAGGGTGACGATCATCCCGGCTAAAAGGGCGATACGCTTATCGTATAATCTCAGGCCGAGGCGGTATGCCAACCAGGCGGTCAGTGCACCTAAAGCAGCCTGTACGAGACGGGGAACGAGACAGCTATGGCCGAATATCGCGTAGATAACGGCGAGGAAGTAGCTGTAGAGCGGCGCCTGGAAGAATGCTTCATTACCGATCCAGTTGCCCTGAGCGATGCGCCAGGCGTCCTGATCGTACATTTCGGCATCAAAAATGGGGGAAGCGAAGAAGGGATTGTCCGATATCAACCAGACGTGCAGGAGGCGAATTGTGAAAGCAAAGAGGAAAACGAAATAATCCGCCAAATGAAACCGAGAGACGATCTTCTTCTGCAGCAGAGCGTTATTTCCCATGATTTCATTCGGTTTCGATCTCTGAGCTAAATCGGCCCGAGGCGGTCCACTTCGTCACGAAATTGCCCCGCATCTTCGAAACGGCGGTACACGCTGGCGAAGCGAACGTAGGCCACCGGATGGAGACGCCTCAGGTGATCCATGACGCTTTCGCCGATCTGGCGGCTGGTGACCTCGTCGACTCCCAAATCGGCGATGGCGTTTTCGATTTCGTCGCAAATCGTTTCCAAGCGAGGACGGGGAATGGGCAGTTTCGTGCAGGCTAATTCGAGACCGCGGCGCAGTTTCACGCGGTCGAAGGTCTCCCGGCGGCCGTCGTGTTTGACCACGGCCGGCAGGCGAATTTCAATCTGCTCGTAGGTCGTATAGCGAGCGCCGCAATGCTCACATTCACGACGGCGGCGGATAGCCTTGGAATTTCGCAGAGGCCGGCTGTCTAAAACGCGGGAACCCAGTTGATCACATTGCGGGCACCTCATTCGACCTTTTCCTTATGAGGAGGATAATTTACTTTACGAACCACTACTCCGGCCTGTTCCATAATTTCCTTCGCCAGTTCATCGGGATAACCGTCGGCGATGACAAATTCCCTGATTCCGGCGTTCACCAGCATTTTGGTGCATAGGCTGCAGGGTTGATTGGTGGCGTAGAGAATGGCACCTTTTATGGAAATGCCGTGCACCGCCGCCTGGATGATGGCGTTCTGTTCGGCGTGAACGGCGCGGGAGAGTTCGTGACGTTCTCCCGAGGCGACGCCCAGTTTATCGCGCAAGCAGCCGCCCAGTTCGTCGCAGTGCGGCAGGCCGGCGGGCGGGCCGTTATAGCCGGTGGTCAAGATGCGCTTATCCCTCACCAGGATGGCTCCGACCTTGCGGCGCAGGCAGGTTGCGCGCGAAGCCACCAGGTGAGTGATTTGCATAAAATATTCGTCCCAGGATGGGCGGAGCATGGCAGTTAGGTGTTAGCGGTTGGCGGTTAGCGATTAGCACTCAGCTCTGATTTGTTGTAAAAGTCAATAGCTTACCGGACAGTTTTTTATCAGATTAAGCGACCTTTTT
>CAZHMN010000078.1:0-14370 GCA_964533705.1 uncultured bacterium
AGGAGCGGATTTAGGCGAGGCGAATTTAAGCGGGGCCAATCTCTTCGCCGTGCACTTAGAAGGAGCGGGTTTGAGGAAGACCAGCCTGAATAAAGCTAATTTAAAAGCCGCCAGGCTGGAACAGACCGACCTGAGGCAGGCTGACCTGAGAGGCAGCAATCTCTCTGAAGCTTCGTTATTGCGGGCGAACTTAGAAGGGGCCGATCTGAGGGAGGCGGATCTTGGCCGGAGTCAGTTCCGTTTGCCGGGATTTTCCGCCAGCATTGATGAGGAAACCAGATTCGGATGGAAGGCACAGAAAGAGGAAAAAGCGCGTCTTGAACGAGATTCCTTTAGGTGGCTTTTGCCTCCTCTGTCGAGAATTGACAAAAGCGCGCGAAAATCGTTTCCCGTAAAAACAGCCAGACATCTCTGCAACCAGATCAGGATGCTCTACCGAGATAATGGCCTTTTCCACCTGGCCGGGAGTTACTTCGAGCAGGAGAACTACTGGCTGACCCGGTACTATAAAGCACGTAGAGAATGGTGGAGGTACATCATCAGGCTGGTTCTGTTTGAATGGTTTACGGGTTACGGAGAAAAACCTCTCCGCATTCTTACGGCAGGAGGGATATTGATTTTGCTTTTCGCGTTTCTATATCTTTTCAGCGGGGTGATAACCAGTGGCTATGCCATAAACTACGACCTGGCATCTGGATTCATGTCATTTGGAGTATTTATACAGGATCTCTGGACCTGTCTTTTGTTTTCTATTCAATGCTTTGTGACCCTGGGGTTAGGTTCGATTCTGCCGATCAGCGGCTTTAGCCAGACGCTGGCCTCCCTGGAAGGACTCCTGGGCGTCTTCGGCATTATGCTGGGCGTGGTGACGTTCGTGCGCAAGGCGGTGCGTGAGTGATTCGAGCATCATCGGCACTCGAGCATTCTGCGAGATTTTCGCGATAAACATAATCAGTCGAGTATCTTGCTTATTTCTCTTTCCTTTGCTATATTGTCGTGCAGCCATTCCCGGGGCGGGGTGGCGATTTAATTTGCTTTTACTTTGCCGTGGCAAATTTAATCCAGTTATGAATGAAATAATCGTGAGCGAATACACGCAGGAGGAATTTCATTGAGCAGCCAATCATCACCCTGGATGCAAGTGCGGGGATTAAAACCTAACTTCTGGTTCGCAAATTGGATGGAGGCCAACGAGAGGCTGGCTTTCTTCGGGGCGCGGGCCATTCTGCCATTGTACATGGTCTACGCTGTAGCTGAGGGCGGGTTGGGGCTATCCTACGCTCAGAAAGGCGCGATATACTCGATCTGGGCGATTGTCCAGTGCCTGATACCGATGATTTCCGGCGGTTTCACCGACCAATACGGCTATAAGAAAAGCCTGTACGTCGCCTATACGATCAATTTCTGCGGCTATCTTATGTTCGCTTTTGCGTCGGGATTCTGGACCGCTTTGGCGGCCGCCTGTCTGATCGGATTAGGGACGGCCATATTCAAACCCCCGGTGCAGGGGACGATCGCCAAGGCTTCCACCGAAGAAAACAGCTCCATCGCCTGGGGCATTTTCTACTGGATGGTCAACGTGGGCGGTTTCCTGGCACCCTTCCTGGCGGCGATTTTGCGCGGTGAAACTAATTTCAAATTAGTATTCTTCTGCGCGGCCGGAGTAACGGTCTTCAACTTCTTTCCCACAATCTTCTTCTACAGAGAACCTGAAAAAGTCGGAGAGACCAAGATACGGACGGTGGGAGAAACGTTTGTGGAAACCATCGCCACGTTGAAAGACAAGAATTTCTTGATCTTCCTGGCCATCTTCAGTGGCTTCTGGTTCATGTTCATGCAGCTCTGGGACTTGCTGCCCAACTTCATAGACGAGTGGGTTTTCTCACGTGACATCGCTCCCCTCTTCAGCGCGATCAATGAGAATACCGTCTTGGAAAGTGGCAACGTCAAGCCCGAGATGCTGATCAACATAGACGCCTTCGCCATCATCGCTCTGATGCTGCCCATGGGCTGGATTACGGGGAAGTTTCACCCCATGATCGCCCTGATCGCCGGCATGGTGCTTTCGGTTGTCGCCTTCGTCACGGCGGGCGCGACCAATATTGGTTTGATCTGCGCGCTGGCGATCTTCGCCTTCGCCATCGGGGAGATGTGGTGCAGCCCCAAATTCTCCGAGTATATCGGCTTGACCGCCCCACCGGAAAAGAAGGCCACCTACATGGGCTATTCCAACATTCCCTTCGCCGTAGGCTGGGGGGTGGGCAACTTCATCTCCGGATTCCTTTACCAAAGCCTGGGGAGCAAGATCAACTTCGCCCGGCAATACCTCGTTGAACACCTTGGAATGACGACTGCAGAGGTGGAAGCCGTTCCCCAGGAGAACGTCATGACCACCATGGCTTCGATGATGAACAACGGCCAGGGTGCATCAGTTGATGACGCCACGCGCCTGCTCTGGGAGATGCATGATCCCTGGAAGGTCTGGGTGATTCTGGGGGCCATCGGAGCTGTGGCCACCGTGGCGATGGTGGGGTATTATTTCAAAACCAAGAGTACCGGGTTATCTTCGAGGAATAACGCGGCTCAACCTACTTAAAGGGAGAACAGATTGAAATTGAAAAGAGGTGCACTTCTGTACGCCTCTTTTTTTATTGTTGCCAAAAGGGCTGTGTTTAAAGCAGTTGGATTGTTCTTCCCTGATCCAGACGCCTTAAAAGTAAGGGATATTTCCTCTTATTACTTCTTCAGACTGATCGAAATGCCGTCACGCAGTGGTATCTGCACCGTGTGGAATCCTTCATGTTCGGATAGCCGGCGGTTGAATTCCAGGATGCTGCGCGTGTTTTCATCCGGGTCAGGCTCCGTCACGGCGCCGTACCAGAGCGTGTTATCAGCGATCAACAAACCGCCCTTCCGCAACCGGTCGAAGGCCATATCAATAACCTCGGGGTAATCTTTCTTGTCAACGTCATTGAAGACGATGTCGAACGGCCCGGTCTCTTCTCTGAAGACTTCCACAGCGTTGCCCAGCTTGAAAAGCATTGATTTTCGCAGCCCCATGCGGGTGAAGCTGGCTTTGGCCATCTTCATGTTCTCCTCGCTGTGGTCGGTCAGGATAATCTTACCACCAGGTCCCAACCCCCTCGCCAGCCACAATCCAGAATAGCCCCACCCGGAACCGAGATCAATGATACTCTTCGCCTGTATAGCGCGCGCCAGCAGTTCCAGAAGCATCCCCACCTGTGGCCCCACAACGGGAAAATCCTCCCTTTCCGCTAATCCTTCCATCTCCCTGAAGACTTTAGGGCGCGCGTGCAGGTGTTGTTCCAGATAGTCTTCTATTGCAGCAGAAACGATTTCCATGTGAACACCTCTTAAACGTTTTACTTGAGTATATTAATTATAGTAAGTTAAATGATTTTACCTGAAAGTAGTTTCAGAGAGTAGAATAAATTCGCTGAAAAGTTGCTTTGTCCGACTCGGCAAGCGGCATCTCAAGTCCGAATAAACACCTCATTCCCAACTGAGATGCAACCGCCCTCTCCCGATTATTGAGGCAATACGGTCACAATGTCTAACTTCACCCCTGCGGCGAAACCTATTTCCCTATCGTTCCGACCTGGATCATCTTGGTGACCCGGTCTTCAAAGAACTTGAGGGATTCGTCGGCAGAGCCGTAGTAAACGTCGCCGCTGCGCGTATCAATCACGTAGTAGAAACGTTCGCTGATGTAGGAGATCTGATACCTGCCGTTGTCCAGAGCATCGTTTTGAGCGTACACTCCTATCGCTAATGCCAGCATCAGCCCCAATATGATCCCTATCAGGAGATCTTTGATATTCGCTTTCACGATCACCTCCGCTTTTTTGCCTCGATCAGTAATATAACATCCTCGGGCCTCTCTTTCAATGTGAATTCAAGAGAATAAAGGAGTGATGCTACCACCCGCCACTCAAATAATTCTTGACTTAATCACTGAAAATTCCTATTTTCACCATCATCGAATCATCTAACGAAACAACAAGCGAGTAATCCGCTGATGTTGAAAAAATTAGCCAGAATCAATCTCACCACACAGATTTTCATCGGTATGGGGCTGGGAATCATCGCCGGGGCGCTATGGGGCGAGGCTATTCTGCCTCTTTCCAACCCGCTGGCCGATCTCTTCCTGCGACTGCTGAAGATGATCATCGTTCCTCTGATCATCACTTCGATCGTATCCGGTGTAACCGGCGTCGGCGAGGTCAGCGGCCTGGGTCGGATGGGTTTAAAAACGCTGGGGTATTATGTCACCACCAGCATGCTGGCCATTCTGACCGGCCAGGTGCTGGTCAACTTGATCGGGCCGGGGGTGGGAGCGGAACTGGGTTTACACGGCCATCCGGAAGCCGTTAACGCCGCCGATCAGAGCCTCTGGGGGATTCTGCTGCGCATGATCCCCGTCAATCCCATCGAAGCGATGGCCAAGGCCGAGATTCTGCCCATCATCTTCTTCTGCATCCTGTTCGGTATATTTCTGATTCAGATAGAGGGGAAGAAACGAGAAAGGCTGCAGGGATTGTTCGAAGCGGGATTCGAGGTCATGATGAAGCTGACCCGGTTCGTCATCGCCTTCGCACCCTTAGGCATCTTCGGGCTTATTTCCCGCATTGTGGCCACCACCGGTTTCGAGCCGTTCAAGTCGCTGGGGATTTATTTCGTGACAGTGCTGGCGGGGCTGATTATCCACGCCACGATCACACTGCCGCTGTTATTACGGCTGTTGGGGAAACTGAGCGGCCGCAGATACATGCGGGCTATGTCGCCTGCCCTGCTGACGGCTTTCTCCACCAGTTCGTCATCGGCGACGCTGCCGCTGACCATGGGGTGTGCCGAAGACCGCGCCGGAATTTCCAACCGCACGACCAGCTTCGTCCTGCCGCTGGGAGCGACGATCAACATGGACGGCACGGCGCTTTACGAATGCGTCGCCGTGATCTTCATCGCTCAGGCGTACGGCATCAGCTTGAGCCTTCCTCAGCAGGCCATGGTGGCTATTACGGCGCTGCTGGCTTCCGTCGGCGCGGCGGGGATTCCCATGGCCGGACTGGTGATGATGAGCATCGTCTTGAAAGCGGTGGGGCTGCCGTTAGAGGGCATCGGATTGATCCTGGCGGTGGACCGGCTGCTGGACATGTGCCGCACCACGGTGAACGTCTGGTCGGATTCCTGCGGCACGGCGATCATCGCCCGCAGCGAAGGGGAAACGGAAATTTTGGTGGAAAGGGGGGATACGAAGTAGAGGAGTTGTTTTAAGCTCTGATTATTGGTTTTTCACACCAGAATGAATTCTGGTGCTGAGACTTGCCTTAAAATCCCGCCCAAGCGGGATTCGAAGTCGCGCCAGCGACTTTAAGCTGATCTCAGCCTCGGAATTTATTCCGGGGCAACGTCCCCGGCCTTCTCGTTAGGCTGTACGGCCTGGTGACAGGAGAAGAAATACTGTAGCGGGGGAATCACCCCCGCCCTACGTTTTGTACCTGGTGCACGTGTCCGTCGGGGCAAAACCCCAACGGAGGGCTTCGCTTCGCGATCACGATTAGGGTACTTAGCTGTCTATCCGCGTTTTTCCCCTCTCTATTTTCTTGACAAATACATTTATTAAATGTATATTCTTGCACCATTATGTCAGCCATTAAACCTGACAATATACAAGATTCATTTCTCATATTTCCAGCAGGTTAAACCCAATTCAACTGAACATTAAACCATTAATGCTACGAGGGGGTCAAATGAGCAAAGACATCGGTGAAACCGCCGGAGTCATATGGAAGTATCTCGATGAGCGCGGCGAAGCAACGATAACCAGCTTGGTGAAGGATACCAAGCTCAGTCAACGTCATGCTGACCCAACCGTACGCTGGTTAGCTCGCGAAGGAAAAATCCAGATAAGACGTGAGGAAAAAAAAGAACTCATCTCACTGTCATAGTGCAGCATTCTACTGGAGCGCTCATCATAGAATTATGGGAAGAGCGCTGCTGCCTTCTTATCCGTTTGAATGCGTCAGGAATTTTCCTGGTGCATTCTTGTCACTCACCTTGACTTTCCGCGATTACCGTCATACATTTATTCATCTCATCTCTTAGCGCGAGTTAATCCCATGCTTCTCAAATACGTCATCGCCTGGCTGGGCTTGATGGTCATCGGCATCGCAAACGGGGTGCTGCGGGTTGGCACCTACGGGAAGGTCATGGCAGAACTGACCGCTCACCAGCTATCCACCCTATCCGGCGCCATCCTCATGGGGCTCTACGTCTGGCTTCTAAGCCGAATCTGGCCGCTGCAATCCGCCGAACAGGCCTGGGCGGTAGGCTTCATCTGGCTATTCATGACGATCTGTTTTGAATTCCTCTTCGGGCATTACGTCATTGGCCACCCCTGGCAAAAGTTGCTTCACGATTACAACTTTTTGGAGGGGCGCGTTTGGCTCTTCATCCTCATCTGGACGACTGTTGCACCATACGTGTTCTATCGGTTGAAGTAGCTGACAAGAGGATGCTGCAAGACACTTACCTCTATTCCTCGGAGAAACACGCACCCCTCCCTGCTGCACTACGACTCCTAAATACGTTCTTATTGCCCTTCCAGCTTCCAATTGGTTAATGCGATAGAGATTTCCAGGATTCAGTATATCATAAAGGAATTTATGAAAAACATAAAAAAATACTTGACTTTCGTAAAATCTTGTATTATATTAAGCGCATGGCTATCGAAGTAAAATTGGATTTAATGCTGGTGAAGCGCAAGATGAGGCTGACCGATCTGTCGGAGAGGATCGGCATTTCGGTCACCAATCTTTCACTGCTCAAGACCGGGAAGGTGAAGGGGATCCGGTTCAGTACCCTGGAGGCTATCTGCAAGGAATTGGACTGCCAGCCTGGAGACATTCTGGAATACATCCCGGATTACATTTAATGATGAGGTAACTCATGAACGAAGAAGCCCTAAATGTGCAGGAGGCAAAGGAGATGAGTGACAACCGATTTCAAACGGCGGGGTGGTTGGCGATCGTGTCAGCCATATTATTTCCCCTGGGCATCATCATAAAAATAGGTCAGGGGCTGCTTGGATTTTCCAAATTTCGCTTCAACGCGCCGACGTTCGGCCCGGGCGAAATCGTCTTCCTCGTCTATCTGGTATTCATAGTCTATGTGCTCCTGATGTTCCGTAAGCTTCTCAATGAACGCTACAACTTGCATGATCTCGACGCGTTGATCTTGATCAGCATCTGGTGGGGTATTATCTTTCAGGCGGGGCCCTACATCCTGTGGGGATTGCTTGCCCTCATGTCCCCGGTCTCCGAAGCCGCTATCGGCATCACCTATTTTCTCTTTATGGCGGTTGCAATGATCACCATCGGCGTCGTAGATATCCTCATCGCCGTAAAACTTCTGAAAATAAAAGAAATTCTGAATGATCTTCTGAAGGCATTCGCCATTATCTCCCTGGCCGCCGGGATTTGCGAGTTGACCGTTATTTTATCTCCGATATCGTGGATATTAGTCCCGGTATCGTGCATTATTATCGGAATGATGTTACTGCGGGAGAATGAAGGACTTGAATTCGTTTGATGCCGCCGTTTACGGTTTGATATAACGATGGAATCCCTGTGACTATACTCAGGGCAGCTCACCGTTCAGGGGCTGCCCTTCCTCATGATAAGAGGCTGTCTCAAAAGGGTCAGCTTTTTTTGTATTACCCTCGCGGTGACCTTTTTTAAAAGGAAGAAGGAGTGGAAGTTGGTGTGGGATATAACTACGATACCTTTTTTATTCTACCTATTGAGATAAGGCTGCGCCAAATCTGGCATAACTTCGCATTTTTACTTGACATTCCCCCTCCATCCACCGTACATTATCTCTGCGAAGGGCAGAACATCGCAGCTCATGACAGGAGGAACGATGGTGGAGAGTCTGGTTCTCTCTCGGAAGGATGGCGCCATCGGTGCAGTTTCATTGAATCGCCCCGATCATCTGAACGCCTTTAACTTAGAGCTCGCCAATCAATTCATAGAAGCAGTTAATGCATTCGGTGTTGACCCAGATGTACGGGTCATTGTGATCAGGGGAACAGGGAAGGTTTTCTCCGCCGGTGGCGACATTAAGGAGATGCTGGGCTACGTCCGTGAAGGCGTGGATCGGGCGGCTTACTTTCGCGCGCCTTTGGCCGCTTTTGGGAAAATGGTCATGGCTGTGCGGGAAAGCCCAAAACCGGTTATAGCCGCTGTTCACGGAGCGGTAGCCGGTGTGGCCTTCAACCTGATGCTGGCCTGCGACCTGAAATTGGCAGAAGAGAACACCCGCTTTACACAGGCGTTTATCAAAATAGGGCTATCGCCGGATGGAGGCGGGACCTGGTTTCTGCCTCGTCTGGTGGGGTACGCACGCGCCTGCGAGTTGGCGATGCTGCCATCCGAAATTGACGCGAAGACAGCGCAGGATTGGGGATTGATCAATTGGATCGCTCCAGCGGTAACTTTTGAAGCCCGATTGAATAAAATCTGCAAAATGCTGATTAACGGACCCAGAGAGGCCCTACGAAGAGCAAAATTATTATTAAACAGCGCCTATAATCGTGACCTGATCCAGCATATGGAAGCCGAACGGCTGGCGCAGGTCGAGAATGCAGCTCATGCAGACTTCGAGGAGGGTCTGACTGCTTTCATCGAAAGACGAAAACCCGAATTTTGAAGAAATGTCGGAAAATCACATGGAGATTCGGTAGTACAGTGCACAGTGTAGTGAGCTCGTAGAGGTGTTTGTATATCTCCATGTCAATAATTCGGGGACGGAAAATCATCACTAACAACCAGCAGGGGCATTATATTTGCCGTTTGTTTTTATAATATCTAAATTTACACTTGTTTTACCGTCCTATGACCAGAGTCCGTAAAAAACTTCGAAATTCTCTAATACTCGTGCAATAGTTGCAGTACAACACTATAAAGGCGAAAGCGGTAGACTGGCGAACTGCTAATCCGCCCTCACTGAGAGTAGATCACCCAAATTGGATAGAATAACAAACAAAGGACGCGAGACATGAAATGGAAGAACGCGGTTTTTCTGTACCTTTACCTCGGTCTGGCTTTTCTCCTCTGGGAGAATTTGGTCGGTAGCTTCTTTGGTACCTACAACCTGGAGGTGCGCAGGACGCTTTGGGGAATTGTATATTACTGTTTGCTATTTCTGGTTTTCGGGGGGGTAACCGAAGGAATCACTTTTTTCTATAATCGGTTGAGCCCCAAATATCGCTGGTTTGGTCAGAAGTATGTCTGGCTACTGGCGATATTGATCATCTATCTCTGGGGAAATTTTCCCCACAAATTCCTAGTCAGACTTTTCGGCTTCGATTCTGCACTCTCATCTTATTATTAGAATTTATTGTGGGTACTCATAATATTGTTCGCAGGCTGGCCTGCAAACGTAAGTTTGGCCAAGTTGTCACAATCTAATAAGTTGGCCAGTCCTTCACGTATGACGATCTATTTCAGTTTCATTTTATTCTATCTTATGGTTGGCACAAAGATAACCTATCGGTTTTTCCATACCGATATAATATCGGTTTACAATATACTGCTGCAAGTCGCTTTAATCATAGGTGCATGGATACTGGCTTTAGTGATGGGTAAGATCTTCACCACTATCAGTTCTTACCGAAGAGCGGTTATCTTAATCCCTATTGTGGCTACAATTGCCGTTTTAGGCATATCAACGGGGTTAAAATCAGACAAGCAGGCCAGTACAAATGACAGGAATCCTTCGGCCGATCTTCCCAACATTGTCATTCTCCTTTTCGATGCTCTTCGCGCCGATCATGTAGGAGCGATCTGTGAAGACTATAAACTGACCCCAACAATTGATTCATTGGCGCGTTATGGCAAAGCCTATAAATCCTGCTATTCAACTTCATCCTGGACCTTTCCTGCCGTCGTGTCCTTGCTGACCGCAAAACTTCCCAATAAATTAGGATTATTAGACCGTGGATATCTACCTGCCAGCATACCCACATTACCGAGCATTCTGAGTGAAAACGGATATTACACCGCCGGTTTGTCTGCGAATGATATAATTTCCGCCGCTTACGGTTTCGATAATGCTTTTAATGAATTCCACTTTATCAGACCCAAAGGGCCCAAGCAGCTGCTTTTGCCTTTTAATTCCTTTTTTCAGGCACCCTCATTTATGGAAGAGATGGCTTATCAGCTCGGTTTCATTTCCATGGATTTCGTCACCGCGGATTGGCGTGAGATGAACAAGCAGGCAACGAAGCTTTACAAAAAGATCAGATCGCAACCGTTCTTCCTCTATATACATTACATCGAACCCCATTATCCTTACTGGTCCGTTCCTTTCAAGGGAGGTCTAATAGATCTGGAGAATGTGAAATTCGCCGCCAGTTTCCAGGATCTCCGTAGAAACGATCCGAAAGCAATAAACTTCTTGTTAGAAAACAAGGCTTATCTCATGGAAACTCAGCACCAGCGCTATATGGACGGAGCGAGAACGGCGGACCGAGCTGTAGCTGACATGCTCCAGATTTTACAGCAACAAGGATTGAAGGATAACACCGTAATTATCATCCTCAGCGATCATGGTGAGGAATTCTTCGAACATGAGTTCATATTCCATAAATCCACCCTATATGACGAGCAGGTGCTGATCCCCTTAATCATCAATGTTCCGCCGGCGTTCGATATCGTTTCCCCGATCAACCCGCTGGCGTGTCTCTTCTTGACATAGCCCCCACAGTTTTGGAGCTAGCGGGAATCGGCGGTGGAATTCTGGAAAGCGATGGGCGGTCACTATTGGGATACTACCCGGTATCTCCACGCCCGAGATACATGATGCTGAAGACGAGACAAAGAGATATGAGCGCGGTCGTCCAGGAACCGTACAAGCTGATTTTGCAGAACCAGAATGGCGTCGGACATCCGGACACGCTGCTTTTCAATCTTAACGTTGACAAAGCAGAGAAAATAAATCTTTACCCTCAGGAAAAACATATCGCTGATTCATTGGCGGCTTATCTGCAAAACCAGTTGGATCAATCCGTCTCAAGCGTGCGCGATCTCCCAGAGAGACCCAACAAGATAGATTCCCAGCGGCTCAGAGCGTTGGGTTACGTGCAGTAAATCCCGCCTTAATCTCTACCTATATATGTTTAGTCTGGATATTTCCACACAAACAGCCTGAATTGGAAAGGGGCTATTATTCCCGTTTGGCTGGGACTGCTTAAAAAGTTGTCCTGGTTACCCATCACTCATCTTACCATCAGTGATTCTGAATTATGAATATCACAAGCCGCACTGAGGGGGCATCATTCTTGCAGCCAATTCATCAAGTATATAATACAAGCTTGTATTTGCTTCATTTCACGAAATGATCTGAAAATATTTCGCAGTTTTCAAACAAAAGTGCAGTACGTGCATTGACTATACAACACAATTCATAGCTTGCTCAGCGGCTGTATCCACCTTTAGAACCCCACAGCTCTGAAGTCAGGTTTTACTAATTGGGAACCAAGGACGGGAATCATGAAGAATAAAAACCTGATCTTCTTTTATCTTTACCTTGGTCTGGCTTTTCTCCTATGGGAAAATCTGGTCGGTAGCATTCTTGGAATTCATGGCCTCGGATTACGGCGTATAATATGGGGGGTAGTGTATTATTGTTTATTATTCCTAATGTTCGGTATTATGGCGGAAGGGATCAACTTCCTCTACAGCCGATTATCTCCAAAGCATTGTTGGTACGGTCAGAAGTACGTTTGGCTCCTGACTATCATGGTGGCATTTCTCTGGGGTGACATATCCAGACGATTCATCATTGCACTGCTGGATATAGATTCGCAGCGGCTCAGCTATGAACTGAACCTGATTTGGGTACCCTTCATCTTGACGGTAGGCTGGGTCGGGAATGTGCTGCTGGCACGGTTAGATGGTGCTGGCAAGCTAACTAATGTTTCCAAGATGTTGGTCTATTTGTTTGCTGCCTTCCTCTACTTGATTATCAGCACCAAAGTCACCTACCGATATTTCGGACACAGCATGTTCACAGCTCTCAACGTAATCCTTCAGCCTCTTTTCGTTCTGGGCACCGTGGCACTGGCTGTGATCATGGTCAGGTTATTCAATGCGGGTCGTTCATTGCGCTGGGCCCTTATCGGAATACCGTTGCTGCTGATCTTCCTGGTCGAGGGTTTATCGGCGAGCTTTTTTTCTGCGAATGGAATCTCCTCCAAGCCCCCTCAATCCACCTCCGAACACCCCAATGTCATTGTATTACTGTTCGATACCTTGCGAGCGGACCATGTTGGGGCTGTATCTAAAGATTATTCCTTAACACCGACAATTGACTCGCTGGCAAGCCAGGGCAAGGTTTATCGTCGCTGCTACTCCACCTCGTCCTGGACTTTTCCCTCGGTCGTATCCCTACTGACATCAAGACTTCCCAACAAGCTGGGATTGGTCGAGCTGGGATATTTACCTGAAGATGTGCCGACGGTGGCGGGGATTCTGAGAGAGAGTGGATACTACACCGCCGGGATTTCCGCCAATGATTTGATCTCCCCACCGTATGGCTTCGACCGTTCTTTCAATGAGTTCCACTTTTTGCGTGGCAAGGGGTCAAAACAGCTGCTCCTGCCCTTTCACACCTTCATTCCAGGCCACCGGTTTCTGGAGGAGTTAGCCTACCAGTTCGATTTCATTTCCATGGATTTTGTCCATGCAGATTGGAAACAGATGACCAGAGAGGCCCAGGATTGCCTTGAAAAAGCATCCACAAAGCCCTTTTTCCTATATGCACACTTCATCGAACCGCATTCTCCCTACTGGTTTGTGCCATTCGAAGACGGGATTCTCGATCTCGAGCAGGTCAAGTTTTCCTACTATTTCCCCGGTTATCGTGCCGGTAAATCCTCCGCCGTTGATTACATTAATAAAAACAAGACGATCATCATGGAGGTTCAGCATGCGCGCTATATGGATGGTGCGCGGACAGCGGATCGAGCGGTAGCCCACATGCTGCAGGTTATAAAGCGATTGGGATTGCAACAGAACACGATCATCGTTATCACGAGCGACCATGGGGAAGAATTTTTGGAGCACGGTGGGCAGGGCCACAAAAGTACCCTTTATGAGGAACTCGTCAACATTCCGCTAATCATTTACATTCCTCCGGAACTGCACCGACAACTGCCTGATCAGCCCGACGGTGTGTCGACCCTGGACATCGCTCCAACCATATTGGATCTGGCTGGGATTGACAGTAAAATCGAGGACAGCGACGGGTGGAACTTGACGCAACCATACCCCTATCCCGATCGTCCGAAGCATATGATGGTTGAAGTGAAGAAGAATTTTTGGAGTGCGGTGGTTTTGGGTCCATACAAGCTTATTCTCATAGATCAATTGGAAAACGGGAAAGTGGACACGCTGCTTTTCAATCTTGGCGTTGACAAAGCGGAGAAAATAAATCTTTACCCCCGAGAAAAACGCATCGCTGATTCATTGGCTGCCTACTTGCAAGAACAGTTGGATCAATCCGTCTCAAACGTGCGGGATCTCCCTGGTAAACCCAGCTCGATAGATCTCCGGCGGCTAAGGGCACTGGGTTATACCCAATAGAGCCTACCTCAAGTCAATCCAGCCTAATTTGGTCCCGAATATCACGAATTCCCTTTCACCGGGGGAACAACCCCCTGCCTACGCGCTCTCATTTCCCACCCCAATGGAACCTCTTCAGCATACCCGAGTTGGCCAAAGTTGACAAAGGCGGTTCATTTTACGGCGCTTCGGCGGTGGTGGGATCGCGGGGAGGCAATCCGCCCACGGAAACTGACCTGGCTATCGCCAAGGCTCTTGGCAAGCGGGTTGCTCAGGTGGCATCCAAGCTCAGAGGATAGCAATCCCGTCACTAAGCCTACTTCTACCATCCCCAGGAGCCAGAATCCGCCGATGGGGAATAGTTTAAATTTCCCCTTGACTGGGCGATAAAAATTGACTATATTTGTTGGTCAAATTGGGAGGTCGTCCAACGGCAGGACATGCGGCTCTGGACCGTATAATCGGGGTTCGAATCCCTGCCTCCCAGCAAAGCAAAAGGGGCGACCCGGTGGGTCGCCCCCAGTAAGAGATACCCATCATTCCGGACACCAAGGGTCTTTGGGACTTGTCCGGAATCTGACAGGATTTGAGATCGTGCAAATCGTTGTAGGGGAAGACCTCCGTATCCGCTCTTTTTCCGCCCACCGCTAAAGCGGTGGGCTACAACGTGTAAAGGCCGCTGAAGCGGCCTGAAATGCCGTCAATCAGCCCCCTTCAGGGGGCT
>CAZHMN010000079.1:0-7439 GCA_964533705.1 uncultured bacterium
AATAGAATACTTGTATTAACGGTTTAGTTGGGGCATTAGCTCAGCTGGGAGAGCGCTTGAATGGCATTCAAGAGGTCAGCGGTTCGATCCCGCTATGCTCCACGATATATGCGGGAGTAGCTCAGTGGTAGAGTCTCTCGTTGCCAACGAGATTGTCGCGGGTTCAAATCCCGTCTCCCGCTCAAAGATAACCCGATGACCTCAGCGGAAGTGGATTTCGTGGGGGTTAAGCCTGCGTCCCTTTTAGGGGGCGTCCTCATCTGGCGGCGTAGCCAAGTGGACTAAGGCGGAGGTCTGCAAAACCTCTATTCACCGGTTCAAATCCGGTCGCCGCCTCGGGGATTGTAACCCGAATGGCGGTTGCACCCTTCATGATGCCGGGGTGGCGGAATTGGTAGACGCAGGGGACTTAAAATCCCCCGGGCATAAACACCCGTGCCGGTTCGATTCCGGCCTCCGGCACGGATATCATCGAAGTCCACTGAAAAGGACGTTTTGGGGCGATTAGCTCAGATGGCTAGAGTACTTGCTCGACACGCAAGGGGTCACTGGTTCGAATCCAGTATCGCCCACGTATAAAAAAGATTTACCTGCATTCAACCAATGGCTTTAGGTGGGAGGATGTGGGGATTTTTTATATAGATAAGCGCGAAAAAAGTTTGGAAAGAAGAGAGATTTTTTTGATATTTTTAAAATAGAGGATTTGACGTTTCGCTTATGCATGAACTATATATCGCGGAATCCATCCTGAATACTGTCTCGGAGGCATTGCCCGCCGGAGTGCACCCTGAATCCGTATTGGAGGTGCACGTGCAGGTCGGGCAGCTTGATGCGGTCGTTCCGGAAACGCTTCTTTTTCTTTTCGATGCCATCAAGGCTTCAAAGGGGATGCCTCGAGCGCGACTTGATATCGAAAGAATTGACATTCTCTGCCGCTGTGAAGATTGCGCCCGCGAATTCGGTTTGGACCTGCCGGTTTTCCTCTGCCCTTCCTGCGGCAGCGGGAACTTGGACGTTCTGCAAGGCCGGGGTATTTCCATACAGCGGATTAACGCTGAGGATACTTGAAGAGAGGATAATGGAAATTCGAGTCATCCGTGACGTTCTGGAGGAATCCAACGCTCGAGCCAGAGAAAACCGTTCGACCTTCGATCAATACGGTATATTCGTCGTGAATATCATGAGTTCGCCGGGATCAGGCAAGACAACTCTGCTGCAGAGGACGATTCCGCTGCTTCAGGAGCGAGGGATTTCGTGCGCGGTCATCGAAGGCGACATCAGCTCCACGCTGGACAGCGAAAGATTGCAGCCTCTGGGCGTTCCCGTCGTGCAGGCCAATACCGAACCGTTCGGAGGGGATTGCCATGTCGGTTCCCACTTAGTGCAGGCTGCTCTGGAGCATCTGAACTTAGAAGAAATTTCGATGTTGTTTATCGAAAATATCGGCAACCTCGTCTGCCCTGCGGAATTTTATCTTGGGGAGGATTGTAAGGTTGTGGTGCTCTCGCTGACCGAAGGGGAAGACAAGCCGCTGAAATACCCGCTCATGTTTCGCGAATGCGACCTGTGCCTCATCAACAAGATGGATTTAGAACCCCACCTCGACATTGATCTCGATCTGCTAAAAACCAACCTCCAGAAGATCAACGGCCGGCTGGACATTTTGCCTATTTCCGCCAAGACAGGAGATGGCATAACCAACTGGCTCGACTGGTTGCTCAATCGCAAAGGTTCTCCTCCCTGATGTTTCCATCAGCGGATCAGGACGAGCTTCTTAGTTACCTGATTTTTCCCATTTGATAATCTCACCAGGTAGATGCCGGAGGTCAATCCCGATCCATCGAAGCTGATTTGGTGGGTTCCGGGGGGATACCAATGTAGGTCGAATTCTCCGAATCCGTCGGTGTAGGGGCGGGGTAACCCCGCCCCTACATTTCGTCCGTTAATATCGAATATATCCAGTTTAATAAAACCTGCAACCTGCAACTGGAAGCTGAGAATTGTGGTGGCGTTGAACGGATTGGGATACGCTTCCAGCAGGATTTGGGATGAAGGGATTGAGGATTGGATTTCGGACGGTATCCCCACCGATTGATGATAGGCCGTATCGCCTAAAATGGTGTGCACTCTGCCAGTGCCGTAAAAACCAGGAATTCCGCCTTCATACCCTGGTGCTCCGGCAGCGAGATCCTCGATGCCGTCACCGTTGACGTCGCCCAAAGCGGCGATGCTCATTCCCAATCCGGTCGAATCGGTTTCCCCTTCATCTATCCACCAGGCCTCCAGCACCTGCACTTGTGCGGTGGCTGTAGACAAAAATAGGAACAGCACAGCATATAGGAGGATGGAGATTAAGGCTGATATGCGCATCGAGAGCCTCACTTTAAGATGATGTTAATTTAAACATAAAAAGGCGCAATTGAATGACTCCCGTAACGGGTCAATTCAACGGCACCTTCATCTTACAAGCCCGAAGCCTGCACGACAAGGCGATCCATAGCATTCCTATGGATCTCGCCCGAAATTCTCTCAAGTCAATATAAGACAATATTTGAAAAAGTCAAGTGCAATTTTTTGCGTCGAAGTCGAAGTGGGCGGAATGCGGGATGATTGATCGCGCATTTTATTATTGCTTGTTGACATCGGGATTATAAGGTATTATATTATAGAAGTTTTTGTCAATCCAGCCGAGAAAGCATTATAGACTGTTGTTTAGTTGTATCTTCATTTCCTGATTTTTTCCTTGTGCAATGGAGACAAAGTATTTATATTTCTGGTTCGTAGATCCGCTTTAGGCGGGGTTTTTCTATCTTCGACAAGCCGGTTATGCAGATTACTCTGAAGGATGGATCAGTCGTAGAGGTCCCAGCGGGCGCCACACCGCTGGATATTATTGAGCAGCAGGGTCTCTCGGATGACGGCCGCATTCTGGCCGCCAGAGTGGGGGATACCGTCATTGATCTGACCCGACCGATTACGACGGATGCTGAGGTTGATTTTCTGGGTTTCGATGACCCGGCCGGCCGAGACGTGTACCTGCACAGCAGCGCGCATTTGATGGCTCACGCGGTCAAAGAGCTTTACCCTGACGCTCAATTGGGCATCGGCCCGGCTCTTGAAGATTCCTTCTATTACGATATTCTGCTCCCTGAATTTCTGAAGCCGGACGAGCTGCCGCGCATCGAGAAGCGCATGGCGAAAATCGCATCGAGGGCGCTGCCCATCGAGCGGCGTGAAATCAGCCGGGAAGAGGCGATTGGATTATTTAAGGAGCGGGGTGAACTGCTTAAAGTAGAACTGTTGGAAGAGATGGAGGACATCGTTTCCATCTACCGGCAGGGCGATTTCATAGATTTGTGCCGGGGGCCTCACCTGCCGAGCACTGCCATGATCAAGCATTTCAAACTGCTGTCACTGGCCGGTGCCTACTGGCGGGGGGATGAATCGAAGCCTATGCTGCAGCGCATTTACGGCACGGCTTACCCCACCGCCGAGGCTCTCGAAGAGCACCTGAAGCGTTATGAGGAGGCCAAAAAACGCGATCATCGCCGCTTAGGGAAAACGTTAGATCTCTTCAGTTTCCACCCGGAAGCGCCGGGCACGCCCTTCTGGCATCCCAAAGGCCTGGTACTCTACGATGAGGTGGTCAAATACTGGACCGAAGTTCACGAGCGCAACGGCTATAAACTGGTGCGGACGCCGGTGGTGTTATCTGACGCACTCTGGCATCGCAGCGGTCATTACGACAACTACAGGGAGAACATGTACTTCACCCGGGTGGAAGACCGCGACTATGCCATTAAGCCGATGAATTGTCCGGGTGGATTGTTGATTTATAAATCCAATCAATATTCCTACCGGGATCTGCCTCTGCGGATGGGTGAATTAGGGTTAGTGCACCGTTTTGAGAAATCAGGCGAGCTGCACGGGTTGATCCGGGTGCGGGCCTTTTCCATTGATGATGCTCACATTTTCTGCCTGCCCGAGCAGGTGGTTGACGAAGTGGTTGGGGTCATCCGGTTGATTCTGGAATTTTATCGCGATTTTGGTTTTGAAGACTACCGCGTGGAACTATCCACTCAGCCGGAGAAGTCAATCGGGACGGCGGAAACCTGGCGGAAGGCTGAGGCTGCTCTTGGCGATGCTTTGCGGAAAGCCGATATCGCCTACGATCTAAATCCGGGGGAAGGTGCTTTCTACGGGCCCAAGATTGACTTTCACTTCCGGGACTGCCTGGGCCGTTCCTGGCAGTGCGGTACTATCCAGCTTGATTTCTCCATGCCGGAACGCTTCGATCTGGAGTACACCGGAGCGGATGGCGAGCGACATCGCCCGGTTATGATTCACCGCGCTGTGCTGGGTTCGCTGGAGAGGTTCATCGGTCTTTTGATTGAGCAATACGCCGGTGATTTCCCGCTCTGGCTGGCGCCCATTCAGGTGCGGATCCTGCCCATTACGGATCAGCAGAACGAGTACGCCGAAAAAGTAAAGGGACAGATTGCTGCCGAAGGCCTGCGCGTGGAAGTTGATCTGCGCAACGAAAAGGTGGGCCGGAAGATCCGGGAGGCTGAGTTGGAAAAAATCCCCGTTATGCTCATCGTAGGTCAGAAAGAAGTGGACAATGGAACGGTTTCTTTGCGTTTAAAGGGGAAAGGTGACCAGGGCAGCAAAAGCTGCGAGGAGGTGATTGCCTATATGAAAGAAATCATTCGAGATAAACGCAGTATAATTGAGGAGGGCTGAGTATTAAGAAAAAATCACCGCGCCCGGTAGCCCATAAAAGAGTTCGCATCAATGAACAGATCCGCATCACGCCTGTCAGACTCATTGATGAAGATGGCACACAGGTCGGTATCGTTGACATTCGTGAAGCGCGGGAACTTGCTCAAGAGCGCGAATTAGACCTGGTTGAAATCGCACCCACCGCCAAACCGCCCGTATGCAGGATCATGGATTTCGGAAAGTACCGCTACGAAATGGCGAAGCGGGAGCGTGGAGCAAAAAAGCAGGCCTCCAGCCAGATGAAAGGGATTCGGCTGAGCCCCAAGATCAGCGACCACGATTTCAATTTCAAAGCTGAAGCTGCCAGAAAGTTCTTGCAACAGGGTCATAAAGTCAAAGTTTCAGTGATCTTTCGGGGGCGTTTAATCACCCACAAGGAGTTTGGGGAGGAGGTCATCAACCGGTTCGCTGAGGCTTTGGAGGACGTCGCCAAGGTGGAATCCAGCCCCAAGATGGAGGGGCATCGCAATATGGTGCTTATATTGGCCAAGAAGTAAACGGCTATGTTCTTTTGCCGTACTTGGCGCCCGATCTCTACCGGATATTGAATGTGATTACTTCGATTTATGCTTATAAATATCGCTTATTATCGTACGAGATGGGAAAGATGATCAAACTAAATACCATGGTATTTCAATGCCGAAGATGAAAACCAACCGGGGCGCTGCCAAGCGTTTCCGTTTCAGCGCCACCGGAAAAATCAAGCGTAAGAAGGCATATGCTTCGCATATCCTTACCAAGAAATCACGCAACCGTAAGCGAAACCTGCGCAAGGCCGGACAGGTGCATAAGTCCGACATGCGCCGGGTTCGCAGAATGATTATCAGTTGAAATTCAGGGAGTATCAGTGCCAAGAGCTTCTAACATCGTAGCTTCCCGCCGTCGTCGCAAGAAGATATTGAAGTCTGCGAAAGGGTACTGGGGGGCACGCAGCAGATTAATCACGAGCGCGCGCCAGGCTGTTGATAAGGCTCGTCTGTACGCCTATCGAGATCGTCGTCAGCGGAAGAGAGATTTCCGCCGACTGTGGATTATCCGCATAAATGCCGCCTGCCGGGAGCACGGCTTGAGTTATTCAGCCTTCCTCCATGGATTGAAGACCAAGGGTCTTGACCTTGACCGCCGCGTTTTAGCCGATATCGCCGCTCGGGATCCTGAAACCTTCGCCCAAATCGTCTCCACGGTTAAATCTTAATTTCCCCCAAAAGGACGGTCGTAGATGTCCGAACTGGATGATCTGGCTTCCCGGTTCGAGTCCGAACTGGCACAGGCGCAAGATGAGCTTGCTCTGAACGATCTACGGGTGCGTTTTCTGGGGAAAAAGGGATTGCTGACCGCTGAATTCAAGCAGTTAAGCCGTCTCGATCCACGAGAGCGGCCTGCGCGGGGAGCGGAACTCAACCTGCTGAAAGAGCGCATCTCCGAGGGCATTTCGCGCCGTCAGAATGAGCTTAAAACCGCACACTTGACTCGGCCTACCCTCGATCTGACCTTGCCGGGGCGAGTTCCCTGGATCGGCCGTCTGCATCCGCTGGTACAGATCGAGGAGAGGATGCGTAACATCTTTCGTTCCATGGGCTTTGCGGTGGAAACCGGCCCCGAGATCGAGACGACCTATTACAATTTCACCGCTTTAAACACTCCCGAATGGCACCCGGCCCGCGACGAGGCTGACACCTTTTACGTGGGTGATGACCGCCTGCTGCGCACCGAGACCAGTCCCGTGCAGATACACGTCCTGGAGCGCGGCAAACTGCCGGTTCGCATCATCGCGCCGGGCCGCGTTTACCGCAAGGACAAACCCGACCCGACTCACTTTCCCGTCTTTCACCAGGTGGAGGGGCTTTACGTTGATCGCGGCGTCACCTTCGCGGATCTGAAGGGCACTCTCCTTTACTTCTACCGTCAATTCTTTGGCGCTGAGACGGAATTGCGTTTCCGGCCGCATTACTTTCCCTTTACGGAGCCTTCGGCGGAAGTTGATGCCTCCTGTTATCTCTGCGGAGGTGAAGGCTGCCGGGTCTGCAAAGGCACCGGTTGGATGGAAATGGGTGGTTCAGGCATGGTAGATCCGAATGTACTTGAAGGGGTGGGCATTGATCCCGAAGAGTGGACCGGATTTGCCTTCGGTTTGGGTATAGAACGAATCGCCATGATCTGGTACGGGGTGGACGACATCCGCCTGTTTTACGAGAACGATCTCCGCTTTCTACGTCAATTTTAACTACTATGCGCGTATCATACCTCTGGTTGAAAAGTCTGGTTGATTTCTCCCTTTCGCCGAAAGAGCTGGCCGAATTGCTCACCATGGACGGCCTGGAGGTGGAAAACCTTGAACCGGTGGGGCCGGAGCTGGAGGGGGTCTACGTGGGAGAGGTGCTGGAGGTCAATCCGCATCCCAATGCCGATAAACTCACCCTTTGCAAGGTCAATCTGGGTGAAAAAGTCGTCGAAGTCGTCTGCGGTGCGCCCAACGTGGCTGTCGGACAAAAGATCGCCTACGTCGGTGCCGGGACGACCCTGCCGGACGGCACGCTGATCGAGAGCCGATCCATTCGCGGCGTACCCTCTGAAGGGATGATTTGTTCTGAACTCGAACTGGGCCTGGGAGAAGACGGCAGTGGTATCATGGTGTTGGATTCCGATGCGCAGGTCGG
>CAZHMN010000079.1:7539-13913 GCA_964533705.1 uncultured bacterium
CCGAATTGGCTGCGCTGGCGCCTGGAAGCAGTCGGTTTGCGCGCTATTAATAATGTGGTGGACGTGACCAATTACGTCATGCTGGAAATGGGTCACCCTATGCACGCCTTCGATTTCAATCTGTTAGAGGGGCGGAAGATCGTGGTGCGCCGCGCCCGCGCGGGCGAAACCTTTATCACACTGGACGAGGTGGAACGCAGCCTCGATGACCGTATGCTCCTGATCTGCGATGCCAAACAAGGCGTTGCAATCGCCGGTGTGATGGGCGGTTTGAACAGCGAAATCCGGGACGATACAGAGGATTTGCTCCTGGAGAGCGCTTATTTCGATCCCATCAACACCCGGCGCACATCCAAGCTTCTGGGCTTATCCACCGATTCATCGCGTCGCTTTGAGCGCGGCGCTGATCCCAATGCCACCGTCCGCGCCCTGGATATGGCGGCATCATTGATCACGCAGTTAGCCGGCGGTGAGGTGGCCACCGGAGTGGCGGACGTTTATCCCCGGAGCATTCCGCAGCACCAAATCGAGCTGCGACCGGAGCGGGTCTCAGCCATTCTGGGAATCGAAGTTCCCGTTGATGAGATGCGAGAACATCTGGAGCGTTTGGGATGCGCTGTTGAGGACGGTGAGCCCTGGAGGGTTTCCGTTCCTACCTTCCGCCCCGATCTGGAGAGAGAGATTGATTTGATTGAAGATATCGCCCGGCTTCACGGGTATAATCAAGTACCCAGTGCCGATCGGGCGGGCGTTTCGCTGGACGTCAGCGAAGTTACCGAAGAGACTTTCCAGGAGAAACTCCGCGACGCTCTCGTAAAATTGGGTTTCAACCAGGTTACCACTTCACCCTTGATCTCCGCAAGTGAGGCGACCCTCCCCGGGTATCCGACAGCGGTGAAGCTGATAAATCCCGCCAGTGAAGATATGGCCTACCTGCGCAATGGATTGCTCCCCAGCCTCCTTAAGGTTGCATCCCATAACGTCAATAGAGGCATCTGTGATTTGCGAATTTTTGAGATCGGGAAAGTATTCTGTTCGGAAGGGGAAGGGCAAAGTGAATGGGACGTAGTTGGAGGCGTGATAACGGGGATCGCGGAACCGGGGTATTGGGATCGAGAAAAAGATGCCGTTGATTTTTTGGACCTGAAAGGGCTCGTCATGGGATTGTTGCGAGAAATATCACTTGACAAATCGGATTTTTTTTACTATAATAGGATTGACACGGCTGAGCGCTTCACGGCAGACGTCGTCCAGGTGCGGAGCGGGGAAGGCGAAATCGGACTGTTCGGACAGATTCATCCTCATGTGGTCTCTTCCTTCGACATGGACGTACCCGTTTTCGGCTTTGAGTTTACCGTCGCCGATTTGATGGCGGCCTCACCCGAGCGGTTAGCTTATAAGCCTTTCCCGAAGTTTCCGCCGGCGCAGAGGGATTTGGCTTTCACGCTGGCTGATAACATCGCCGCGGGTGAAGTCGTCGAGTGCATCACCCGTCACGGTAGTGAGTATCTTGTCGGTTGCGATCTCTTTGACGTTTATCATGGACCTCAGGTCGGCGAAGGCAATAAGAGCCTGGCGTTCCGGTTGAATTTTCAATCGCCCGATCGAACCCTGACGGATGAAGAAGTGGATAAATATATTGTGACGATCATCCGCGAAGTGGAAAGAGTTTTCGGCGCAAAGTTGAGGTCTTGATCGTGGGCGAAAGTGCAGATACGCGTGGGGGTGAGCAATTTGAAATCGGATTGTTTATGGATTTTTCTCAGTTTGAGGAATTGGAACGGAGAGTTTTAGGGGTTATAGAACGTTTCAAGGATCTTCGCAATCGAAATGAAGAGCTTCAGGAGAAAGTCCACAGGTTAGAAGCGGAGATTCAACAACAATCAGCGGAGAACGAGCGGCTGCTCACCCGATGTGAGGAACTTCAAGGCAATCAGAGAGACGTCCAGAAGGAAGACCTGATTCGTCAAAAGATACAGACCCTTTTAAGCAAGCTCGAAGAAGTAAAATAATCATAACTTATTCTAAATAAGTAGAATTGCTCATGGCGACGGGGTCGAAGCCATCGGTAAGGGTCAAAATCATGGGCGTGGAGTATTCGGTGACGGGATATGAGGATGCCGAATACCTCCATGAAGTCGCCGGATTTGTGGATGAGCGCATGCGGCTTTTGAACCGGATGAAGTCGGACATACCGCCGCTTAAGAACGCCATTTTGACCGCGCTGAATCTGGCTGACGAGTTGATCCAAACCCGCAAGCAGTTAGTTCAGTATCAAGAAGAAGCTACCGATTTCAATCGTATGATTTCGGATCGCTCTCGAAAATTAGCAGAACTTTGCTCAGAGGTATAAATCAAACGTGGAAACATTTATGACTGACAATAAAATTCCCTGCGAGACGGCCTGTTTCGATTTAAAAGAACCAACACTAAAATAGAGGGAGCCTACCTCTCAGGCGCGTAATACAGGCCTCATCCCGATTCGTCGGGACCTTATCAGGCGGAGGAAGTAAGAAACGTTTAGGGAGGCACCCACCGTGGCGACATGGTTCTCTTTATAATCGCAGGCTGTTCGCGGGGATATATATTTATAGTCCCCATCAACGCTCGAACAAATACAAAGTTGGAGAATTTGTTTTTTGTTCGTGCGCGGATTCAGGTTCCATTCCCCCGCACCCCTGCAGGTCGACGGGGGAATTTCAATTATAGACCACAGGGAGTTCCTCATGCTATCTTCCTCAATCATTATATGCGCTCTATTGAGCATACTAATAGGAGTGCTGGTAGGCTGGACACTAAGGCACATCACAGAGCAAAGACGGTTAGATTCCGCCAAAACTACTGCTGAACGGATCCTTGATGAAGCCCGGAAGCAAGCCGAGACGATCAAAAAAGAGAAGATCCTTGAAGCCAAAGACGAGCAACTCGAACTCAAATCCCGGTTTGAAGCGGATATTGAATCGAAGCGGAGAAAGTTAGAGGCACACGAAAGAAAAATAGCGGAGCGAGAACTTTCCTTAAAACATCGTCTTGATGAGCTGGATAGAACTTCTCGCAATTTACAATCCGAACGAGATCGCGTGGCAAGCCGGAGCCAGGAACTCGAGAAGCAGGCACAGCGGCTGGAAAATCAGCTGCAGGAAGCGAACCAGCAGTTAGAGCACATCGCCCGCATGACGGCCGAAGAAGCTCTTGAGCAGTTAAAGCGAAATCTATTGGAGCGGGCCCGACAGGAGACAGCCGAACAGGTAAAGGAGATGCGAGAGCAAACCCGGCTCACAGCCAATCGGGAAGCCAAGGAGATCATTGTACAGGCGATACAGCGTTCGGCCGTGGAGCACAGCGTCGAGACGACAGTCTCGGTGGTCAATCTTCCCAATGACGAGATTAAAGGGCGCATCATCGGTCGAGAAGGCCGTAATATCCGGGCTTTTGAGAATGTGACCGGCGTGGAAATAATTGTGGATGATACGCCTGAATCCGTGGTGTTATCGGGATTTGATCCTTATCGCCGGGAAGTTGCGCGCATGGCGCTCGAACGTTTGATGGCCGACGGCCGTATCCATCCCGGCCGCATCGAGGAAGTGGTCAAGAAGGTCGAGAAAGAGTTGGATGAACAGATCGTGCAGATCGGCGAGCAGGCCTGTCTGGATGCTGAAGTTCACGGTCTTCATCCTGAACTGGTCAAGCTCCTGGGCAAGCTTCACTATCGCACTTCCTACGGGCAGAACGTTTTGCAGCACTCAATAGAGGTTTCCTATCTGTCAGGTCTGATGGCGGCCGAGTTGGAGATGGACGGCAAATTGGCGAAGAGAGCCGGATTACTGCATGACATCGGGAAGGCGATTGACCGTTATACTGAAGGGACGCATACAGCTATCGGAGCCGACCTGGCCAAGAAATATCGTGAGGGCAAAATTGTGCAGAACGCCATTGCTGCTCATCACGAGGACGTCGAGGTGACGTCACCCATCTCCATCCTGGTTCAGGCTGCGGATGCGATTTCAGGATCGCGTCCCGGTGCCCGGCGGGAAACTCTGGAGGGTTACATAAAGAGACTCGAACGGCTGGAGGAGGTGGCTACGTCCTTTTCAGGCGTTTCCAAGACTTTTGCGATTCAAGCTGGAAGAGAGATCCGGGTGATGGTGGAATCTGAAAAGGTCGATGATCATTCAGCGCAGGATCTGGCCAGTGAGATTTCCAGAAAGATACAGGAAGAAATGGAATACCCCGGGCAGATCAAGGTAACCGTCATCCGAGAGTTTCGCGCCGTCGATTACGCCAAATAATAAAATAAGTTGATGAAAAACTCTTCTTCCTTCAATGTACTCTTCATCGCCGACATCATCGGTAAACCGGGATTTGACATTACTTCCCGCCTTCTGGCCTCATTGCATCGCCGGTACAATGTGGATTTCTGCATCGCCAACGGCGAGAATGCTGCGGATGGTAAGGGCATAACTCCGAAGGAGTTTTTTGCATTCCGGCAATTAGGCATTGACGTGGTTACCAGCGGCAATCACGTCTGGGATTATTCGCAGGGGCGCAAACTCCTGGATGAGGAATCCCAGCTTCTAAGGCCGCTGAACTACCCGCCTGAAAGTCCCGGCAAAGGCTCGGGCGTGTTTGTCGCAAATCGAGGGACCTCCATAGCTGTCGTCAACCTGCAGGGGCGTACATTTATGTATTCCATTGATTGTCCCTTCAGGGTGGGCGAAGCAGAAGTCGAGCGGCTGCGCGTTAAGACGCCGATTATTATTGTTGACATTCACGCGGAAGCGACGGCGGAGAAACAGGCCCTGGCCTGGCACCTCGACGGGCGGGTATCGGCCGTAATCGGCACGCACACTCACGTTCAGACTGCCGATGAGAGAATCTTGCCGGGTGGGACGGCATTCATCACAGATGCGGGGATGACCGGTCCCACCGATTCCGTCATTGGTCTGGATCGCAAGATTGCCCTTAAGCGTTTTTTGCAGGGTATTCCCCACCGATACCGGATAGCCAGCGAAAATTTGCGGCTCAATGCCGTTCTGGTTGCCATTGACATCGAGACCGGAAAGGCCACAAAAATCCAGCGTATTAATTTGCCCTGATTCAAAGCATTACTGGCGCCAGTGGTAGTTGACGCTATTTTTAATGAGGTCTATCGTGTAAAACTGATAAATTCATTAAAAAGCGGAAATCTAAATTTTTTAATTTTTAACTTGACTTTCACGAAAAAATTCGTGATCTTAGCAGGCAAATCCTACTTGCACTGAATTTCGGACTGGAAGCAGAAATCAATTGAGATCACCTTTTGGCCGAAATAATCAACTATAAGCCCAGCCTTTTCGAAATCAATAAGAGGACAGATCGCCCCGAAAAATTTCTACTTAATTTGTCTGCGGGAAAAGTTCTCGGTTTTGATTGTAGAAATAATCCTACTCCGAATATCTCCGAAAAAGAAAATAAGTGCCACATTGTTCTAATCTGCCCTACCGAACTAAATTGCCGGATGTTTGCAGCTTGCCTTTGTAGATAAGGGATAGTTCGCAGGCGGAGTGTGAGCAAAGAGGTGAGATTATGAAGAATACAGCCAGATGGATTGCCGTCGCGTTGATGCTTCTAACGCCTGTTTACGCGTTGATGGCCGCGACGACGGGGAAAATTGCCGGGCGGATCATTGACATGGATACCAATGAGCCCCTCCCGGCGGTTAACGTTGTCATCGTGGGCACCACCTTAGGTGCAACGACTGATCTCGACGGGAATTACTTTATCCTCAACATACCTCCGGGTTCGTATTCAGTCAAGGCGTCCATGGTGGGGTATAAAGAGGTTACTGTTCGTAACGTTCTCGTGCAGACGGACCTGACCAGCAGGCTGGATTTCGATCTGGAACCCACCATACTTGAGGCTGGCGAAGAGGTCGTAGTCGTTGCTGAGAAGCCTCTGATCGAAAAAGACGTAACCGCCAGCCGGGTGACCACCACCGGGGCTAATCTGGCGCGGATGCCGGTTGATGAAATGGAGGACATTTTATCCTTGACGGCAGGAGCGGTTGAGGAAGATGGGAACCTGCACATCCGCGGGGGCCGCAACCGTGAAGTGGCCTACTTGATTGACGGTGCGGTGGTAGCCGATCCCGAGACCGGGGCTTTTGACGGCGACGTTCCCGAGATGGCGCTGGAAGAGATTTCGGTGCAGACCGGCGGATTCGGCGCCGAATACGGCTCCGCTCAATCCGGCATCGTCAACATGATCTTGAAGGAGGGGGGAACGGATTTCAGCGGCGCGCTGCGCTTCAAGACCTCCGATTTCAGCGGCTATCGAAAGGATCCCTGGCATGAGCAGCTCTGGAATTTTGAGGGTTCCTTCGGAGGGCCGGTGCC
>CAZHMN010000080.1:0-4767 GCA_964533705.1 uncultured bacterium
AACATTCTCCTGATTGCGGCGGCAACGCTGCTGCTGTGCCACACCGCTTCGGCCTGGACGCGGCTGCCGGAATGGGTTCTGGAAACCGAGACCGCCGTCTGGCTGGCAACTCCTGCGGGACTCTTCCAATATGACGCCGATGGCGAAGTTTTCATCCCCGAGGAATTCCCGCAAAAGCCCGACTTAGCCCCTTTCGAAATCATATCTGACGGCGAGCAGTTATGGGTTATTTCAGATTCCGCCGCTGCTTACATTGACCTCTTCACCGGCGGGCGGTACGTTTACACCCCATCCGTTGGCTTGCCGCCGGGCCGGCTGACCTGCATTGCCTTTGCAGAAGACTATGTCTGGGTGGGCAGCGAACGCGGAGCGGCTCGCTTCGACCGGCTGATCGAGCAGTGGGAATACCTGCCGCTTAAACGCGCTGATTGGTCGGAGGGAACAAGCCGAGTTTACAAAATTCAACCCGTGGGCGAATATGTCTATCTGGCAACCGAGGCCGGTATTCTACGCTTCGATAATCAGACCGAAACGCTGCTGCTTTACGGATCAAAGGACGGCCTTCAGGCGGGTAAGTACCGAGATTTACGGCGTATAGGGGATGAGCTCTGGTGTTTCGGGGAGTCGGGTATAGACGTTTATTCCACCAGCCAGCGTAACTGGTCCTTTTTGGGAATAAAGCAGGGATTCCGCAGCAAGGAATGGAGGGATATAGAAGAGGTCGAAGGAGATTTATATTTACTACACTCCGGCGGCATTGACATTTGCGAAGTTTCAAGCCGGAGGGTTTATCCCTTTGAGCGGGAAAGTCGGCTGTCAAGCTTTGATGCTCGCGATTTTTACGGCAGCACATCCGAACTCTGGTTCGCCACAGATCGAGGATTACTGCGTTACCAGGCCGAGAACGTTCAAACCGGCCAGTCGGAGAACTGGATCCTTTACGATCAAAGCCGGGGGGCGACTGGAGAGGCATTCCACCGATTAGCCGGAGCGGGAAGCAACATCTTCGCCAGGAGCCCTGACGGCATCGACGTGCTGGACGTGAAATCCGAAATCTACATCGCGCCATTGATCTTCCCCGAAAAAACGCACGGCTTGGAGAAAACCGCAGGATTTCCCCAAGTCAAATGGGATGAGCAGGGTTTGCGCATGGCACCCAGCGCCTCAGTAGATCTGGGACTCACGGGCAATTATTCCTATTTGATCCGCACCGATGAAGATGAGAGCAGCGACCGCCATCGGGGTAGGCTGCAGCCGTATCTGAATCACTCGTCGGGGAGATCAATTAACGGTCTGTACGATAACACCGATCCGGATGAAATCTTCTATGGGGGCACTTACCGCGGCAAGGATGGGGATCTTCTGCGGCGGATTGAAGCCGGCAATCGAGTGCAATTCTCGCAGACTCTCGACCCTTTTTTCGGACGAACCACCCTGCGGGGCGCAACGGCGATGCTGGAGGCGGGACCCCGATCCGAAACCAAAAAGCGCAATCTATTCCGCAGCAATTGGACCTTCGGAGAGGTGATTACTCATTCAACACGCGAGTTTTTCAGCGGAACGCAGGGGCCGATATACACTTTGAAGCACCGCGATTTGCTGGTCGGCAGTGCGGAAGTCTCGCTGAACGGCCGGATTCTATCCGAAGATGAATACACCTTAAATTACACGCTGGGGCAGCTTTTTTTCACCTTCTCCGGCTGGGAACTGCTGAATGAGGGGGATATCATCGAGGTTTTCTATCAGTACCGACTAAACGATGACGAAATCGGAGAAACGCTGGGAGGCGGAGAGGTGATACTTTCCAGCGGCGATGTGCTACAGGTGGCGGTTTCCGCCTTCGATAAAAGCCCCAATTACGCTCAAGCCGATTCTATCGGTGAGGATAGCAATGGTGGTTTTCAGGGCGGCCAGATCGTGGCGGAGGCAAGGGGTCACCTTTTAAACGGAGAAGGCCAAATTACAATCGGAACGGGCGCGAGCAGTGTAGACTCGAATGAGGAAAGCGCCTATAGCGGTTTTATCGAGGGCAATTTCAATCGAGGCCCCTGGACCCTGAATGGGAGGTTGCTGGCGCTTTCAGACAGCCTGGCGACATTGGAAGACCGTTCGACCGAGTTTGGATACCTGGAGGGCGAAGATGAGCTGGGAATACGATTCGAGCCGAGTGGTAAAATCTGGATGGAGGGGAGCACAAAGGAAAAGCGCGGCAATACCGGTTCGGAGAGAAACCATCATTTCGGGGGACAGCTCTCCCCTATTCCGGGGACTTCGACCTTCGGGACATTCGATTACTTTGACGCTGCATCTGACTCCCTCGACAGGGAACGCTGGATCGGATCTCTGGGCGTTGAGACGGCGTTCAGCACTGGCCTGATGGAAGCGTTGAAGTTGCGCAGCAGTCGCCTGCTGGTACTGGGCCGGATCAGCGAGGTTCGCCTCGACTCGGTTGGAAAACCGGACTCCCTTCTGACCGAGCTGCGCACTCAATCAATCCTGACACGATGGACTATTGTACCCGGCCCTAACGTGAATTTCTACCCGGAAGTCCGCTGGACGAAGAGCGAAAAATCCGCAGGCGGCGGATCATTCCAACCGGATCGAGAGGAGTTGGCTCCTCGAGGGACTTTTTATTCCCGAGATCTCATTCCTGGCGTCACGACCTACTTAGACGGCGAAGCGAGTTACGTTCAGAATGATTTTAATCCAATGTATGATACCAGAAACCTGAAGCTCGAGCGACAGGGCATCGCCCAGATAGACCTGGCGCCCGGCGTCTATCTTGCGACCTTCAATCCGGTTTCCCTGCGCTTCAACCTGGTGCGCAACGCGGAAGATTCGCTGGTGGGCATCAGCGAAGAGTACAGTCTCTTTGACCTGGGGTTCGGATGGAAGGACTATCCGACCAATGCACAGAGCCAGCGCTATGATTCTGACGCTATGCAAATCACCTGGGCGCCCGGTTCCAGATGGCTACTCTATCAGACCGCAACCGAGGTGCGTTCCAGCGGCTTGCCGGTGGAGCAGTACTTTACCACCCGCCTGGAATGGAAACCGATCGCCAGCGACCAGATTTACTGGAAGTACAGCTTAAACCGGTCGTTAGCACCGGACGGGAACGAACTCCGGCACAGACCGGGCCTCGAGTGGTATAGAAGGTGGTCCTCAAAAACGTTTACACGCGGCCAATTCTACGCGACGATCACGGATGAGCCTAATCTCAAAAGCTGGGAACTATCTCCCGGTGGCTATCTGGATCGGCGCTTCAGGCTTCCCTGGCAATTAGGACAAGGCACCTTGCGGACGGATTTATCGCTGGACTATTTTCGAGGGAGTGTGCCGGTCGAGGAGACGAAATTGTCCTTCGGCGGTTACACTCGACTTGATTGGACGTATAAACATTATCTCGTCTTGAGATTTCGGGCCGATGGCGATTACGAGTATTCCTATACGACTTCAAGTGACGACCTGACCTGGCGACTCGAAATCAGAGCGAGTGCGAGCTTCTAGATAGTTTGTCAAGAATAATAAAATCGCCCGTATTAAATAATTTTACTTGATTCTGGAGATAAATTTTCGTAATTTTTATTTTATTCCTTCAACAATTGCATGCAAATTGTAAGCGCAAATCGAATGTTCACCCGTCGTTTGTCCATCGGTTAGGCAATAGAAGGTGGAACGGGTTCAAAGAACAGGCACAATGAATCGGCGAAAATTCCTCAAAGCCGCGGCTGCTTCAGCCGCAGCTATTAGCCTTCCCGTGGGGACTTTCTCGATCTTGAGTCGCCGCTCCACCGCTTCCGGGTTGCTGGATGACCCGCGAGTACTCGTCGTTCGGGATATGGCTGCACATACAGGCTCACAGATTGAAGCAGACATTGTCCGGGTGATGATGGACGAGGCGATCAGGCGCTATACCAACATCATGGACGTTGGCGAAGCATACCGATCGGTATTTCCCGGCATCTCCTCTGATTCAGTTATCGGAATTAAGGTCAACTGCATCAATAGTTCGCTTTCAACGCACCCGATGGTGGTGGATGCCTTAGCCACCGGATTGCAGGAGATGACTTTCAGCGGCGACCCCTTTCCCGCCAACAACATCATCATCTGGGATAGGACCACGTGGGAACTGCAGAACGCCGGGTACACCATCAATAGCGGCTCTACCGGTATCCGCTGTTTCAGCAGCGATTCGGTGGGTTACGATAATATGTATTTGAACTGCAACGGATCGTACCAACACCCGTCGAAAATTTTGACGGAATATTGCAATTACCTGATTTCCTTCGGAGTCATGAAGAATCATGGCTTCGCCGGCGTGACCTTCAGCATGAAAAACCATTACGGTTCGATCCAGAATCCCGGGGGAATGCATGGGAATAATTGCAATCCTTATGTACCCTCTGTAAATCAGCAGATTCGTGACGTATTGGGCATTCAGGAAAGCCTTTTTATCGTGGATGCCGTTTTCGGCTGTTATTACGGTGGCCCCGGCGGCCCCCCTAATATGACTTACGACGGTATAATCTTGGGTGAAGACCGTGTCGCTGTGGACGCCGTTTGCAGAAGCATATTAGCGGATCATGGGTGTACTACAATCAATATTTCCGGCTACATTGACACGGCGGCCCAACCTCCTTATAGCCTGGGCATCGCTGATCTCAGCCAGATCGAGCGGGTGGATGTTTTGAATCCGTCCAAACCGGTGGAGAACCTGATGGTAATTCATAACGGTTCAGACGCTATTCTGGAATGGTCAACACC
>CAZHMN010000080.1:4867-13855 GCA_964533705.1 uncultured bacterium
GTGAAACCATTCAGGGCATCTTTTAACCTGAAAAGTCCATCATGCCAGCGCTCAGATTAGATTTGATGACAGTAGTTCGTGGACGATGAGAATCCAGGAAAGATCAGTTAGACATGCAGAAACCGAAGAAGAATGTAAATGGCAAGAATTCCAACAAATTAAGCCGACGTGAATTCATACGTTCGGCTTCTCTGGCGGCCACAGCTGCAGCGGCCCTGCCCTCAACGTTTGGGTCATTTTTCATCATCAGCCGCAGGGCGACCGCACAACCACCCCCGCTGGATCAAGTTCGAGTAGTCGTTTCACGCGATGAGTCAGCACACACCGGCTCCCAGATCAATACCGACTACGTCAAAGTGGTGATGGATGAAGCCATCCGACGGCTCACCGGCATTTTCGAAACCGGAGAGGCTTACAAATCGAGCTTTCCCGGAATCACTTTGGACAGTGTCATCGGCATTAAGATAAACAGCATCAACACGCCTCTATCAACGCACCCGGCCGTCGTTGACGCTCTGACTCTGGGACTACAAGAGATGACGTTCAATGGGACGCCATTCCCAGCCAATAACATCATCATCTGGGATCGCTACAACTGGGAACTTCAGGCTGCCGGATACACGATAAATGCTAGCCCCACGGGCGTCCGTTGCTTCGGAACCGATACGGTCGGGTACGACAGTACAGTCAGCTTAAATTGCAGCGGGTCCATTCAGCACCCTTCCCGAATTCTCACAGAGTACATTGATTATCACGTTGATTTTGCCGTGCTTAAGAACGCAGGTGGCGCCGGTTTGACCCTAACGCTGAAGAACAATTACGGCTGCATAGACTCGCCTTCTAACCTCCACTCCAACAACTGTAATCCAGGAATTCCTTCAGTTAATCAGCAGATCAGAGACGAGCTCAACGTAATCGAAGCCCTCTTCATCGTTGACGCCATCTTTGGCTGCTACAGCGGGGGCCCGATGGGACCGCCGAACATGATCTATGACGGAATCATCATGGGGCAGGATCGGGTGGCGGTGGATAGCATCGGCCGCAGCATCCTGGAGGAATACGGCTGCACCACATTAGCCTATTCCACGCACGTGGACACGGCTGCAGAACCGCCCTACAATCTGGGCACCAATAATCTGGACGAAATTCACAGGTTGGACGTTCTCAACCCTTCCCTCCCTGTCGAGAACCTACGCCTTCAAAAAGAAAATCGCAACATCAGTCTGAGATGGTCGACGCCGGAATATACTGGTTATTTCAGCGTACAGCGCAGTTCCGATCCCAGCTTTACATCCTATGAGGAAATCGGCCTGACCCGGGCTAACCGATTCATTGATCACGAAGCTGTCCATCAAGGTGAAAAGAGCTTTTACCGGGTCGTCAAAACCTGGTAGCAACCAACAATAGCGGACAATCATAAAGCTATGAATTTCTCCTTTCGATTCGGATTTATTGCCGCCCTGATCCTCTCGCTCATCGCATTCAGTCCGACCTTCGCTCAAACGCAATACGCTATAGATTCCCAGGCAGGCTGCCGCGGCGAGGTACCTGCCGATCCGGGGCTGAGTCCTACTGTTTTATGGTCGGCCGAAGCCTGGGTTTATCTCCTGGAAGACGAAATCCACCAACAACTGATCTTGCGGAGTGATTCCCAGGTGGGAAATTTTTCGCTGGGGGTTTTAGAGGGCAAGGCGTCGGCGACCCTCATTCTCACAGGGCCGGTTGCGCTTGAAGTTTCAGGACAGACGCCGCTCCCGCTGGGAGCCTGGGCGCATCTGGCGATGTGCTACGACGGCGGCGGCCTGCGGCTGTTTATGAACGGAATCCAGGAGGCTTTCCTTCCCTATTCGGGAACTCCGGCCCAGGCTCCCGGGCCGATTTACATCGGAGGGAGTTCCACGGAGCAATTTTGCGGATGGGTTGACGAAACGCGGCTTTCGGATACAATCCGCTACGATGAGAATTTCGATCCCTTTTACGTCTACCTCGTTGATCTTCGGGTCGGTGACCAGCAGGTTCCGGGCTGGGCTCTGGGCACCGGCGCCGGAGATTTGGCGGAAGCCTGGGATTATCAGAGCCTCTACGATCTGATTGACGGGGCCGCGGAAGTCTATATCGCCCATAACTTTCAATACGCAGTGCGCCAGTACTACTACGGCCAGATCGGTGGGCAAGACGAAGAGCTGGAACTCTGGATGTTCGACCAGGGTACACCGGAGGATGCCGAAGAACTTTTTCACGACCCCTTGATCGCTCCACCGGTGGCCATCCCCATTGATAATATCGGTGCGGAAGCCCGCATAGACTCAGGCCTTCTTTATTTCGTTCTCGATTTCTGGCGCGACCAGTATTACGCTAAAATCACGATCAGCCATGAAAACGGTACGGAAGAAGCCTGGCAAACTGCGCTGGATTTCGGCGCCGAGGCGGATACGAATATCATCACCCGAAATCAGTTTAATGTTGATGCCAACACCGTAGCGCTCTGGCACTTCGACGAAGGTTCCGGTTCACTTTTCCAGGATGCCTCCGGCAACGGACACGACGGCACCCTGATCAATCCCGCCTGGGCGGCGACGACGCCTTATCAGGAAGTGCTCTATATCACCTCGGCGCAGCTGTTGGAGGGCATTCAACAGAGCACTGCCATTGATGATGATGATACCGCTCGGATAACTTTCTCAACTCCGGTCGCGCCTTTGGCCATCACTTCCAGAAACATTGACGACATCTTGCAGCTTTCGCAGGGACATAGCTGGCTCTCAGGCGGCAACCAGATCGGTTCAGCTACATGGAACGATTCAGGGGATACCCTAAGCATCAGTTTTTCACTCGAAGGAGGCGCACCAACTTTGGCAAACGGAGATACGTTATACCCCAACCCTGAATATTTGTACTCAATTGACAGTCTGCAGGCGGGTGGGTATCGCTTCGTGCGTTTTGAGGAAGTCTCCAGCGTTCATGCTTTACAGTCTCCTATTCTGCCTCAAGCGGCCAAATTATTCCCGCCGCGACCCACTCCTTTTAATGCCAGGACACGTATTACCTATCAACTGGCCCATTCCTCGTACGTGACGCTGTGCATCCTGAACCTTTCCGGCCGGGAAGTCGGGGAACTCCATCGAGGATTTCAAGATGCAGGTCTGCACGCTTATGACTGGAATCCGGAGAATTTAGCATCGGGCATCTATTTCATATCGTTAAGGGCAGATCATGACCAGTTGGTCAGAAAAACGGTGCTGATTAAATGAAAAAAGGAGTTGCTTTAGGGGATCAAGTCAAAACTCACAGCTATACTTGTAGATCAATTTCCCCCAAAGGCATAAATCCGGGCGTCAGCCGCCGGGATTTTCTGCGTCTGGGGGCCGCGGCATCTCTGGGATTGGCCACCGGATCAATCTGGAGGCCGGGTGTTCTACGCGCATCGGGTAACGATACCAGCCGGGTCGTCATTGTTACGGACGATCTGGTCGCCACGGGTAGTATCATCGATCCCAGCATCGTTAGAATTATGATTGATGCGGGGATTATGGCTTTGACCGACGCCGCAACTGCTGAGGAAGGCTGGCTGAACCTCTTTCCGGATTTGTCGCCTGAAGCCAATGTCGGAATAAAAATCAACACCATTAATCGTTACTTATCCTCCCATCCCGAGGTCGCAAATCCACTGGCCGAAAGTCTGGCCTCAACCCCGGTGGGATCGGGCAACTATCCGATCAACAACATCCTGATCTGGGATCGCACTGATTGGGAGCTGGAGGATGCTGGCTATACGATCAACACGTCAACTTCGGGCGTGCGCTGCGTTGGCACCGATCATGCGGGTTATGGCTACAATTCCAATTACCTCAACATCAACGGATCGTTGCAACAGGTGAGCCGCTGTTACAGCGACCACAGCGATTTTTTGATCAACCTCTCCGTCATGAAGAATCACACTTTCGCTGGAGCGACTTTTTCGCTGAAGAATCACTATGGCACGATTCATAATCCCGGCTATATTCATGCAGGATATTGCGATCCGTATATTCCCGCTTTAAACTCAGCCCTCATTCAGGAATACGGCTCCAGGCAGAAGCTCTGCATCTGCGACGCGATTTACGGCAGTTACTACGGCGGGCCAACGGGATTACCGCAATTTGCGCATAAAGCGATCATCCTTTCGCAGGATCCCGTGGCACTGGACGTCGTATGCCGGGGAATTCTGGAAGATTACGGTTGTGCGACTTTATACATGGCGACTCACATTGACACCGCCGGCCAACCGCCTTACAACCTGGGAATATCCGATCCGGCTAATATCGAAATCGTCGAGGTAGTAAATCCCTCTCAGGGAGTCTCTCCGGGACGAAATCAGCAACAGCCTCTTGGCATTTCGCTGGGACAAAACTACCCCGAACCGTTCAACTCAGCCACGAGCATCCCCATCAGCCTGGACAGACCGGGTGAAATCCTTCTCGATGTTTTTAACGTTCGGGGGCAGAGGATCCAGCGGCTATATCAGGGGAGTTTATCAGCGGGAAAGCATACCTTCTCGTGGCAGGGGGTTGACAGTCGTGGCCGACCGGCCGGATCGGGTCGCTATACTGTCCGGCTGCAAACGGGCGGGAAAACTCATAATCGCATTATGACGTTACTACGATAAGAAGAAAATTAAATGGATCATCGTGCAAAATTCGGTCGAAGAAGGCCTTTGCATTTGCTGCTAATCTGCCTCTCGTTTTTGGGGACGATGATTCTGACAGGCTGTAACGAGAGCAACCCCAAGGATTCGTCAACGCTGGAACCGGCTGACCTGCTGCCGGCTTCCGGTGAAATCTCCGGATGGGACAAAGAATCCGGCGGTTACGGAGAAGCTGACGATTACAGCTCGCTGTGGGATTTAATAGACGGGGCCGCAGAACAGTATATTGAATACGGCTTCGTGGAAGCGGTGCAACAGTACTATAATGGAACAATCGGAGGTGAAGACGCCACGCTCGAGTTGTTCATTTCCGACCAGGGTAGTGCAGGCAATGCAGCAGCACTATTTGACGATGAACTCGTCGTGCCCCCCAACCTGACCGCCTGGGATGAAGCCGGCGATGAGGCAGGCATTGATGAAGTGCCCCTGTTTCAGGTCAGCATCTACCTGAGGCAGGATCGTTTCTTCGTGCGAGTGACCGTGGATAAGAAAAACGACGACGTCGCCGCGCTGAACACCGCTAAGGCGTTTGCCCTGGCCGTCGTGGATGGGATTAATTAGTCATGGATCGGCGCAGCTTTATCCGCACAGGGATTGGGGCAATCGGGGGATTAGTATTTCCCTGGGGAGGCGTGCCATTTAATACTGCGGGATCCGTTGAGCCAAAATCGAAAGTCTGGCTGGCTACTGGAGAGCCGGGTCAAGCGGCGGATGCGCTTGCGGAGGCCATCGGTGGACTGAAATCATTTATACCGCCGGATGGCATCGTGCTGATCAAACCCAACATCGCCTTTCCCGCGCCGCCGAACTGGGGAGCTACGACAGACCCGGACTTCCTCTCGGCTGTGATTGATCTTTGCATTGATGCCGGCGCCCGGCGCGTCATCGTCATTGACCACCCCGTGGGCACTTCGGCGGAAAGAAACCTGGCGCGTTCCGGCATCGGCGAAGTCTGCGAACAGAAACCGCAGGTGAAGGTGCTGATCGCTGATGATCCCAGTTTCTTCCGCCCCTGCGAAATAACCAAGGGCAAAGTCCTCAAAACGACGCATATCGCCAAAATCTTGGATAAAGTCGATTTATTCATCAACCTGCCTACCGCCAAGCATCATTCCGGCACCGGCGTCAGTCTCGGTCTGAAAAATCTGATGGGTTTGATCTGGGATCGGGTGCCGCTGCACGAAGAGATGGATTTAAATCAGGCCATCGGCGATCTTTCCACGGTGATCAGGCCGCAACTTACCTTCCTGGAAGCTCGATATGCTCTCTTAACAAACGGCCCCACTGGCCCTGGCCAAATCGCTGAGGTGGGCAAGTATCTGGCCGGTTTCGATCCTGTGGCTGTGGACGCAATCGGAGTCGAATTAGCCCGCTGGGGGGGAAGAATTCAAACAGGACGGGACATTCCGCACCTCGCCAAAGCCTATGAACAGGAAGTAGGAGAAATAGACCGGAACAAAATTGACTTAATCGAAGTTTCCTGACGCATGCATTGCCCACTTAATGGCCTCGATCACATTCACTGCCATTAGGCCTCTTCTTGATTCCTTCACCAATATCCAATACAAATAGATGGGAGCAATTTACGATAGGAGATGAATAGAACCGTTGGATTTTGGAAGCAGACCACCGATTCAGTTTCAAATAAGTCGTTGTAAATTCCGTATATTTCTTCACGCCAGGTGACTGTCCTAAAAACTGTTCAATTGCCTGAGGTAATGGCATGGGAGCTAAACTTGTAAAAGGATTCTGCATCGCGTTGGGGGTGGTCCTCCTGATCGTCATGCTCCTGATCTTCGCCCGGGATACCAGCAGGATCATCAACTGGAGCAGTTCGGGATTCGTCTTGAGCAGCATTATGGTCGCTGATTCCACGGTGATGTTCTGGCAGGCAGTGCCCGAGGACTTCATCACATCAAGCGTCCCCGTTCGGGGTGACACACTGGTTACCATCAATGGATCTGCAGCTTCGCTGGATCTCTGGATCGAGGTTCTGGAATTGCCCCATACGCCCGGGAAGGAAGCGACCATTGGCTATATTCATGATGGCATCCTACATCATGCCACCATGAAAACCCGGCCGGTGCAAGGGACCCATTTTTACTCCGTCGTAGTGCTGCAAATTCTACGGATTCTGATCTTCCTTTCGTTCATTGCGCTGGGCTTCTGGGCCTTTTTCAGGCGGCCGGACTCTCCCGGAATACGAGCCCTCACGTTTTATAGCTTTTCCGTCTCCGGTTTTGTGGGTATTACTTACTTACCCATGTTCGTACAGGTAGCCTCGTTTCAAATCCCTTTCGAGAATACCATCAGGGGATCCCTCATCATCCTCACAGTCTTCTTCAGCTCGTTCTGGTTGCTACTCAATCTGCTCTTCCCACACCGCTCCAGGATACTGGAGAAGCATCCCTGGTTAGCTTACGCTCTCTGTTTTTTGCCTCAGGTGATTCTGATCATCCTGACATTCACATCGCTGGCAGGAGTCGCCTGGTTTGGATTTACCGTCTACGGTGTTATCGTAGCTCAAACGTTTGCCGGTTTGCTGCTTCTGCGCTACCATCATATTCACACTTCAATCAACCTGGAAAAGCGGCAGACGAAACTGGTCTTCTGGGGGTCGGGAGGGAGCCTGATCTTGCTTCTGGTTTACATACTGGACATGTACAATATCATCCCCTACTTCCGCACTCTGGCCCTCTTGCCTCGGCTGCTGGTCACCAACGTTATCTTCCTGTTTCTGCTGGCATCACCGATAAGTTTTGCTTATGCGTTCGGCCGATACCGCTTGCTTGAGGTCGAGGGGCGATTGCGAAAGGGAACGCGCCATTTGATTATGACGATTGTGTTGCTGGTGGCGTTTTTCGGTTTGGCGTACCTGATCGGAGTGATTCTTCTCGAAAGTATCGGAGTTACGGGTCGCACGCCAACACTGCTGGTGGCGCTTTTCTTAGCACTCGGATTCGCACCGGCGCAGCGCAATATCAGGAACCAGTTGGAGAACCGCTTCTATCCAGAAAGGAAAAAACTGCGTCGTTTGACCATGGAATTCATGCAGACGGCATCAGCATTGGCGGACTGTGAATCCTTCTGCGGACAGCTCGAGGAGAGATTTCGAGAAACCCTGAGCCTCAAAACAGTTCGTCTCGCTCTGAAAGAAAAAAACAATGAAAGTTTTATACTCTCAGGCGTCGAAAAAGTACCTATCGAAGAGGGCGGCGATTTAATAACTTACCTCCGCAACAATGAGCACCCTCTCCTGCTGGATGAAGCAGTGGCATCCTCTCGTGTCCGCTTCACGGATACTGAGCGGCGGTGGCTTTCTGATCATGACGTGGCTCTCATCCTTCCTCTGAAGACTCACGGGCAAGTGCAGGGATTCTTAGCTTTGGGTCATAAGGTGGATCGCGAGGATTTCAACCCGGAAGAATTGCAGATTCTGGCCACGCTTTCGGATCAGATCGCTCTCGCTCTGGAAAACTTCACTTTATTAGAAGAGAACCTGGTCAAACGGCGCATGGAAGAGGAACTGCAGGTCGCCCGGCGGGTGCAACTCGGTTTCTTGCCGCTCGAGATTCCGCAGACTCAAGGTCTGGAGGTCAGCTCCAGCAGCACATTTTCCCTGGAAGTAGCTGGGGATTATTACGACGTCATACCCTTGGAGGATGGGAGTACCCTCATCGCTGTGGGGGACGTTTCAGGTAAGGGTGCCGGAGCGGCGCTGATCATGGCGAATCTCCAGGCCTCGCTACGTGCTTTGTGCGGAGTAGAATTGCGCCTTGGGGATCTCGTTGCTCGAATCAATAACATCATCAGTAATAATACTGAACCCGAACAGTACATCACTTTCTTCGTCGGCGTTTTCGATCCTGCGAAAAAGACGTTCACGTACGTTAACGCGGGACACAATCCGCCGCTGCTGGTTCGCGACGGGAACAAAATCGAATCGCTCGACGTCGGCGGGTTGATTGTGGGCGCTTTCCCCGCGCTCGATTACGAACAGGAGACCCTGCAGCTTTCTACGGGTGACCTGCTGCTCGTCTACACCGACGGTATCAGCGAAGCCATGAACCAAGCGGGGGAAGAATTCGGTGAAGAGCGGGTTCGGAATACTCTGCTGACTCATGCCCAGGCGCCGACGGAGCAAATAAAGGATCGCTTAATCCATGAAGTCGAACGATTCCGGGTGGAGGGACCGCCGGACGATGACATGACCTTGCAGGTTGTGAGAGTATTATAAGCGAACATAAGACTGCTGCTGAGATTCGCCCGGCCATCAATGACCGGGCTACGATGTGACAAGCCCC
>CAZHMN010000081.1:0-13005 GCA_964533705.1 uncultured bacterium
ATTCCACGAAGAGCTTCGGTGACATGTTCCCGCACCACCTCTTCCATCACGCCCGCTTCCCGCTGATCCAGCGTCTCCCCCACGCAGACGATGGGAATTAAGCCGTGCTTTAAGGCCGCTTCGGTCTTCCGCCGCACCGTTTCATTGGTTTCGCCGAAGTACTGGCGGCGTTCGGAATGGCCGATGATAACGTAAGTACAGCCGGAGCTCTTCAGCATCGGAGCGGAGATTTCGCCGGTATAGGCGCCGGTATCTTCCCAGTAGAGATCCTGGGCTCCCAGGGCAATTCGGGTGTTCTTGAAAACCTCAGCAGCAAGGTGTAAGGCCGTATAGGGCGGACAGACGGCGATTTTCACCCTGGAAAAAGGCGACAATCTGGCTCGCAGTTGACGGCACAGCTCCAAGGTTTTTTCGCTGTCAGCGGGATTGAGTTTCCAATTTCCCGCGATGAATTTCGTTCGCATGGTTCTGATCTATGATTTTTCACGGCAGAGAAAAACCTCTGCCCTGCCAACTTCTCACTTCGCGTCACTTAACGCCGCCACGCCGGGCAGAACCTTGCCCTCCAGAAATTTCAGTGAAGCGCCGCCGCCCGTTGAAACGTGGCTGATTTTGTCTTCCAGGCCGAACTGGGCGATGGCTGCAGCAGAATCCCCGCCGCCTACGATGGTTGTGGCGTCCCAGGAGGTCGCTTCAGCGAGCGCTTCGGCGATGGCGCGCGTTCCTGTAGCGAACGGAGTCATTTCAAAAACCCCCATGGGGCCGTTCCAAACGACGGTCTTGGCTTCCAGGATTTTTCGGCGGAACAATTCGACGGTTTCAGGCCCGATATCCAATCCCTGCCAACCGGGATCAATTTTATCTGCGGGCATAATTCGCGTTCGCGCCGAGGCGTCGAATTTATCCGCTGCAATAGTGTCCTTCGGCAGCAGGAATTCCGCCTTGGCAGAATCGGCCAATTTTAGAACCTCTTTTGCGACCTCGATGGTTTCAGGATCGAAAAGCGAATCCCCGATTTCAAATCCTTTGGCCTTCATAAAGGCGAAGGTCATCCCACCGCCGATCAGCAGACTGTCCACCTTGGGGAGCAGATTCTTGATGACGTCAATCTTGCCGGATATCTTGGCCCCGCCCAGAATAGCCACGAAGGGACGCCGGGGATTCTCGAGAGCTTTACCCAGATAATCCAACTCCTTCAACATGAGATAACCGGCGGCGCGCTGCTGAATGAAGTGAGTTACACCTTCGGTTGATGCGTGCGCCCGGTGCGCGGTTCCGAAAGCATCATTAACGTAAACGTCACCCAGCCGCGACAAAGCTTCAGCGAAAGCGGGTTCGTTCTTCTCCTCTTCGATATGGAAGCGCAGGTTTTCGAGCAGCAAACAATCGCCGCTGTGCATTCGCTTGACCATCCCCTCCACATCGGGACCGATGCAATCGTCGGCGAATTGCACCGGTTGCTTCAGCAATCTCGAGAGGTGATCGGCAACGGGTTTTAAGCTGAACTCCGGCTTACGCTGACCCTTGGGGCGCCCCAGGTGGGACATTAGAACCGCTTTTCCACCGTCTTTCAGCACTTTCTGGATGGTCGGAAGAGCGGCGCGGATGCGGATATCATCCCGCACGGTACCGTCTTCGTTCAGGGGCACGTTGAAGTCAACGCGAAGCAGCACGCGTTTGCCGTTCAAAACCACCTGATCAATACTCAATTTGGGCATGTTACATCACCTTTTTAATCAGGTCAACCACCCTGCAGGAATAACCCCATTCGTTATCGTACCAAGAGATAACCTTCACCACATTACCGCCCATGACATAGGTTGACAGGGCATCGAAAATGGAGGAGTGCGGATTGCCCACGATATCGGCGGAGACGATGGGATCTTCCGTATATTCCAGAATGCCCTTCATGCTTCCTTCAGCCGCCTTCTTCATGGCCGCGTTGACTTCCTCAACCGTCACATCGCGGGAAAGCGTTGCCACCAGGTCAACCACGGAACCATCCATCACCGGAACGCGAAAGGCCATACCATCGAGCCTTCCCTTCAATGCGGGTATGATCTTTCCAACGGATTTCGCCGCGCCCGTCGTCGTGGGGATGATGGACACCGCCGCTGACCGAGCCCGCCGCAGGTCTTTATGCGGCATATCCAGAAGGCGCTGGTCGTTGGTGTAAGCATGGATGGTCGTCATCAGACCGTGCTGAACTCCGAAAGCATCGTTCAGCACTTTGACGACAGGAGCGAGACAGTTGGTGGTGCATGAAGCGTTGGAAACGATCGTATGTTCAGGCCTCAAAACCTCATCATTGACGCCCAGGACGACCATAGCATCAATCTCATCTTTGGCCGGCACAGTCAGGACGACCTTGGAAGCACCGGCATCCAGGTGACCCGCTATCTTGGCGCGCTCGCGGAATACTCCGGTTGATTCGACGACAACGTCTGCGCCCAGTTTTCCCCAGGGGATTTCCGCCGGGCTCTTGATCGCCATGATGGGGTAGGCCTTGCCGGCGACGACGATATTCTCACCCTCAGCCCGTACTTCATCGGGAAACCTGCCGTGAGTCGAATCGTACTTCAACAGGTGCGCCAGCGTTTTGGCATCCGTTAGATCATTGATGCCGACGAATTCAAAGTTGGGGTCTTTGTAAGCTGCCTTAAAAACCAGACGTCCGATGCGACCAAACCCGTTAATTCCTATGCGTATTGCCATGTTTCCTCCGAGAGTCTATGCCTCCGCCGTTTTCTCGTACCTTTTATATTCGCTTTGAAAGGACGGTTATTATCAATTGACACCTAATTTTTTCTTCAGCAAGGAGGCCGATCCGACCGCCCGAAAAGCTTTGATGTGCTCGCAAGCCTCTCGATAGGCGTGCTCTTCGATCTCCTTAATGAAACTCTCGCCGATCGAGTCAATTTGTTGCTTAAACGGCTTGGTGGCTTCCTTGATGTTCTTGTTATTTTCCTTCGCCCACTTTTCCATCTCGGCCATCAGGTCCCTGGGAAGGTGCGCGTGGGCGATATTTTGCCAGAGCGTGCCGACGTTGCCCTTGCGGATACCATAATCGGTGAATTGACCCATCAAATGGAGGGGTGTGCCGGTGATACCGTGCTGAGCAATGCAAACGCCGAACGGTTTAATGGCCTCGAAGATCTCTCCGGTGCGCTGCAGATCTATGTGAACTTCTTCGCCGGGGACGTAATTACCGTGCTTGGAGCCGTTGTTGATGGCCAACAAATCCGGTTTTACGCCGTTATCCCTCAGGCCGGAGATAAATGATACAGCTTCTTCAACAGTGGTAATCTCACCTTCCTGGCCGGCGGATTTAATTTCGCCGACTTCAACCTCCAGACCAATCTGCATTTCACTGATCTTGCGAGCCAGGGAAGAGGTGATGCGGAGGTTATCTTCGAGCTCGTTGAAGGAAGCGTCTATGGCGAACGAGGTATATCCCGCGGCCAGCTCGGCCGCGATTAAATCGTGAGAAGAATTGATCTCTTCATCCGAGGTATTCTTCACCGTGATGTGATCGCCGTGAATAAAAAAGGGCTTGCTGAAGTTGATCCTGTCGGCGTAATCAACGATGGTATTCCAGAAGATCTGGGGCGTTTGACCCGTGTATCCTCCGGTCAGGCCACCCTCGGATTTGGCCAGTTCAAAGGCCACGATCGCATCCAAATCTTCCGCCGCCCGCATAATGCCCGGGACGGCGTGCTTGATGCGGATATTGCAGGCCATCACCATGACCTTCTCATCCCGCAAGGCTTCAATGACGGGGTGGCTGCCGATCAAGCATATATTGCTTTGTTCGCCCAGCTTTTGCTTGATAAAGTCAGGGCGCAGGTCGAGTAGAGTTTTCATGGTGAGTCCTGTCTGGGTATACAAGCGCTTTTGAATTAATTAGATTATATAGCTAAATTCCTAATGCTCTTTTTACGAAGTCTGCAATTTTTTTGGCGTGTTTTTTGGCTTCGAGCGCCACATTACGATCATAGTGTCCTGGCCAGTGGACAGGGTATCGTGTGTCTATATAAAACGGATTTAGATATGCACATGATTCCTTTAAACTATCAACTTCAGGAACAGCCTTTTTGCTAATCACAAATAATTCCATGAGGTTATGAATACGTCTCAACTCTAAATCATGGGCAACGATCAGAGCTTTCAAATATTTTTCAGCAGCTTGCTGAAAGTGGAAACAAACCTGGGAGAAGTATGACGTCTGTTCCAAACTGAGGGAAGCAAATCCAAAGTCCTCATCTGCTTTGTCAATCCATTCTCTGGCGATCTCAATTCGCTTCATAAATTACCTTGCCTTCTTCAAAAATCTTTTTCAAGAATGGATCGCCCAGCTGCAATCGCTCCTCCACTTCCGAGGGCTTATAAACAATGAAATCAGTAGCCAGCGAATAGCGGATCATATTATCAAGCTGACGAATTCTCTCGACACCCAATTCGGGTATGTCTTCCTTAATTAAGAAAAGATCGATATCCGTGTCCTCATTGACGATCCCGGCCGCCAGGGACCCAAACAGAATGACCTTCTCAGGGTGGTACAGCTTGATTAACTGCTCAAGAATGCTGCGTAATTCCGCCCGGAAATGCCTCATCGTCAGCATAAGACACGATTCCTTCCTTCTGTGGTCGAAAATCTTAGTGGAAGAGACTCTCCCGTAATGAGCTTTCCGGCAACTGAAAAAGACGCTACCCGAAGAATAATTCGGCGATCTCGTAGAGCTCCATATTCACCTTCTTATTCTCCAAGACGGCATCTGCTAACTTCACGGTAACGATGCTCTCCGAACGAAGTGCAACCATCTTCCCGAAATCGCCTTTTTTCACTGCGTCCACGGCGCGAACTCCAAATCGGGTGGCCAGGATGCGGTCGTAGGCCGTGGGGCTGCCTCCGCGCTGGGTGTGCCCCAGAACGGTCAGGCGGGTCTCGATCCCCGTTCTCTCCTCGATCTCATCGCTGACAACCCTGCCGATTCCCCCCAATCTTACATGACCGAAGGCATCTTTCTTGTCGCTCTGCACGATGTGATTCCCATCCTTGGAGACAGCACCTTCCGAAACGACGACGATGGAGAAATCCTTGTGCTGGTGGCGTTTTTTGAGCTTACGGCAGAGCTCATCAATGTCGAAGGGAACTTCAGGGATCAAAATGGCGTCGGCGCCACCGGCGATTCCCGAGTGCACCGCGATCCAACCGGAATGCCTCCCCATGACTTCGACCACCATGATGCGATGATGCGATTCCGCGGTGGTATGCAGGCGGTCAATCGCCTCCGTGACGATGGACACAGCGGTATTGAAACCGAAGGTAAAATCGGTGCCCTTTATGTCATTATCTATGGTCTTGGGAACGCCGACGATGTTGACGCCATCCTGGAATAACTGCAGAGCCACAGAAAGAGTATCTTCACCACCGACGGCGATGAGAGCATCGATACTGTACTTCTTGATGTTGTGTTTGAGTTTGGCCCAATCATCCCGGCTGGCCTTGGGATTCGTTCTCGAGGTACCCAGAATTGTGCCGCCGCGATGCAGGATCCCGGAGACAGAATAGAGGGAGAGCGGTTCAACCTGGCCGAAAATGAGCCCAGCCCAACCGTTTCTGATCCCCAATACGTCCCAATTGTAGGATTCAATGGCACGGCGGGTAACACTACGGATGACTGCATTAAGACCGGGGCAGTCACCCCCTCCAGTCAGAAGTCCAATGCGCATAGTTTATCCTCATAATTTCTGAAACTTATAAAGTTAAACCCTGGATCACTTCCAGTCAAGCGAAAATGAACTTTTCTACGCAAAATCAACCTTTAAAAAAGATCATAACATCTCGGCGCCGGAAGCCAGAAAGCCTGCTGGCAGAATTCAATGGTATCCTTTCCTTCAAATTCAAGCAGATCCTGTTCGTAAGCCTCCTGCGCGCTGGTATAACCACAGAACAGTTGGGATACAATGTCCACGCTGCCGCGCACTATTCTCTCCGGTTTTGATGCGGCTTTGTCAACTTTCGCGCCGTTACCTGAGAAGGTCACCCCGATCTCCCGATCTCCCAACTGGTCATCTTCCACTTCGATTTTCAGGACTCCTTTGACGTTATTGAAGCGGCGACCGCTTTCGAATGCCTCCTTTAGGCTCACCAATCGGTACATCCAACCCAGGCCGACCATCGCCGTATGCGCGTACAACCTGTTCAGAAACCGATGGTCCAAATTGCGGGGATCATCAACCCAGAGGTGGAAGGGTTCATCCGGTTGCAGCGAAAGCCTGATGCTTTCCACTTGATCAGACTGTTTTGCCAGAAATCCCAGAAGCGCATCTCGAGCGTCCAACGTCGGAGCCATCCATTCGTGAACCACGATTTCCTGCACGAAGGGATTATCCGTATGGATCTTCTCCAGAGAATAAATTAAATACCCAATCATCTCGCCGTTGTAATAGGCGAGAACCGCCTGCCGGGGGGGCGCGACGAGTTTTCCGCGCCAGTACTCTTCATTTCGCCTCAGCATGCCGTTGGACCTGGAAGCGACGGCGTCGTAGAATTCCATCAATTGCGGCATTTGCCGTTCCTGAAAAAGCACCGTCTCTAGGTCGTCGTCCTCCTCTTCTTCAAGATACTCCGCAAGTTGACGACAACGGATCTGGTACTGGCGAATTTCGCCGGCGTAGCCCCAGCCGAGGTACCGATAAAAGCGGTGCTCAAAGGGATAGAGTATCGCCGCGGCGATGCCTTCTTCTTCGAAGATTTCGAGCGAACGCTGCATCATAAAATTGGCTACGCCCCGTTTCCGATGGTTCGGCGCCACCATGACGTTCGCGATACCAATGACAGGGATCTCAACCTCCTCCTGAAACTGATCAAATCGGTATGCGATCATGCTGGCGATGGGTTCCTTTCCATCCTTGACGATAAAAACGTCTTCCAAACTGCAGCGGGGATTCCTCACAAAGTAGTTATACCGTTCTTCGGGGCTCAGATCAATTAAGGGGTAGCAGAGCCGATACATCTCGGTTAAGGAATCCACATCAGCGGGCTGAGCCGTAGTGAGTTTATATGACATTAATTCCTCTCTTCCAAACCGGAGATTTGGCGCAGTTTTTTCTTCAAGATTCTGCCCGAGGGATTCTTGGGAAGTTGCTTGTAGAATTGAACGTAACGAGGGCATTTGTAACGAGCCATCCGCTCGCGGCAATAATCAGCCAATTCGGCGAGGGTCAGCTCGGCTCCCTCGCGCAAGACGATGCAGGCTTTAATCTCTTCACCGTGTACTTGATCGGGGACTCCAATAACAGCGACTTCAGCAATGCTGGGATGGGACAAAAGGAGCCTCTCGATCTCAACCGGGTAGATGCTGAATCCGGCTTTGACGATCATGTCCTTCTTGCGGTCAATGATGTAGAGATAGCCATCCTCGTCGGCGCGAGCCAGATCTCCCGTGTAGAACCAACCGTCTCTCAGCACTTCTTTTGTCGCCTCGGGACGATTTAAATAGCCCTTCATAATATAATCACTTCGGATTATTATTTCGCCGACCTCGCCCGGGGGTGCTTCTTCTCCATCATTATCAATGAGCTTTATGTCAACTCCTTCGATAGGTGTTCCGATAGATCCGGGACGGCGATCTCGATGCAATTGGTTGAAGGTGGCAACGGCGGTCGTCTCACACAAACCGTAACCCTCGACAATGGTTGTCGAAAACTCCTTCTCAAATTTTTCCAACAGATCCGGCTTCAGGGCCGAAGCTCCAGAAATGCAATACCTCACTGAGCTGAAATCGTACTCCGTTCGGTCAGGACAGGAAAGCAGCTTTCGATATATATAGGGAGTAGCAGGGAATATCGTAATGCGGTGATCCTGAACGGCTTTGAGGATTGCCGCGGGATTGAATTCCGTCATGAGAATCACGGATGCGCCGGCCGCCAAGGGGGTGTTCAGCACAGCGGTCTTGCCGAAAGCGTGAAAGAAGGGCAATACCCCCAGGATGCGATCCTTCGACCGCACCTGAAGAAGCTGCACACCAGCCCGTGCATTGCCCAGCAAGCTACGGTGAGTCAGCTCGGCTCCTTTGGGAGATCCAGTAATTCCGGCTGTATAAAAAATAACGGCGGTGTCTTCCGGGGAAACGTCGGTTAATGATTCATCAGGTTCGTGCTGTTCGATCAGTTCTGCAAAACCTAATGTATCTGCAGAAATGTCATCTCCTTGTACGATAATGTGGCGTAGTGTAGCGAGGTGCTTGGTAGCGGCCAGTACATCGTGCACTGTATCCTGTCCGGTGATTATGGCACGCGCTTCACAATCCTCCATCAAGAAATGAATCTCTCTCTCCCGCAGCATGACGTTGACCGGCACGACGACCGCTCCAGCGTGGAGAATGGCGAAATAGGCAACGACGTATTCGGGTATGTTCGGCAACATCAGTAGAACGCGACTACCACGCTGTATCCCTAGCGCTCTGAGAGCTGAACTCAAGCGGCAGGCGGAGTCCCAGATATCCCGAGTGATTATTTCTTCGTCTCCGGAGATGTAAAGAACTTTGTCGGGATTAGAGATAACGCACTCTTGCAGGAGCGAAGCTAGGTTGTCCCTGAAAAGGTTCATTGATTCTTTATTTAGGAGTTAAGTTGCACTGGTATCTTGGCAGAAATAATCAATCCAATGGCGGAATCGCGCACCGTAGATGAGATCATAGAGATCCATCTGATCGGGGATGATCCTCATGGCTGCTTCTCTCGTCTGGGCAGCTAAATTCTCTGCCTCGGCTTTTGAAATCCGTCCCGTAACGATGCGCCGGCCGGCCGAGTCCACCAGTCGCTGCAAAGTCCGTAGTTTTCGATCTTCTCTTTGCTGCTCCGGTGTGAGGCTTTCGTATAATTTATCTATATGCATGAGTTACAGCCCCTTCCATCCCCATGCCAGCAGCTTCTTTTTCATGCGCTGCAGATGGCTTCCAGGCCAGTATACTCTTTCACATTCGGGACATATATAAAATTGTTCGAACGAAGCCAAGATTTTTTCGGGGACTCTTCCTACTACTGCTTCGCGTTCGGCTTCCACTAAAGTCAGGTTACACTTCAAGCAGCGGGAGAATGGCTTGGCATAGCGACTGATTGAATATTGAAATTGAAGTTCTTGTAGCTGATCGGCTTCATCATCCGAATGGACCATGAAGTAGCGGACTCCGTACTGCAGACTGGGCGTGTCCATATCCCTGCGCACCCATATTCTGCGTTCTTCTATGGCCCTCTCGATGGCGGTTTCCAGAGCCATGTCACCCCGACTCAGCGCGTCGAATCCGAGCATTCGCAAAGCCTTACAAAGCGGGAAGAGCTCTCGATCCAGAATGAATTTGGGGGCATCATCAGTCACATTATCGTCTCTCGATCCAGGGAGCGATATTGAATGGCTTCGGCGACATGAGCCGGCTGGATGTCAGACGCGCCTTCGAGGTCGGCGATGGTGCGGCTCACCTTGAGAATGCGATCATAGGCGCGGGCGGACAGCCCCAACCGGTCAATCGCCGTACGAACTAGATTCTTGGCATCCGAATCCAGGCGGCAGTGCTCTTCAAGTTCTCCCGAAGTCATATGGGCATTGGCATAGACGCCTTTTACCCCCTTAAATCTCTTTAGTTGCACCTCTCTGGCCTGCTGGACACGCTTTCGAACAACCTCTGAAGTTTCTCCCTCAGATAGCGACGCCAGTTCTTCAAATTTAACGGCGGGCACGTCTATGTGCATGTCAATGCGATCCATTAAAGGCCCGGATATTTTGGCCCGATAGCGCTGCACTGTCATCGGCGTGCAGGTGCATTCGTTGTTGGGATCACCGAAATACCCGCAGGGGCAGGGATTCATGGCCGCGATCAGCATAAAACGCGCCGGATAAGTGGTCGAGATCTGGGCGCGCGAAATCGTAACCCGAGCGTCCTCCATTGGCTGGCGCATGACTTCGAGGACGCTCTTTTTAAATTCCGGCAGTTCATCCAGGAACAATACACCGTGATGCGCCAGCGAAACTTCACCCGGACGAGGATAGGCTCCCCCGCCGATTAAGCCGGCATCCGAAATGGTGTGGTGCGGCGAGCGATAAGGGCGCGTGGCTAACAAGGGCTGTTCCGGGGGGAGGTGCCCCGCAACCGAATGAATCTTGGTGGTTTCCAGCGCCTCCTCCAGGGTCAACTGCGGGAGAATGGTGGGAAACCGTTTCGCCAGCATGGTTTTCCCCGAACCGGGAGGGCCGATCATGATCAAATTGTGGCTCCCGGCGGCGGCAATTTCGAGGGCACGCTTGGCAGCGTCCTGCCCCTTGACCTCCTTCAGATCGAGGGGGTATCTGCAAGCCTGAGAGAACAGTTGGTCAGTATTAATCCTGGTGGGCGAAATGGGTTCGTTGCCGTTGATGAAATCCACCACCTGCGTTAGAGTCTTGACGCCGTAAACGTCAATGCCCGGCGCCATGGCGGCTTCGTTGGCATTGACCTCTGGTACCATAATGGATTTATATCCGTTGGCGGCGGCCGCCAGGGCCAAAGACAGTGCACCGCGGATAGGACGGATGTCTCCTTCCAGCGAGAGCTCTCCCAAAACCACATGACCGTCCAGAGAATCGGAATCCATCTGGCCAGAAGTGGCCAGGATGCCCAGGGCGATGGGCAAATCGTAGCTGGATCCTTCCTTGCGGACGTCAGCTGGAGCGAGGTTCACGGTAATTCGTTTCTGGGGGAAGATAAAACCGGAATTCTTGATCGCCGCTAAAACGCGTTCTCTGGATTCCTTGACAGCGTTATCCGGAAGACCGACTGTGGCATAGCCGGGTAGAAATCCCTCCAGGTTGGTTTCAACGACGACGATAAAACCATCTATTCCATGCGTAGCCGCTGAATAAACCGTCCTGACCATAGATTGTCTCTTATAATCTTATAAATATGAATGATTTTATTGGATACTGGAAAGGCTCCGACCGGATCGGGTTGGCGAGAAATAAGGAGCTATTCCAGCCCATATAATGTATCTAAAACGAGGCAGAATGTCAAGGGTTTCTTTGCGCTGAAGCAGTTTGTCTCGACCTGTGGAGATAAGAGCCAAAACCCCTGCGATAGGCGCAGTAATGGAGGTAGGTCAGCAAAGTCGAAGGCAGGCGACGGTATTGAAGGAGACTGGCGATTTCGAGCAACGGCCTGTAGAAGACCGACTTGATAACCAAGCGGCGAAAGAAAGCTCTTATGGTATTTGCACCAGTAGTAAGATCATCCAAACGCATTTCAGCGGCGAAGTCGGGATGAAGTTCCAGAACCAGAGGAACGCCCTCGCGGCCGTATTTTTCAAGCGTGATCATTACTTCCTTTAAAAGGCGCAGGTGATGATGGTACCCGATGGCATCACGAAGGTATTTCAGGACCGCGCCGCTCTTCTGGAATTTCAGGCCGAGTTCCAGGTCCTCCCCACCGTAAATGCGAAATCCGGGGTGAAATCCGCCGACCTCTTCGAAGAGCGATCTGCGGAACGAAGCCAAACAGGAAACGAAAGCTTTGCCGGGCAACGGCTCGTCAGGCTTTATACGAGCTCCACCCCGCGAAGAGTAATATCGGGCTAATGCCCTTTTCGCCAAATAAGGCGGATAACGAAGCACTCCGACGCCGACGGCTCTGGGTTCTGTTTCATGTAATGCCAGATGTGCGGAGACATAGGAAGGCACCGCCTCGATGTCGCTGTCTAAAAGGAGGACAACCTCAGCGGATGATTTCTCCACACCGTAATTGCGAGCACGAGCACGCCCCAGGTTCTCGGGGGGGCTATAAACGTGAAGATCGAGCTTGTCAGAAAAGCTCTCCGCGACCTTCGGAGTATCATCCGTAGAGGCGTCATCAACAACAATAACCTCAAATTCCGGTTCGTCCTGTTTGGTCAGAGCGTCGAGAACTACGCCCAATGTTTTGGAGGCGTTATAGGCGGGTATGACGACCGAGGCTTTCATGGAGGAGTTACCAGGATCTCTTCGAGGGCGTCGGCGGCGCGATCCCAGGTGAATCGGGAAGCCGTATCAAGACCCTTTTTCGCTAACTTTTTCCTGAGATCGGCGTTCTCCATCATCGTTTGAACGGCTTCAGTAAGAGCGGCGGGATTTCGCGCCGGGGTTATGAGGCAGTTCTGCCCGTCAAGGGCATATTCGCGAACGCCGCCGCTATCCGTGATCACACAGGGAGTGCCGCATGCCATCGCTTCTAAGGGCGGCAGGCCGAAACCTTCAAACCATGAAGGGTGCACCATTAAATCCGCGCCGCGAAATATCGCGGCAATGTCTGTATCACTTTCGGGCTTTATCACGCGCACCGGAAAACGAGCCTCTTTCAAATCGAATTTATCCTGCGAAACAATCCAGAGCTGGAACTTGTTTTCGGCCTCCTCTCTCTCCTCCAGGCGGTTCAGGGCTTCGACTAAATCGGACAATCCCTTCCAGCGATGCCTGCGGCCCACAGTGACGATGGTGAAAATCTCACCTTTCCCCAGGGAGGGGCCGTCCGGCGCAAAGATTTTAAGATCCACACCGTGCGGCACGACCGGGTAATCGCATCCACGGCCATGCAGTACCCTCGTGCCGGTCCACCGGCTGTTGACGGCGATTTTCACGGGGAGTCGCTGCACCAGATCGGTAAAACCGTGATAAGCCTGAATCAGGAGATCCGAACGGATCAGGGTGCGGTCGTCGAAGAGGGCGCGTTCATCGTTCATGACGTAATAGAGGACGCCGGCGTTGCGCAGCTTTCCCGCCAGATACCCGGCCAGCGCCGAGACCGGCATACTGCAGAGCACCCAATCGCACAGCGGCACAGCGGCTATTAAGGCCGGGAAGTTGGCGATTAAAGAAAGGGGAGGAGATTTCAAATCCAATCCGCAGGGATGGGGTACCACACCATCAGGCAGTTCAAAACCTCCCCGCCCTCTGGGAAAGACAACTTCCACGGAATGACCGCGTGCCGCAAACTTGCCGGC
>CAZHMN010000082.1:0-12653 GCA_964533705.1 uncultured bacterium
CATGCTGAAGGCATCCCTTCTGGAGAATTGAAATTTCAATTAAACAATTGATATTTCGAGGTGAATGTCTTATATTAGTGCATTATGTCCCTCTTCAAGACGCCGCGGGCCGAAGCCATGGCCCAGTATATCCTCTTTGCGGTTCTCGTTGTCCTGACCCCCTTCATCGTAGTGACGCGATATCTTCAGGGAGTCATCCACATTGTATCCCACCTGAACTTTCCCTTCTTCGGCATTGAAATTCCCCTCGTTCTGATTGTTGCAGTGGCAGGGCTTGTGGCACTGGCCCTCTGGCAATACAGGAACCTGACGAGGCGAAAGGTTATGGGACTCCTTGTTATTGCCGCGCTGGTGTTCCTCGCCCACCAAACGATGGATATGTATCTGGATTTATCTTTTTTCGACCTCCAGCAGAACTGGCACTATCTGGCTTATGGAACCTACGCTTTCTTTTTCTTCCGTGCCTTCAATGTCCGCAACATGCCCAAAAACAAGATGATTATTTTCACCTATTTATCCGCCGTGGCCATGTCCGTTTTCGATGAAACTTTTCAGTATTTCCTGTCCAGCCGGGTTTTCGACATCAGCGACATCACCAAAGATGCGCTGGGCGTCTATTGCGGTCTTATTCTGGTTTTGTTCGTTACGGAGACCTATGGCTCTATTGACTTGAAAAGCAGTTCCTTCACCAAGCGCAGACTGTCGGACTATCTTCGTGATCCTCTTTCAGCCTTTTTGGTCTTGGGTGCATTGACGCTAGCCTTCGTGCTTGTCAGTCCGCTGCTGGCTGAGCACGAAAACTGGCATTATTGCCTCTTATGCGGCTTCGGCCTCTTCCTGATCATCATGCTCGTCATCCATCTGTCACAGTACAAGTTGTACAGAATTATCTTCATCAGCCTCTTCCTTCTTCTTATATTGTTATTAGCAGTTTCTTTCGGATTTAACTACGACCATAACGTCACCTATAGCGCCTTCGCGCTGACCGTTTACAAGGGTCTTCCGGTGCCCTTTTTCGACCTGATCATCTACCCCGATGGACGTTTCCACCTGGTTGATAAAAAGCATCGCTTCAACGAGAAAGACAGAAATTATTTCTTCAAACAGAAGGCGGACATCCTGCTGGTCGGAAGTGGGTGGCGAGGCCGTGGCGGTAAAGGATTTGACGTTGATACCGGCACGTATTTCATGTTCAACACGGCCAACCTGAAAGGGATTCAAATCATCATTCTGCCCACGCCGGAAGCGACCCGGAAATTCAATCAATTGAAAGAGGCCGGCAAATCGGTTCTCTTCGTCGTTCACAGCACCTGCTAAAACGTTTATCTGGCTGCTTTTTCGCACCGGAGTAGAATAACATGGGTAAGAAAAAAAGGGTTAAGAAGGAAAAGATTCCGATACCGCCTGTTCCAATCAAACGATCATCGCCCCTCGGATGGATCGTGCTGTTGGGGCCGCTTTTCATCGTTAGCTTCACCTTATTATTCGGTAGGAGCATACCCTTTTTAAAGGAGCAGGCCGCCGTCGAGGCGGAGGATGCCGCCGAGATGGTTTGCCGGGCGGCGGAAGAAGACATCAGAGCGGGGAATTATCAAAGCGCCTACGGCCGTTTGATGTACGCTTTGCAGATTAAGCCCGATTATGCCGACGCCTATATTAATTTGGGGAAAATCTACTACCTATCCGGGGACATCCCCGCTGCCATCAACTGGCTGCAGAAAGCGGTCTCGCTCGATCTCCCCCAGAAGGATCTGGTGTTTAATAACCTGGGTTTATTGTACGCTCAACAGGGCGAGTACCAGACTGCCCTGGCGATGTTCGAGAGAGCTCTGGCAACGGGTCTGAGTTTGGAGCAGATCTACAGCAATATTGGCAAGGTGCAGCTATCACTGGGTAATTACGACAAGGCCGAAGAGGCGTTCCAGGCCGCCCTTGACCAACGGCCCACGGTTCGAAACCTGTACCTCGAAATGCTCCGCAAGACCATGATTGACTATGAAGGCGATGAGGAACACGCCGACGTTTACCGGGCGGCGCAGGAGCAAATCGAACGGGGCCTCACGGATCAAGAACTGGCGGCGTATGATGACGAAATTGTCGCCAGGTTCGGGCGGAGTAAGCAGCGCCAGATGGAGCTGGAAAGGAGCCTGGCCTACGCCCGCCAGATGAAAAGAGGGGAAGGGCGGAGGTAGAGGCTGAGTATGTCCGGAACATCCCCAACGGAACATCAAGCTGTTCCGGCCACACCCGCTCTCATACGGATTCGAGGATACCCCAGTGAGTTCGAAACCTGAAGGAAGAATGCCTGGTACCGTTATAGCGCTGGGTCTCGTCAGCCTCTTCATGGACACATCGTCCGAATTGATCCATAGTTTACTCCCCGTTTATCTCACCACTGTTCTTGGTATTGGAGCGCTTTCCCTGGGAATCATTGAAGGAGTGGCCGAAGCGGCGGCATACATCGCCAAAGTTTTTTCCGGTATAATTAGTGACTATCTCGGCAAACGCAAGTTGCTAGCGGTTCTCGGATACGGTCTCGCCGCTTTGACCAAGCCGATGTTCCCGCTGGCAAATACTGTCGGGATGGTATTGGCCGCACGCTTCCTCGATCGGATTGGAAAGGGGATACGCGGTGCGCCTCGGGATGCACTGGTCGCTGATGTCACCCCGCCTAAGATGCGCGGTGCGGCGTATGGATTGCGTCAGAGTCTCGATACTGTTGGAGCGTTTGCAGGTCCGTTACTGGCGATAGGCCTGATGGCGCTGATGGCGGATCAACTTCGCTCCGTTCTGTGGTTTGCAGTGATTCCAGCAGTTATTGCCGTAGCCGTGTTGCTAATCGGTGTCCGGGAGCCCGCTCGTAGCTGGGAACGAAAAAGTCTCCACTCGCCCATCCGTCGAACAGAGTTACAACGATTGGGCGGTGCATATTGGGGAGTGGTGTTAATCGGTGCTGTTTTTTCTTTAGCACGGTTCAGTGAGGCGTTTCTCGTGCTACGGGCGTCTGATGTCGGAGTGAGCGTCGGATTCGTTCCGCTAGTTATGGTGGCAATGAGCCTGGTTTACTCGCTTTCAGCCTACCCCGCAGGGTGGCTTAGTGACCGTATTCCCCGAACCGAAGTGCTTGCCTTGGGGCTCTTCGCTTTGATGGTAGCCGATGTAATCCTGGCAACAGCGCAAGCTCCCGGCATTGTGTTGATAGGTGCAGGAGTATGGGGATTGCACATGGGATTAAGTCAGGGAATCCTTTCCACACTTGTGGCAGACGCCGTCCCGGCAGACCTGCGGGGAACAGCATTCGGATTTTTCAATTTAGTAAGTGGAGTAGCATTGCTCGGAGCCAGCGTAATCGCAGGAGCACTGTGGGAATTGTTTGGACCAAGCACCACCTTTTTCACTGGCTCTGGACTTGCCGTAGTGGCATTGGTCGGACTTCAATTCCGAAGAAGAAACGGATGAACCTCAATGTTTGGAAGAACAAGGCTCTTCTGTGGATAGGTATTGCTTCAGCAGTGGACGAAAAAATAGGGCGACCAACCGGTCGCCCCTGTAGATATAGCCATGGTGTCAGGCGCTCGTCTGACACTTTTTATACTTACCTTAAGCTTCCCTCATATTTGACCGACAACTGCTTCGCTTTGACGTGCTCCAGCGTATAATCCGGCAGCAGCATCGGGGCGATGCGATCCGTCTCAATACCCGCTTCATCCAGCTCCTTGTTGTAGTTAACCGCGTGCTCCAGTGTCAGCTTTCCCTCCTGGGCATTGTTCAAAGCGTACTGCGCGGCGTTCCTGCCCGAGATGCGGCCGAAGACCATGATGTCCAGCAGCGAATTGCCCATGAGGCGGTTCTCGCCGTGAATGCCGCCGCCCACCTCGCCGGCTACGTAGAGTCCCGGAAGTTTCGTCGAGCCGTCCTTTTGGAATTCCAGACCGCCGTTCTGGTAGTGCAGGGTGGGGTAGATCAGCATCGGTTCTTCGCCGATGTCAATGCCAAAGCGGCTGAAGAGGATGTGCTTGCCGGGGAATTCCTTCTTGACGTAACCTTTGCCGAACATCTGATCCAGCATGGGGCTGTCCAGCCAGACGCCGAACTTGCCGGTCGGCGTGGGGACGCCTTTGCCTACCTCCACGCATTGGCGGATGATGCAGGCCGCTTCGACGTCGCGAGGTTCGCGTTCGAAGACGAACTGGTTGCCTTCGATGTTCACGAGGTTGGCTCCCGCCCCGCGGAACTTTTCCGTGATCAAGATGCCCTCTGCCTGTTCAGGGAAAATAACGCCGGTGGGATGGTACTGGACGGTGTGCAAAAAACAAATCGGCACGCCGGCGCGATAGCCCATAACGATGCCGTCTGCGGTGGCGCCGTAATGATTGGTGGTCATAAAATTCTGGATGTGCAGACGCCCACTGCCACCGGTGGCCATAACGACCGCCTTGGCCTTCACGACGATATATTCGGCGGTCTCCATGTTGTAGAGCAGCGCTCCGGCGCAGTGGCCTTTATCGTTCAGGATCAGCTCCACCGCCGGGGAAAACTCGATGACAGTGATGTCTTCTACGCGGTTGCGGGCTTCGTCGCGCACCGTGCGCATCATTTCCGCGCCGGTGATGTCGGCGGCGAAGTGCATCCGCTTACGACAGGTGCCTCCACCGTGCATGGTTTGTAGTGTACCATCCGGATATTTGCTGAAGTTGCATCCCAGGTCGAGCAGCCAGCGGATGACGTCAGGAGCTTCGGTGACCAGCGTTTCCACCAGTTCGGGAATATTGGTGAAATGCCCACCTCCTATGACGTCTAAGTAATGGTAATAGGGAGAATCCTTCCAGCCCTTGGTCGCCGCCTGAATGCCGCCTTCGGCCATCATGGTGTTGGCGTCGCCGTGGCGCAGCTTGGTGGCTATGATGACTTTGGCGCCGTTCTCCTGCGCTAACAGCGCAGCCGCAGTTCCGGCTCCGCCCCCGCCGATGACCAGAACGTCCGCCTCATAATCCACCTTGGAAAGATCCACCTTCTCAGGATTCACCCTGCTGCGCGCTTCCAGTAAGTTCACCATTTCATGACAGATGCGGTAGCCCTTGTTGGGGCCGACTGCTATTTCTCTGCGCCCTTCTTCCTTGACGTCGGGATGAAAGGCGTTCAGAACTTTGGTGCGCTCTTCCAGACTCAGAGCGGGGAATTCTTCATTGGCCTGTTTCCGCTTAATTCTCTCCGGCCGGGTTTCCTCGACTTTTTTTATTAATCGCTTTAGGCTTTCAGGATATGCCATCGTTCACCTCGTTGTCAGGTGTGATATTATCGAAATGGGATGTTTCTACTTCAGAAGGGCGTAATCGCTTTCCGGCGTCCAATCATCTTCAGCCGTGTCGGGTTCCATCTGGCGTTCGTTATACAATGTCTTCAGCTTCTTAATTTCCGCGGTTACCTTGTCCATGGCCTTGGGATCCAGTGCCCCCAGCGCCTTGAGTTCGTCCAGGTATTGATTGTAGTAACCCGACTTTATGGCTTCAACCTGCTTTTCGCAGTGTTCGGAAGGCGGAGTCAGGAATTTGCCTCGAATTCTTCTCACCATCTGAGCGATATGGTATTGAGCCAGTTCGCCCATGCAACGAGTGGCGCACAGCCCGCATTGAATGCAGTCGAAGGAAATCTCAGCGGCCTTTTCCAGATCACCCCGCTTGATGGCGGCAATGTAATCCATCACGGGGATGTCCATGGGGCAGACTTTCGAGCAGGCATTGCAGGCCAGGCAGCGGAAGAGCTCGGGGTAAACTTTATAAACTTCTTCGGCTTCTCCCTTGAGGTCCTTCCAATTGTAGACGGCGCGGTTGGCGGGGAAGAAAGGAATCTGGGTGAGGTACATGTTGGGCACGACCACGGTCTGGCAGGCCAGGCCGACGCGGATGTGGTAGTCTCCGGGCAGGCGGTAAACCGTACCGCAAGCTCCGCAGATTCCACCCCGGCATCCCGCGCCGCGTATGAACTTGTACCCGGCGTACTCCATGGCCTTCATGATGGTCAGAGATTCGGGCACCTCGTACTTCTTCCCCATGATATAAACGGGGATCAATTTTGCTTCGACTTTCGGTGTCTCTTCCTCTAAAGCGAGTGTTCCTTGATCGCTCATCAACAACCTCTGTGAATTAGTTAATTACAGGGATGTAAGTGTCTAAGTGTATTTTTCTAAATCGCTTGACATTCAAGCGATAGCTCTTTTTAGGCAGCCGTCTGCGCCAGCAGACCTTTCTGCTCCAGCAATTCAGCCGATGCGGGTGGATTTAGATCGAAGCGGCAGACGGACGGCTCCAGACCCAGGGCAACGGCCAAAAGCTGCGTAAAATAATAGGTCGGCAGCGGTTTTAATCCACCATGTTTCTCTAAGATGGCATCTTGACGGCGGCCCAGATTATATTCGCAGAGCGGGCAACTTAAAATCAGGGCGTCGGCATTCTGGCTCTGCGCTGAAGCGATGATTTCCGATGCGGTTTTCAGGGCCGTTTCCGGATTTGAGATCATCTGATAGGAACTGCAGCATTCTGTGGCATGATCGAAATTGACGAAGGTGGCCCCGAGGGCTTCGACGAAATCCTTGAAAATGACCGGATTCACCGCAGGATCAATGGTGACTTCACGGGGGCGCGTCAGCGTACAGCCGTAATACGGAGCCAGCTTCAGATCAGCCAGAGGGTGCTTGACAACCTGGCGCAGTTTTTCCCAGCCGATCTCGTCGCGCAGGAAATTCAGCATGTGAACGACTTCAACTTCGCCGGCGTAATCGCTCTCTTCTTCCATGAAGGTGTTGATGGTATTTCGCTTCTCTTCGTCGTCCTTCATCAGCAGGTTAGCGCGAGCCAGAGTATTATAGCACATAGAGCAGAGCGTCAGGACTTTATCGAAACCCTGATCCTTGGCCCGTATCAGGTCACGCACCGGCGCCAGAAGGTGGATTAGATCATCATCTGCCAGCGAATAGACGGCGCCGCAGCAATTCCAGCGTTCCAGTTCCACTGCTTCTACGTTCAATCTAGCTAAGGATGCAATAGCGGCATCTTCCAGATTCTTCGCCCGGGATTTCAAGGTGCAACCGGGATAATATCCAATTTTCATTTTATCCTTCACGAAGTGACGGCTTAACTGTTAGGCGGTGTGTTTACGGAAGCAACTGACCAGCGCGATGGGCGGCAGGTCTTCGATGGTTTCGGAATCAATTTCGAACGGTTCGATGTAATTCTCGTTCATGCGCAGGGTGACCAATCGTATCGCTTCCATGACTTTGGGCAGATCCAGGCCGCGCGGGCAGCGCACCAGGCAAGTATGGCAGGAAGCGCACAGCCAGACGGTATTGGCACCGGTGACCTGTTCCTGCTGGCCGAACTTAGTTAAAAGCACGATGCGCCGGGGTGAAATCTGCATCTCGGCGATCATGGGGCAGGAGCCGGTGCAGGTGCCGCACTGCATGCATTTGCTGATCTTCTCGCCGCTGATTTCTTCCACCTTGCGGACGAAATCCTGTATTACAGTCTGGTCGGAAATGACGATGGGCATAACGGGACCTCGATTTTGGAAATTTACCCGGCTGCCGATCCCCGGAGGAGCGGGCCTGTGTAGAAATGCGACATGAGTTTATTATAGAGTCGGCGATATTGCAAATTTGCGAATCAAGGGAACTTTACATGTGAAACAAGTAACAAAATACCCCTTTTAAAAAGTCCGTGAGGATCGCTACGCTGACCTTACGAGTGCGTCCCGAACGTTATGAATAACAAGGTGCAAAGTGAGGGTTCACAGGGGGGCGGACGTCCCACTGAATGCTATCCGCTCAAAGTAACCGAAATGATACGGTTTTGCGGTGAGCGTTATCAAAATAAGAAATCTGTGGACTGAAATCAAGGATGATGTGGAAAAAATTTGATCATGTTGATTTTTATCCGTTTTATCTGATCGTTTCAAATCCACTTGACAATTTTCCCTGAAATGCTTATATTCCGGTGAATAACCTCATCGGGGTGAATAGAAGGAGGAAATGATTTGGACAGCGAATCGAATATAAAGAAAAACGAAACTCCCGGAGTCGTCAACAGCCACAAATCCCGCTGGTCGGATCTCATCAGGCTTGAGGACTACTGGGCGATCTGGTTCGGTTTTGTCATCATCTTTGGATCGCTCTTGCAATGGATCCCCAAAATTCCCAAAGTGGGCGATTGGACCACAAATCCTTTAACGGCTTTTATGATCGTCAAAGAAGGCCTGGTGACCGGTAACATCCTGCTTGATCTTATCCTGTTAATGGTTGGCCTGGGGATGTTAACATCAATCGGCATTGCCTTCATGAGAGTCGAAAAGATCGGAAGGTATTTCCTGGGTTTTATCGGGGTGTTCATCATTTCCTGTTTTGCATATTGGATTTCCCATCAGGCGAATATCAAGTATTGTGGATTGAGTTACGCCATGTGGGCATTGCTGGTGGGATTGTTGATCTCCAACACAGTCGGAACTCCGGGATGGTTAAAATCGGCGGCCAAGACGGAGCTTTTCATCAAAACGGGTTTGGTTTTGCTGGGCGCTGAGATTCTCTTCAAAAAGATTCTGGCTCTGGGAGCGCCCGGTCTGATGGTTGCCTGGATCGTCACGCCGGTCGTCGTCATTTTCATGTACAGGTTCGGGACGTCCATTCTCAAGATGGTCAATAAAGAATTAGTTATCATTATCGCATCTGCGACTTCGGTCTGCGGCGTTTCCGCTGCCATTGCCACCGCGGCCGCCTGCCGGGCCAAGAAGGAAGACCTCACCCTGGCGGTGGGCATGACCCTGATCTTCACCGTGCTGATGATGTGCTTGATGCCGGTATTCATCAAGTTCATCGGCATGAGTCCCATCTTGGGAGCAGCCTGGATGGGGGGCACCATTGATTCGACAGGAGCGGTTGTCGCTGCCGGGTCCATGTTGGGGCCGACGGCTGAGAAAGTTGCCGCAGTCGTGAAGATGATTCAGAATGTGTTGATCGGGCTTCTGGCGTTCTTCGTGGCGCTCTACTGGGTTACCACAGTGGACCGCACACCGGACGGGCCCAAGCCCAATGCCATGGAAATCTGGTATCGTTTCCCTAAATTTGTCCTCGGTTTCGTAGCGGCTTCCCTGCTTTTCTCCTTCGTCGTTGTGCCCGCTCTAAAGGGCGATTTTAACATTGTCGAGGCTTCCTACATCAAACCGGTAACGAAAGTATTGCGGGGATGGTTCTTCTGTCTGGCTTTTACCTCCATCGGATTGGAATCCAACTTCCGCGATCTGGCCAGTCGAATGGAAGGAGGCAAACCGCTGATCCTCTACGTCGTGGGGCAATCGTTCAATCTGGTGTTGACTCTGCTTGTGGCCTTCCTGGCGTTTATGGTCTTCTTCCCCAACGCGGTGCAGTAGTGTGAAAGGCTTTTACGTAAAAATAATTAACAAAACGAATATGGAAAAGCAACCGGCACTCGTCGGCTGGTTGAAGCTGCTGATCGGGTTGACGGCTTTGGTTGGAGTGGTCTGGTTTTTCAGCACGGGTTATACTCCACCGGGCATTTTCGGCGAGGTCATTCGACACAATCAGGCCCACCAGATTGATGCGTCGCCCTTCTTTTACGGTGACGTGGAAAACATGACGGAACTTGAGGAAGGATTGAAAGAAATCATCGAGAAGAGCAAAAATGAGCAATAAGTAACTAGCTTTAATCAGTTTATTGAAAAATATTAAAGCGGGCCAGTCGGTCCGCTGTTTTTACGTTTTTTGAAAATTCACTATTTTTGGTTTATAGCGGGAATTGCAGTGTTGGTTCTATTTATCAATTTTTCATTACCTGCTGGGTCCATTCCAGAGATTGCAAGAAGATGGCGGGGATTTCGTATTCGTTCAGGTTCAGCTCCGCGGCAAGTTTGGGGAATTTATCCCATTCTCCTCTCTCGTTGGCGATGACCAGCTCGTAAACTTTCCCAAACTGGCCACCTCCGTTCATTAGTGCGTCTTTAATTTCATCGGTTATGGGCAACTCATCCAGAATTTCTTCCAGCGGCCGGTCTACTATAGCATCAATTAAAGAAAACAGCCCCATTAAAAAGAGATCCGGAGCGAGCTCTTGCATGCCGATTTTATCGGCAATCAGTTCAGCGAATTTCGCCCGGATGACGGACAGTTCGACCAGTTCCGGTGGTTTGTCCTCACCCAAACCCTGCAGGGAAATCAGAGAAATCCACCTTCTGACTTCCCGCATTCCCAATAGAACCAGCGCATGTTTGACCGAGTTGACCTTGGCTCTTAAACCATAGGCAACAGAATTGATGCATCGTAATAGCTTATATGTGAAGGCGACGTCACTCTTAATCGTCTGTTCTATCTCATCAATGTCCGGATCGGCTCTGTTAACTTCTCGCAGTATCTTAAGATAGGTAATTTTATAGACGGGGATATCCTGCCCGGAGAGGGTCATCGGCTTGCAGAAAAAATAGCCCTGGAAATACTCATAACCCATCTGGACAGCATGGTGGAATTCGTCGAGCGTTTCCACCTTCTCGGCGAGTAATTTGGTTGATGAGGTGTCGATTCGTTTGAATATAGCTTGTAGTTCTTTCTCATCAGTGTCCTGAAAATCGATCTTAATAATATCCGCGATTCGCATTAAGGGGTGGTACGAGCGGCGCATTTTGAAGTCGTCCAGAGCCAGCAAATAGCCCATCCGCTTTAATTTTTCACACGCTGCGATGATATCGTCGTTGGGTTCCACGGTCTCCAGAATTTCGATAGCGACTAAATCTCGGGGGAGAAGAGTGGCGGTTTCGCTTAAAAGCAGGTTTTGGGTGAAGTTGATGAAGGCCTTCTTACCTTCGGTGAGGGTTTTTAGTCCGATGATGAACAGGCTGCTGGTAATAACCTTTGAAGTGGCTTGATCTCCGTCAAGATGGTTGAAGTATTTTTCCTGTCCTTCTCTGAAGAGCAATTCATAAGCGAAAACGTTGAGTCTCTTATCGAAGATCGGCTGGCGAGCGACAAATACCTCCATAGCTTGACTCCACTAATATAAGGAGAATAAAATCTAACCGAGAACGCTATTCTTTACGTTTCACGATCAATTATGATTGGAATGTGAAAGAATGTAAGAAGAAATAATTCCAAAGTCAAGATTTTGTGATTAATTTATGGGTGTTAATGTATTTTAATGATACGTTAATTAAACGGAGCATGGTCCTCAAACCGTGTCACTATGAATGGTGAAAAGAGTAGACTTCGGGCGAGAAGTGATTTTTGTTCAGTACTCTGGATTAACTTCATAACCGAAACGATCGAGAGCGGGGCCGAGCAGCGAATCAAAGGCGCGTTTTTGAACATCATCCACCTGCTCTTTCCATTTCTGGTTGGCGTCGTATTTCGACAATCGCTTGACTTCATCAATAAATTTCGGATCAATAGAAAGATCGGCCCATTGCAGCATCTGGCTGATAACTTCCATCGGAGAGGCGACGAGATCCTCGTAGCGAATTTCCAGATAACGGTCTCCGATGGATGCTCCCTTTTCGCGCAGATTTTCCATCAAGATCTTCCACTGCAGCCCGGCCAGCACAAAAAACGACTTGCCCGAGCGCTCCCAGATATCGCGATCCTCTTCCTCGAGATTCCCCCATCTCCATTTTTCGGGCCCGCGCCAACCCAACCACCACGGGACGTTGAGTAGGGACCATGCTACCGCTCGGCCGTCTCTAATGACGTTTATGAAGCGAGCTCCGGGAAAAACCTGCTCCATCAGTCCGATACGCGACCAGCCGGTATACTTCCCCATGAATCTGGGTTTCTTCATTTCCGCAATTTGTTCGGAAATGGCTTTACGGACTCCACTGACATTCATAAGGTACAAGTCGTCCGCCGTCAAGTCTCGACAAGGGCGGTTGAAGCCGGGCATGAAGCGCTGCCAGAATGCGTAAGGCTCGACGAGTGCCCGGGGTTTACGCAGAATCCGGAATACAGGGTCGCCCAATAAAGGTACCTTCCTGAGGCGGATGATGGTGCGATCATAACGGGTTAGACCGATTCGGGTTCTATACTGACAGAGCCAGGCCAATTGTGGGTGCCGGCGCATAATGTGAAAGAGAAAGGTCGTACCACTGCGCCCGGTTCCAATAATGAAAATGGGACGATCAATTTCGTGCAATGGATTTGTTTTGAGGTTATCCGCCATGTTCTAATCGCTTTCATCCGATAATTATCGGCAGCTATAGGCCGGGTGCCTTTATGAAAGTAAATGCTGAGGCGAAAATCCCCGACATTTTAGCGAAGGTCGAATTGAAGTTGGAATCTAAGACAAATTATTTAAGAATATAAACAAAAGGATTGGGAATGTCAAGGATCGAAAAATAAATCTGGACTGGCTTGGCCCTTTCCAGTATCATAGCTGATTTCGAATAAAAAAGGGGCGATCCTAGGGATCGCCCTATGGTTAGCCCTGAATATTCCCGGTTTATTTCACGAGCATTAACTTTCTTACTGCTTCAAATTCTCCCGCTTCAATCCGGCAAAAGTATATTCCGGAGGCGAATCCCATCGCGTCCCAGGTCACTTCGTGGACTCCGGCATCCCTCATGCCGTCAACCAACTTAGCGACGGTCCGGCCCTGCAGGTCGTAAACCGT
>CAZHMN010000083.1:0-3008 GCA_964533705.1 uncultured bacterium
ATGGCCGGGCGGAGGAATCATTCAGGATTGCCTTAGGTGGGAGACCTGGTGCCGCCCACTTATTGTGCCGTCGAGTCCCCGAACTCGACGGCCCCAGAGACCAGAAACACTCACATCGCGGCAGGACGTGAAACAACAGTAAAATTATGGAAAATCCTCTTCATAAATACCATTTGAATATAAAGAACTGTGCTGTGATAGTCAAGAATTATTTATCTGGAGGGGTGAAAAATGATTTTACAATTGATTTTTCGAGCCAATCTAAAATATTCCTTGACAAACTTGAAGAAATGATGTATATTTATTGCTTGAGTGCAATAAGCGCTAAATCATTTGGAAAGGAGAGATAGATATGAGACCATTGATTTTTCTATCCGTTTTTCTGATCGTCATCGCGCCGGTTCTGGCCGGGGACAGCGCCACCATCCTGCATCATTCACAGGACGGTCTGATCATGACCACCGGCAAGGGCCTGCCCAATACCGGAAGCGGCTGGGCGGCGCTGGATGAACCCTCCATCATGTGGTCCAACTACGTGGAATGGCCCATTTATACCACCTCCGCCAACTGCGGAGTGGGCTACGTTTTCGCCGGAACCTACTTAAACGAGCCCAAAGAGGCGGAGCTGTTCGCTCCGGACGGTGGCGGCGTCCCTGAATGGGTGTGGAGCGGTACTGAATTCTTTGTGGACGCCTCTGATGACGGTTTTATCCTGGGCGCCATTGACGAAGACGCCGCCGGAGCGACCGTCATCAAATGGAACGGCCCCGGCAACGGAACGCCTGAATGGTCCACGACCTTCCCGGGTCGCTACGTCGGAAGTTACGGCCCCTACTTGGTGGTTTCCAATGATGGTTCCACCTTGGCTGCTGCCCTGACCGACGCGGGAACGGCCGAACTGGTGATGTTCGAACACGACGTCGCCGTGCCGATCGTGGATTATCTGGCTTCGGGTTACAGTTTCCCCCGCTGCCTGCAAATAACCGCCGACGGCAGCTACGCCGGGCTAAGAACCAACACCCACGTGATCATCTACGATCGCGACCTGAACGCGCCTCGCGAGGTGATCTACATCGGTTTTGGCGCCACTCCCTTCGACATCTCCGGAGACGGCGATTTGATCGCTTATGGTTGGTCATCTCTGGAAGTCCGCCAATGGACGGGATCGTCCTATCAATTATTATGGACCCGATCCGAGAGCGGTTACTACCTCTCGAAGGTCTCCATCTCCGAGGACGGTTCGACCATCGTTGCCGGGTGGTATGCTTCCAGCTTCAATTCAGCCCGCATTACCGTGCACAACAGCACCTCTGCAGTCCCGATCTGGAGCTACACTTTTGCCCCTTCCAGCGGACTCTATCAAGAATCCATTCGCGACATCGAGATGAGCACCGATGGCCGCTATATCATTGTGGGTAGCTGGGGCGATGACGCCAACATCAATCCCGAAGTGCACATTTTCGACCGCGATGCCGGGGGGACGCCTTACTTTACGGTGGACATGCCCGGCTCCGTCTTCTCGGTGGACATCAGTGACGACGGGAATTACGCTACGGCCTGCGGCAAGCACGTTCACGCCAACGTCAGCGGTCATGGCGGAGACGTCGTGGCCATTGATCTGGATTTAGCTGCCCCTGACCTCTCCGTAACTTTGACCCCTTATCTTCCACCCATTATTATCCCCGCGAGCGGAGGTAGTTTTGACTTCAACGTGGCGATCACCAACAACGAAGCGACGTCGCAGAATTTTGACGCCTGGATCATGACGCAGCTTCCTACTGGCTCCTGGTTCGGTCCCGTTCTGGGGCCGGTTGATCTAACACTACTTGGCGGCATATCCATAGGCCGGGACCGCTCTCAAAACGTACCCGGAGGCGCCCCCTCCGGAACATATCTCTACGAAGCTCGGCTGGGAGTCTATCCCGATGAAATCTGGGCGTCTGACAGCTTTGAATTTGAGAAGCTATCCGCAGAAGACGGGCCAATGGTGAACGACTGGGCCAATACCGGCGAAGGGTTTGAGATCTGGCAGACGGGAAGCGCGATCGAGGCCCCGTGCGATTATGACCTGATCAGCGCCTATCCCAACCCCTTTAACCCGGAGACAGTTCTCAGCTACAAGTTGCAAGTTGCAAGTCACATGAATCTATCGGTTTACGATATTTCCGGAAGGAAAGTAGCGGAATTGGTCAACGGCTGGCGGGATGTGGGAAGGCACGAGGTAACCTTCGATGCCTCAAACCTGACTTCGGGTATTTACCTGGTGCATCTCCAAACCGGTGATTTCACGGTCACACAAAAGCTGATTCTCATGAAATAGCCTCTAACTATCCGGATTAAAAAGGGCGAGCCGGAAGGTTCGCCCTGTTCTTTTTCGAGCAGGGCATTCGAAGTTCTGATCGGCGAGCAGCGACTGCCTTTATGATGAAGCCTGAAATTAGCGATTTCAAAAAATCGAAAAAGTCCTTGAAAATAGTTTCTTTATTGTTTAACTTTATTTTCTAAATATTTTACGTCATTGGTGGTGTAATTCCGCTACCCGCTGTGCGTTGACGTAATAAAAGATATGGGCGCACTTTGGAATACGGTACGGTTCGCCGAGATTCGATCGTGAGAGCTGCGGTGGGAAGAAATAAGATGCGAGGTACAATTTTGCTCTGGGAAGTAATCATTCGTTTTCAACGCCGCATTCGAATTAATTGCCTGCCGTGCTTAACAATTCAGAAGGCGTCGAGATTCTGAGAGTGCACAGTTGAATCAGTGCACTTTTTCTTTTGGAGAGTTAGGCCTAATGGCTTCGGTGGAGCTCCTTTGCGGATTAAAGACGTAACAGACTTTTTGAATAGCTGGATTCCTCCGGGCGCCGCGCTTCAGGATGACAACCCCGGCTTGCAAGTCGGAGATTTGAATGCCTCGGTCAAAAATATTCTGGTGACTCTTGAAGTAACCGATCGCGTGATTGAAGAAGCGGTTGAGAATCAAGTTAACCTGATCCTTACTCATCACCC
>CAZHMN010000083.1:3108-12333 GCA_964533705.1 uncultured bacterium
AATCCACTTCGCCCGCAGTGGGGGAAAAAGGTGCACTCCAGAACGTCGAAGAAATTCGACTCGAGATGGTTCTTCCCGAATGGAATTTGGGTGCAGTTCTGCAGGCGATGATCGCAGCTCACCCCTACGAAGAAGTGGCCTATGACGTTTATCCGCTGGAAAACTCCGACGTCAATTTCGGTTTTGGCGCCATCGGAGATTTAACCAAGCCACTGTCTTTGAAAGACCTGGTGGGGATCGTAAAGGTAAAGCTGGGCGTTAAAACATTGAGTGTCATGGAGGGCCCGGCGGAGAAGGTGACACGCTTGGCTGTATGTGGAGGATCAGGCGGAGCGCTTGTTGAGGAAGCCTGGCGGCAGGGTGCGGAAGCATTCGTCACGGGTGAGATGAAATATCATACATATCTTGAATATGAAGATCGATTGACCGTTATCGTCGCCGGACATTACGCCACGGAACGCGTGATATTACCAGTTTGGACTGATAGAATCAAAAGGTGGCTGGGCGACAGTCCCATTTCGGTCATCGAGACGAAGATGCTTACCAATCCGGTTAAATATATAATCTGAAGGGAGGCGGTCTTGAGGAAGCAATTGGAGTACCTCATCCAGTTGCAGGATATCGATAACCAACTACTTGAATTAAAACAAGAGCGCGGTAATCTGCCTGAAACCGTTGAGCGTCTCAGGGCCGAAATCGAGGAAACCACTCACCTGCTGGACATTAGGCGTGAAGAACAACTCAACGCTGGGAAAGAGCGGCGACGTATTGAAAATGAGGTGGAGCTGGCCAAAGTCAGTTTGAAGAAGTACCAGGATCAGCTCTTCAAGGTGACCACCAATCGCGAATACGATGCGATAACTACCGAAATTGAGTCCGCCAAAGCGGTGATCAGCAACGGAGAAGCACGCATTATCGAATTACTGGGGCAGGAAGAGGAACTGGCGGAGACGATTACCAACCTGGAAGGCCATCTGGAAAAAATAAAGTCCGAGTTCGAAGTTCACGATGCTGAACTCCAGGAGAAAATCGCTGAGACCAGCGACCTCGAAGCAGGTTTGAACTCCCGGCGCGTCAAAGTTGTCGAACAACTGGCGAAACCGATTTACGCCCATTACGAGCGCATTCACATGGCAAAGGAAGACGGCATGGGTGTCGCAAAGGTTTACAATGGGGCCTGTGGTGGCTGCTTTGCGGCCATTCCACCCCAGAAATTAATGGAAATTTCCACTATGGCGGATTTTATCCTTTGCGAAACCTGTGGGCGCATTCTGGTGGATCCTGATAGCATAAAAATTGAATAAACTCCCGAGGCGGCCAGGTGATCGCCCCCTATTCGCCCTACGGTGGACGGGGGGAGGAAAGTCCGAACACCACAGGGTAGGACGCCCGCAAGGGGCGCCGTGAGGCGACGGAAAGTGCCACAGAAAACAAACCGCCCCTTAGGGGGTAAGGGTGAAAAGGTGGGGTAAGAGCCCACCGCTTCGGGTGGTAACACCTGAAGGCACGGTAAACCCCGTCCGGTGCAAGGCCAAATAGGCGAGGAATCCCGATTCGTCGGGAGTGAAGTGACCCGCTTCATTCGACTCGCGGGTAGGCCGCATAGATAAATGATCACCCACGACAGAATTCGGCTTATCGGCCGCCTCTTCTTCATAAAATCGATTCACTCCTCAATCTTCGTTCAAAAGTTAAGGCATAGATAATGAGCGATACCTCTGGTCTGGATGCCATTTTCAGGCCGAAATCCATTGCAATTGTAGGCGCATCCCGTACTAAGGGTTCAATCGGGCGAAACATCCTTCACAACCTGATCGAATACGAATTCAATGGGCCTGTCTTTCCCATTAATCCCAAGGCCAACGTTATTCACTCGATTAAATGCTACCCCACCGTTGATTCCGTTCCCGATGAGGTGGATCTGGCTATTATCGTGGTCCCCAAAGAACTGGCTCCAGAGGCGTTGGAACAATGCGGTAAGAAAGGAATAAAGGGTATCATCATGATCACAGCCGGCTTCAAAGAAGTCGGTGGTAAAGGAGTCGAGCGCGAACAGGAATTGGCCAGAATAATAAAGAAGTACGGCATGAGAATGGTCGGGCCGAACTGTATGGGCGTGATCAATTCCGATCCGGAATATAAACTCGATGCCACTTTCGCCCCCACTTTTCCCACGCCCGGCAACGTCGGATTTCTTTCACAATCGGGGGCTCTGGGTGCGGCCATTCTGGAACATGCCAGCGACCTGAACCTCGGCATCTCTATGTTCGTTTCCGTGGGCAACAAGCTGGATATCTCCGGCAACGATATTATTCAATATTGGGCGGAGGACGAACGCACCCGGGTTATTCTCTTGTATTTGGAGAGTTTCGGTAATCCGCGCAAGTTTACCCAATTAGCGCGCGAGATCGTCAAGAAAAAACCCATCATCGCGGTAAAATCCGGGAGGACGATAGCGGGGGCAAAAGCGGCTTCCTCTCATACTGGTGCTTTGGCGGGAATGGACGTTGGCACGCATGCCTTGTTTGAACAGTGTGGGGTTCTGCGCGTCAATACTGTGGAGCGGCTTTTTGATCTCGCCCAGGCTTTTTCCAAACAGCCCATTCCCAAAGGTAAGCGAGTTGCGGTGCTGACCAATGCGGGCGGGCCCGGCATCATGGCCACCGACGCTGTGGTCAGTGTTGGGCTGGAAATGGCCACACTTAGCGATGAGAGTATAGCTCAGCTTCGCGAGTTTCTCTCGCCGGAAGCCAGCTTTGCCAATCCGCTGGACATGATCGCCTCGGCGAATGAAGTCACTTATGGGAAATCCCTGGAGATATTGTTGGCTGATAAGGGAGTTGATGCCGTTATTGTCATCTTCGTGCATCCCGTGGCAGTTGATGCCCGCGGCATCGCCGATTCGATCATAAAAGCCAGCCAAAAACAAAATGAGAAGCCTGTCCTCTGCGTCTTTATGGGGAAGAAGCACGAAGATTCAGGCATTCAGGAGCTGCAGGTGGCGGGTTTGCCGACCTACTTCTTTCCCGAATCGGCGGCCATCGCACTGGCTTCCATGGAGAAATATCACCGTATTAAAAATCGGAAGGTCGGCGAAGTTGTCCTCTTCGAGAACGTAAGGAAAAATGAAGCTAAGCGCATCTTTGATAAAGCCCTAAGTGAAGGTCGGGAGAGGCTGACGGATCTGGAGGTCTTCCAGGTGTTGAATGCCTACGGCATCCGGATGCCCAGATTTATCCTGGTTAATTCACTGGAAGAAACGGTTCGAGTGACCGAGCAGCAAAATTACCCGGTTGTGCTCAAATTGATATCGCCGAATGTTGTGCATAAATCAGACGTTGGCGGAGTCATCCTGGACATTCGCAACGAATCCGAACTGGTGCGGGGGTACATGCGGCTGCAGGAAAACCTGGCCAAGCTTCCCAATCCCCTTGATCATTATCAGGTCATGATTCAAGAAATGGCCACCGGCGGAAAAGAGCTGATCATGGGTATCAGCTACGATCCGTCCTTCGGCCATTTGATCATGTTCGGATTGGGGGGTGTCTATGTGGAATATTTGAAGGACGTCAACTTCCGCATCTACCCTCTCACGGATCTGGATGCCCGCGAAATGGTGACAACCCTTAAAGGGCACAAGCTCCTGGAAGGAGTTCGCGGGGAGAAGGGTGTCAACATTGACGCCATCGTGGAAACCCTGGAAAGACTTTCGCAATTGGTCGGCGACTTTCCGATTATCCGGGAGATGGACATCAATCCTTTCATGGCATTCCCGGAAGGTGAGGAATGCATGGCCCTGGACGCCCGCATCATAATCGCCTCTATGGAGAAAGGTAAGACCAAATCCGTTAGGAATTCCGTCGCCAAGAAGTCGCCGCCGACCACCAAAGATGGGAAATTAGAAAAATGAGATACATACAACCCAATGCAAGTCAAATGGGAAGTCGTCAAACCGGCTGATCGAGGTCTAATACGCTCCATCGCCAATCAGATACATCTCCCCGAAATCGTCGCCCAGATCCTCGTCAATCGAGGGATTGATACCTCGCGTGCTGCGCAGCTGTTTTTCGGCGGAAAAACCAAAGACCTATACGATCCCTTCCTGATGAACGACATGGATATCGCCGTTGATCGGGTGATATCCGCTCTCCAGAAGCAGGAAAAAATCATCATTCATGGCGATTATGATGTGGATGGCATCACCGCGGTGTCCATGCTCTATCTCTTTTTGAGGGATCTCGGTGGACAGGTTAGTTACTACATCCCCGATAGACAGCAGGAAGGATATGGTCTTTCCATAGCCGGAATCGAGGAGTCCCACCGCTGGGGAGCCAGCTTAATCATTTCGGTTGATTGCGGCATCACTTCCACCACGGAAGTGGAGTTGGCTCGCAAGTTGGGGATAGATGCCATTATCTCCGACCACCATGAACCGGGTGCCACTCTACCCGAAGTAACCGCCGTTTTGGATCCCAAGCGAGAGGATAGCAGCTACCCGTTCAGCGAACTCGCCGGCGTCGGTGTCGCCTATAAGCTGGCCCAGGGCATCAGCCAGAAGATGAAGCTGGATAACTCCTACCTCGAGCGTTATCTCGACCTAGTTGCCATTGGATCTGCCGCTGACATCGTCCCCTTGGTTGATGAAAATCGAATCCTGGTCAAAGAAGGATTGGATCGCTTAAATCATAACGGCAACGAAGGCATCAGGGCGTTGATTGACACCGCCGGATTCAAACCCGGGGATATCCAGGTGGGCAACATTGTCTTCGGATTGGCGCCGCGCATCAATGCTGTGGGCCGTCTCGGTTCTGCGAAGAGAGCTGCACTTCTGCTGATGACGCGGGATTACAATCGCGCTCTAAAAATTGCCGCTGAACTGGAGCGTGAGAATCGCCGGCGCAAGGAGATTGATAATCGAACGTTGAAGGAAGCGCTGGATAAGATCGAGCGAGAGTACGATGCCGAAAAGGATTATGCCATCGTTTTAGCTCGTGAAAACTGGCATTCCGGCGTTATTGGCATCGTCGCTTCCCGCATCGTCGAAAAATATTATCGCCCTACGGTCATGATCACCATTGAAGATGGTATCGGCAAGGGGTCGGCGCGATCCATTCCCGGCTTCGATTTATTCCACGCTATCCAGGATTGCTCGGATCTGTTAGAACAGTACGGCGGGCACAAATATGCGGCCGGACTGACCATCCGGGAAGATCAGATTGATGAGTTCAGGAGGCGCTTTAACGATGTCGTTTCAAAACGGATCATTCCCGAAGATCTGGTTCCAAAACTGAGCATTGACGCTGAAATCAAATTGGACGAAATATCGCCCGAAGTGGTCAAAACCCTGCGCGATTTTGCACCCTTCGGGCCTAAGAACATGAGGCCGAATTTCGCCAGCTACGGACTGGAAATCGTCGGGATGCCGCGCATCGTGGGATCGAATCATCTGAAATTCAAGGTGCGTCAGCCTTCATCCGGCGGACTGGTCTTTGACGCCATCGGCTTCAATCTGGGGCACCTGCTCCCGATTCTGCAAAACGGACCCGGTGTGGACATGGTTTACACGATTGAAGAAAACAAGTGGATGAATCAGATTAATCTGCAACTTTGCGCCAAAGACCTTAGATGACCTCTTTGTTTTGACGGATTGAGTTGAAATTTGCCTGGATTTCTCCGCTGCTCTGTATATGCACGAGTTACTGAGATACATCACCCCAAGTTGGATAGACTGAACGGATCAGAGCAACACTCCAATCCCCGTGCCGACTATTAGCGAAGCATTCTTGCGTGATATCCGAAATCGAACGCAATCAAAATAGCAGCAACTACTTAACCTAACCGGAGGAAAGATATGCGAGATGTCTTTGTCGTATCGGGCGGAGTTTCCAAATTCGCTAAGGCTCGTCCGGATGTTACATTTCAGGCCATGTGCAAAGAAGCCTATGATTATGCTTTGGCGGACATCGGCTTAGAATTCAAGCAGGCGGCCGAGCTGATTGACGGCTCCGTCTCTTCTTATTTCTCGGATCATTTTAATCGTCAGTTGAAAGCGGGCAGTATGGTTCAGGATTACCTGGGATTATGCCCCAAACCGAACAAGCGCATCGAAGGCGGGGGTGCCACCGGCGGATTGTGTTTCCAGGCCGGCTGGGAAGCGGTCGCCTCGGGTCGCTTCGACATTTGCGTTGTGTTCGGCTGGGAAACCATGTCCCGGGTCAACACATGGAAAGGCAATGAATTTATCGCTTTAGCATCCGACGCCAGCTTCGACTACCCGGTCGGCGGATTTTATTCCGGCTATTACGCCATGATGGTAGTCCGTCACATGAAGGAATACGGCACCAAAGTCGAGCAAATGGCGTTGGTTTCGGTGAAGAACCACAACAACGCTTTCCACAATCCATATGCTCAGAAGCGCATGAAGATAACAATTGAAGACGTGCGCAATTCGGAAATGGTGGCCTGGCCCCTAACCATGCTTGATATCTGTGTGATGAGCGATGGGGCTGCGGCGATTTTATTCGCCAGCGAAAAAGGGTTGAACACCTTGGAGAAAGCCGTCGGCAAAAGACTGAAACCCAGCAAGGTTGTCGGTGTGGGTGCTGGTATGGATGCCATGCGAATGGCCGACCGACCTCACGGCAAGGTTCCCTTGTTGTCCCATGAAAAACCGGAAGATTACAAGGATTTGAAATATCCGGGCGTGCACTCTTTCCGGTCGGGACGCATGGCCAGCAAGACGGCCTACGAAATGGCCGGCATCACCGATCCCATCAATGAATTGGACTTCATCGAACTGCACGACGCTTACACCTCGTCGGAGATCCAGACTTACGAAGATATGGGTTTATGCAGATACGGTGATGGTGGTGAATTCGTAGAAAGCGGCGCGCCTTTTATGCCGAATTTGGACTACGGGTACAAGTTTCCGAATCAGGGGAAAATCCCCGTCAATCCTTCGGGAGGATTGATCGCCTGCGGGCATCCCGTCGGCGCCACCGGCTTGATGCAAGGCGTATTCGCCCACTGGCAGCTGCAGGAAACCATCGGCGATCACTTTAAGGATTCCACTCTGCAGGTGAAAAACGCCAAGCGCGGCGTTATCCACAGCCACGCCGGCACCGGAACCTATGTCACCGTGTCCATTCTCGAGAAAGGATTTTAATCATGGCTGAAAAAAAATACATCAAACTGCCCGAGACCGATGAGGGAACCATCCTGTTCAACGTCCCCTTTCCGGAAGACCTCAAACAGTTAAAGGACATGGCTCCCATCATCATCAAGCAACCTTATCACATTGATTACATTCACAGCTTTGGTCAGGATTCACCTTTTTTTGCGGGTCTGGCCAATAAAAAGCTCTTATCCACTAAATGTCCCCAGTGTGGATACACGTATGGGACCCCTCGACTTCACTGCATGTACTGCGGCAGCGAATGTGACTGGTTCGAATTGCCCCGTGAGGGGTATATCCACTGCTTCACAGTGTGCTATTATGGCAGCGAAGAATTCCTGAAGGAGACTCCTTTCATTCTCATTCAGGTGGAGTGGCCCGGTGTGGACACTCTCTTTTTAGCTCGCTTGGTTGGAATGGATCCCGCGGATGCAAGCCTCGACTGGGTAGGGATGAAAGTTCGCGCTCAGTTCCGGCGGAATTCCAAGTTCACCCCCACGGACGTTTATTTCGTCCCGGCTTAGAATGTAATCTCTGCGTCCGGGGGAAACCCCGGGCGCAGGATTCGATAGATGATGAAACTAGACAAGGAGCTCTCCCCGCACGCCCGAGCCGCGTTGACTGAGATCGAAAAGTGCACCTCCTGCGGCCTCTGTAAGGACGTCTGCCCGGTGTTTGCCTTATCGCTTCGGGAAGCCGAAAGCCCACGGGGTAAGATCAACCTGCTCCGAGCCTTGATGGAAGAAGATCTCGATCCGACCTCCGAGGGTGTAGATATCTTTAATCGCTGTCTGCTTTGCTACGCTTGTCAGGATGCCTGTCCGGCCGGTGTCAAAACCGAGCGCGTCTGGATATCCGCCCGGGAAATTCTGGCGGACAAGGTGGGACGACCTTTCGCCAAGTCGTTCTTTCTGCGGCGCGTTCTGCCTGCACCCCGCATCTGGAACATCGCCTTAGGTTTGGGTCGCATCCTTCCCGGTGGGGATGATTCTTTTAGGATCAGGGGTATGCAGCTTCCGCGCCCTGCAGGAGAGAGGATCAACCGCCTTCTGCCTGAAGTTTTGGAACCTCGAACTCAGCATACGGGTTCGGTCGCTTTCTTTCCCGGCTGCTTGTTATCGGAGGTTTTCCCCCATATCGGGCTGAAAGCCGCAGAAATCCTGGCGAATATGGGCTATCGAGTTATTACACCGGCGGATCGAGTCTGCTGCGGTGCGCCGGCTTTTAACAACGGTGATCTGACCACCGGACGCAAACTGGCCGAGCGTAACTTAGAGATCATGACGTCGCTGGATGTGGATGCCGTGATTTCACCCGATGCCACTTGCGGCGGAGCTTTTATGCATGAATGGGATCTGCTCTTTCCAGCCGGTTCTTTGTGGCGTAAGACCTATCTTGATTTCAGGGAAAAAGTCAGGGATTACGGCGAGTTCTTGCTGAGGCTTCTTTCCAGCCGGTCGGTGGTGGAAACCAGGCCTCTCGAATACCAAGTGACTATACACGATTCCTGTCATCTGAGCCATTTGCAGCACAAGGCGGATGTTCCCCGCAAGCTACTATCATTTATTCCGGGCATTCAGATTATAGAAAGCAAACAGAGTGATCTGTGCTGCGGTTTCGGCGGGTCCTACTCTGTTTTATACCCCCACGACTCCCGAGCGATTGCGCGCCGCAAACTGGAATACCTGCGAACTGATGACGAGGCCATGATTGTGGTGGGTTCACCCGGCTGCCTCTGGAAGCTGCGCAGTGAAGCTGCGGAATTGGGTTTAAACGTTCGCGTCGTCCACTATCTGGAGGTTCTCTGGGAATCCCTGCTGGGGGGTGGTACACCCGCTCCGCAAGCAGTGGACGAAGACGAGTTGAAAGCCGATTGACTGGTAAAATTAATACTTAGGCGATGCATCAGTTCTTTGAAAATAGGGTACCTTCACATTCAGGTTTCAGCTTTGGGCGAATTTCCTGGATTTTCCCTTACTTCCAGACCGCAAGGTTCGCTTTATGATCGCCCGCCTGGGTAGTTTGTTAAACCGCGTTGCCGGTCGAGTCGT
>CAZHMN010000084.1:0-12099 GCA_964533705.1 uncultured bacterium
TGCTGAAGTAGAACATCGGCGTCGGGGGCGACCCCGACTATGGGTATTCCCTTTTCTAATAACGGTAGGCGAACTCAAGCGTTCGTCATTTTTTTGCATGCAGGGCTGGTTGGGTCGGATTTTGGTCATACCAACAGGAATCGGAAAACGCAAAATTAACGTGTTTTAAATGTAAAATTTATTGAAATCTAACATTTTTATTCTATATTGCTCCGGTAGTGTGACTCTGCATAGCGAGAAGAGTATGCCTAAAGAACGCATTCTGGTTGTGGATGACGAGGAAGATATCCTGGAGCTGGTGAGGTACAACCTCAGCAAGGAGGGTTATCAAATTTCCGTGGCGGATTCCGGTGAGAAAGCTCTAAAGCTCGCCGAGGATGAGCGACCAGACCTGATCATACTGGATCTGATGCTGCCTGGAATGGACGGATTGGACGTTTGCCGGATTTTAAAGGCGGCAGCGACGACCGGCCACATTCCCATCATTATGTTGACTGCCAAGGGCTCGGAATCCGACGTCATCGTCGGTCTCGAACTGGGAGCGGACGATTACATCACCAAACCCTTCAGTCCCAAGATCCTGACGGCACGTGTGAAGGCGATTTTGCGGCGTAAAAGGATAAAAAAGGATTCCGGTCAGTCCGACCCTCTTCGATTCGAGGCACTCAGCATTGACCCCGAACGCCTTCAAGTTCTAATCGAAGGGAAGCCTGTCGAACTAACGGCGACGGAATTTCGGATTTTGCATCACCTGGCAAAGCGCCCCGGCAGAGTTTTCACCCGGGATCAGATCGTGGACGCAGCACGGGGCAAAGATTATCCCGTGACCGACCGATCCGTTGACGTGCACGTCGTTTCCCTGCGAAAGAAATTAGGGGGATACGGAAAAATGATTGAAACCGTGCGGGGGGTGGGTTACCGATTCAGGGAATAGTCCATGCGTAGAAAACGACTTTTCTGGCGACTTTTTCGGGTTTATCTGGCTATCACTCTTTTTTCGCTGGGGGCCATCGGCATTCTGGCCACCCGGACGGTGAGAGACTTTTACTATTCCCAAACGACTGCGGAACTCGGAAGCATCGCCGAACTGATCAAGCAGCAGGTTGGTGAAAATTTTTCATCATACGAGGCCGCAACTCTGGATTCATTGAGCAAGAGTCTGGGTAGATGCTCTTCCACGCGCGTTACGTTGATCCGGGCGGACGGCGTTGTACTGGGTGATACGGATGAAGATCCCTCGCTCATGGAAAACCACGCCGACCGGCCGGAATTCAGGAAGGCCATAGGAGGTGCGATCGGCACTTCCGTTCGATATAGTCCTACACTGAAAGACAGGCGGATGTATCTCGCCATCCCCGTCGAAGAAAAAGGCGAGATTTGCGGTGTGGTGCGCGTGTCCATCTCGGTTGCGGCGCTTTCGGACGCTCTCAAAGGCGTTTACTTCTGGATTGCCCTGGGCGGTCTGGTCATCGCCATCTTTGCGGCGTTGATCAGCTATTTCGTCAGCAGAAGAATCAGTCGTCCGGTGGAGGAGATGAAAAATGGCGCTAAGCGGTTCGCCGCGGGCGATTACGATTTTAAACTGGCGATCCCGGATTCCGAAGAGCTGGGCGGTCTCGCCGAAATCTTAAATCAGACGGCTTCGAAGCTCAGAGAAGAAATAAACACCATCACCCGGCAGCACAATGAATTGGATGCGGTTTTAAAGAGCATGGTGGAGGGCGTTCTGGCTGTTGATATGGAAGAACGCCTTCTGCGCCTGAATCGCGCCGCCGGTGAACTGTTGCAGGTGGATCCGGAAGCTGTACGGGGTCGCAACCTCCAGGAGATCATCCGCAACCCCGATTTTCAGAATTTCGTGTTTAGCATTTTGAAAAGCAAAAAAACCCTCGAGGACGAAATCGCATTCCACCAGGGACAGAAGTACCTCCGAGCACACGGGACCATGCTTCACAATGCCAAGGGCGATGAAATCGGAGCGCTGGTCGTCCTGAACGACGTCACCCGGCTGCGGCGTTTGGAGAAGGTTCGACGCGAATTTGTAGCCAACGTCTCCCACGAACTCCGCACTCCAATCACCACCATCAAAGGTTTCGCGGAGACGCTAAAAGACGGAGCCATTCGCAATCCGGAGGAGGCCGAGCGCTTTCTGGAGATCGTGGCCAAACATGCCGATCGGCTGAACGCCATCATTGAGGATTTAATGCAACTCTCCAGAATCGAGACGGATGCAGATAGTGACCAAATACTTCTGGAAACAGGGGAAATCTACGGAGTCGTTGAAACAGCGATTAATGCCTGTGAAGTCAAAGCCGTTCCCCGAAAGATAAAGATAAAACTTGAAGGTGCGGTGGATCTTAAGGCAAAAATCAATGCTCCGTTGCTGGAACAAGCCGTAATCAACCTGTTGGACAACGCCATCAAATACACCGAACCGGGAGGTGTAATCCAAGTCAGTGTTGAAACCGACTCTTCTGAGATACGAATTTCCGTGAAAGATAACGGTTGTGGCATTGCAGAAGAACACCTACCTCGGATATTTGAGCGTTTTTACCGCATTGACAAAAACCGCAGCCGCAAATTAGCAGGTACGGGCCTGGGTCTGGCCATTGTCAAGCACATTGCCATCGCTCACCAAGGCAGGGTCAGCGTGGAAAGTGAACCCGGTCAGGGTAGCACTTTCCGAATACATCTCCCCCACTCGCAAGCATAGACCAACCGCCTAAATTTCAGCCTGTTCGTGCATTCCTCCCCAAATAGGATCACCCCGATCGGAACCCTCGAATCTTAATGAATTTCTAACAAATACCTCATCAAAGGTTAGCAACACACCCTTAATTTTATCGTGAAAAATGCAAAAGCGAACGAAAGGTCAATTCACATTTACAGAAACAAATCAGGAGTCATCAATGCGATCAAGCTTTACTAAGTTCGTCAAGGCACTGATAGTTATTACAGTCCTAGGGCATGTCATCCCGGTTTCAGGAGCTGACTCGTGGACAGAAAAACTTCGCTGGAAAGGTGATTTCCGCTACCGACACGAATTTATAGATGAAGAAGACAAAGAGCAAAGAAATCGCCATCGCATACGTGCCCGGGTTGGACTGGTAGCCGAAGCCATGGAAGACGTCAATGTCATATTCCAGATTTCAAGTGGTTTCCCGGACCCGGTATCCAATAACCAGACGCTTGACGATGGATTCTCCACCAAATCGGTCGGGATAGATTTGGCTTACTTCCACTGGGAACCCGTTTTTGCTGAAGGACTGAAAGCCCAGGGCGGAAAATTCAAGAATCCCTGGTATAAACCAGGGAAATCCGAATTGATCTGGGACTCTGATTGGAATCCTGAAGGCCTCTTTGCCAGCTATGCGACGAAATGGGGCAACGTCAGCCCCTTTGTCCGTACCGGACTCTTCTGGGTTGACGAGCGAAAAACGGACGATGACGCACTCCTTTTAGGGGGTCAAGGTGGATTGACACTCGATATTCCCGGGGGGGAATATCGTATGACATTCGGTGGTGGTTTCTTCACCTACACCCATACAAAAGCATCGGAGACGTTTGTGGATTCCGAGGACAGTTTCGGTAATACCGTTGATGCCGATGGCTCTTACGCTACCGGTTTCGATATCATAGAGATGTTCATCGAAATCAGCGGCCAAGTTCAGAAGGTACCGGTTACCGTTATGGGAGATTACACCTCGAATTCCGGAGCTGACCGGGACGAAATTGGCTACCTTTTCGGTCTTCGGGCCGGAAAAGTCAACAAGGCAGGAGCTGTCTCGGGCCGCTATATTTATCGTGAGGTCCAGAAAGATGCCGTGCTGGGGGCTTATACTGACTCCGATTTTATCGGGGGCAGAACTGACGGCAGCGGGCACGAATTCGGCATTGATGTCGGCTTAGCGAAGAAGGTTACCACCAGTGCCACCTACTTCTTTAATCAAAAAGGACTTGACGACGGGAAGGATTATCAACGCTTACAGCTCGATGTGAAATTCAAATTTTAGGCTCCCCTGAAAGAATCACGATAATTGTCAAAAAAAATAGGAGAACAATAATGACAAATTCCTTTATGACCAAAATGATCGCTCTGGCGATGAGTATCGTGGTCACCTGCAGTTTTGACGTATCGTTATCCGCTCAATCGCAGACCATCAACGGCGCGGGGGCAACGTTCCCTTATCCGGTTTATTCGCAGTGGGCTCACAAGTACAATCAGATCACCGGGGTAAAGCTGAATTACCAGTCCATCGGGTCGGGAGGCGGCATCCGGCAAATCAAAGCCAGAACGGTTGATTTCGGAGCAACTGATGCGCCACTGAAAGCCGATGAGTTGGACAAAGCCGGATTAATCCAATTTCCCATGATCATGGGTGGAGTCGTTCCGGTCGTCCATATCGAGGGAATTGAGCTCGGGCAACTTAAACTGGACGGCAAAACATTGACGAACCTATTTCTGGGAAACATCACAAAATGGAATGATCCAGCTATCAGTGCTTTAAATCCCGATCTGAATCTTCCCAACAAAGACGTGACCATCGTGCATCGCGCCGACGGTTCGGGCACCACCTGGATTTTTACGCATTTCCTTTCCAAAGTTTCTGATGAATGGAAGAAAAAAGTCGGCGCGGGTAAGGCGGTCTCCTGGCCGGTGGGCATAGGCGGGAAAGGCAACGAAGGGGTGGCTTCGTACGTGCAGCGAGTTGACGGCAGCCTGGGTTACGTCGAATTCGCCTATGCGCTTCAGAATAAGCTCACTTATGTAAAACTGAAGAACCAGACCGGCAAATACGTCAATCCTACGAAAAAGAGTTTCATGTCCGCCGCCGCTCACGCGGACTGGGCGAACGCCCCGGGATTCTACATGGTGCTGGTGGATCAACCCGGCAGAGATAGCTGGCCGATCACAGGCGCTTCGTTCATTCTGCTTTACAAAGAGCAGGAAAATGAAAAAACCATCAAAGCCATGCTCAACTTCTTCGACTGGTGCTACAGGCACGGTAAAGAGCTGGCCATGAATCTGGACTACGTTCCCATGCCGGATAACGTCATCAAGATAGTTGAAAATCTATGGAAAGAACAGATTCGGCATAATGGTAAGGCCGTTTGGAAGTAAAGCGAAAAAACACTATATTTACAGCCCTGACGTTCAATCCTACAAAGCAAAAAATTTCAGACTGCGATAAAAACGTGTGAACCTCCTAAAGGAAAAAAATTATCGCCGCAACAAGGGCGACGTCCTCTTTCGAGGGCTCGCTCTTTTGTGTGCTGCAATACTTCCGCTGCTGATGGTTGGAATTCTTTGCGAACTCGTGGTGAATTCCAAATTATCCATCGAGGAATTCGGCCTGGGATTTCTGGCTTCGCAGGCGTGGAACCCCGTGGCCCAGGAGTACGGGGCGCTGAGCGCTATTTTCGGCACGGTGGTTTCCACTTTGATCGCCATGGCCATCGCCCTGCCTTTGGGGCTGGTGATCGCCACCTTCCTAGTGGAACTGGCGCCTCCCAAAATTAGCGCTTTCTTCGGTGGAGCCGTCGAACTATTGGCCGCCATCCCCAGCATCATTTACGGCATGTGGGGGCTTTTCGTCTTCGCTCCCTTGATGGCGGATCACGTTCAACCTCTGCTGGGGAAGTATCTGGGATTTTTACCCCTGTTTCAAGGTCCGCCGATGGGCATCGGCATACTGACGGCGGGCATTATCCTGGCCTTGATGATTCTGCCCTACATCAGCTCGGTCACGCGTGATGTTTTCAATATGGTTCCGACCGTCGTCAAGGAAGCAGCGTATGGCGTAGGGTTAACTACCTGGGAGGTCATCCGCAGCGTGGTGTTGCGCTATTCGCTGCGGGGCATCGTCGGAGCAGGATTCCTGGGATTGGGCCGGGCGCTGGGGGAAACCATGGCGGTCACTTTCGTGATTGGTAACAGTCATCGCATTTCGGCATCGCTTTTCGCCAGCGGTAATTCCATCGCTTCAACTCTTGCGAACGAATTTACCGAAGCTGCTGAACCCCTCTATTTGAGCTCTCTGGTTGAGCTGGGCCTGGTGCTTTTCCTGATTACGTTTTTCTTTCAGGCCATCGCTCAGTTCTGGCTCCGGAGTATCAGAAAAAAACTGGCCAATGAATGACAAATAGTAAAACCCTGGAAAAACGTTCCATCAAAAAGCGGCAGTTCGTTGATCGCGTTGTCAAGATCCTTTCAATGACTGGAGGTCTGGTCGGTCTCTTCTTCCTGACCTGGATTCTGTACGAGGTCGTCCTGCGGGGCATAAGTTCACTAAATCCGGCTTTTTTCACGCAGTTGCCCACCCCGCCGGGCACTGGAGGTGGAGGATTAGCGAATGCCATTATCGGAACCGTTCTGATCACCCTCCTGGCCGCTATGCTGGGCACGCCCATCGGCATCCTGGCGGGGATTTTCCTGGCGGAATTCGGCAAGGGATCGCGTCTGGCTTTGGTTATTCATTCCATCACTAATATCTTGATCGGGGTTCCTTCGATCATCGTGGGCGTTTTCGTTTATACGCTGGTCGTTGAGCCGATGAAGACCTTTTCCGGCATCGCTGGCGCCATTTCGCTGGCTATCATCATGCTCCCAGTCGTGGTCAGGACCACAGAAGATATCCTCAAGCTGGTGCCCAACTCCCTGCGCGAATCGGGTCTGGCCATCGGGGCATCGCGCTGGCAGGTAACTCTGCAGCTCGTATTCCGAACGGCGAAAAGCGGTCTTTTAACGGGGGTACTGTTAGCAGTAGCGCGAGTCAGCGGTGAAACTGCCCCCCTGCTGTTCACAGCGATGAACAGTCCCTACTGGATGGGCTCACTGACGGAGCCGACGTCCAACCTAACAGTGACTATCTTCAATTATGCCATGTCTCCCTATCCAGATTGGCAGGCCAAAGCCTGGGGCGCATCCCTACTAATCATGGCCGGCGTTTTAACCTTAAGTATCATCTCTCGCCTAGCGTTTAGAGAGAAGGATCAAACCGAATGAACCAGCAGAACTGGACTACAATGCACAACCTATCGTTAGCCCAACAGGAACGCGGTGAATCCGATCTTGATTCACTCACTGAGGTGAAAATATCCGTGCGAAATTTGAATTTTTTCTACGGCAGCCATCAAGCGCTATACCACAACAATCTCGATATCATGGAACACCGGGTCACAGCCATCATCGGTCCTTCGGGCTGCGGCAAGTCCACTCACATCCGAACTTACAACCGCATTCACGAACTCTACCGGGATCAGCGCGCCGAAGGGGAGATCATCATGGGAGGTGAAAACATACTTTCCCCCGACGTTGATCCGGTTGACTTACGGCGGTGTATCGGCATGATCTTTCAGAAACCCAGCCCTTTCCCCATGAGTATCTTCGACAACGTCGCCTATGGTCTGCGGGTAAATTACAAAATTCGCGGAGGAGAATTGAACTGTCGCGTCGAACAGGCATTAAGAAATGCGGCCTTATGGGATGAAGTCAAGGACAAACTGAATGATCCCGGCATGGCGCTTTCCGGAGGCCAGCAACAGCGACTCTGCATCGCTCGGACCCTCGCCATCGAACCTGAGATTCTGCTGATGGATGAGCCCGCTTCGGCCATTGATCCGATCGCCACGGCCAAGATTGAAGAATTGATGCTGGAACTAAAAAAGAGATACACCATCGTAGTCGTCACGCACAACATGCAACAGGCGGCCCGAGTTTCGGATTTCACCGCCTTTTTTTACCAGGGTCATATTGTGGAATACGGCGAGACCAAACAGGTGTTCACCAATCCCAGAGAGAAACGTACGGAAGATTACATCACCGGCCGATTTGGATAGAAAGGACAGATCATGAGTGCCCATCTTCAACGTGAGATCGAGCGGTTGAAGAAAAAAATTCTCTCAATCAGCGCTCGGGTGGAAGCAGCCATTCAGGACGCCGTAAAATCGCTCAAGAATAGAGATCCGGCTCTGGCGGAAAAAGTCATCGAAGGTGATGCCGAAATAGATCGAATTGAAGTGGAAATGGAAGAGGATTGCCTGAAAGTGCTGGCCTTGTATCAACCGGTCGCCGCGGATTTGCGCTACGTTGTCGCCGTCTTGAAGATCAACAACGATCTGGAACGCATCGGCGATCAGGCGGTAAACATCGCAGAAAGGGCGGAATTTTTGGCCACTCAGAAGCGGCTCGAGTTCCCCGGAGAATTGACCCTCATGCTGGAAAAGGCACAGGCGATGCTGCGAAAGAGTCTGGACGCCCTGATTAACCAGGACGCGGTGCTGGCCCGAGAAGTCATCGCTCAAGATGACGAAGTGGATGATCTGAATCGGAAGATGTACAGTTTGATCCAGAGCTGTATCTGCAAGGAAATGGATCAATTGGCGTGTTTTATTGCCATTTTGTCCGTTTCCAGGCAACTGGAGCGGATCGCCGATCAAGTGACCAATATCGCTGAAGACATCGTCTACCTGGTCGAAGGTGAGATCGTGCGGCATGCTTTCAAGATTGAGTAACTTCATTAGATTGGTTAACTTAGTCCCCCCTAACAATCAAAATCTATATGCTTTGACGTCTCCAGACAGCCTCACGGCGTTATCTAACCTCAAAAAAACACAAAAGTCTAAAAATTCTTATCTGGCTTTAACTTCTCACTTGACATTAAGAATAATTTTAAGTATATTAATATACATGAGTGAATTACCAAATTTCCAGGACCTGTCATATCATAATATAACGAGTTGTCACAAAGTGCATGAAAAAAAATGGAGGCATTATGAGCAGCAAGCCAAGGATTTTCAAATTGCGCACTGAAAACAACCTGCTTGGATTGATCGCAGCACTCGTAGCGGTTTTCGTACTTGTTGCATCGCCCGGTGCTCTCGCTGATGTTATCACCTTCGAGGACTGCTGGGGGCAGACCGGTTTTAACCTGATCGAGCAGGATGGCTCCGGAGTGGAAATCGTCTTTTCCGTTCCCAGCATGCAACTGACGGAAATGGAGCTGGACGGGGAAACGATGCAAAACGTCATTATCCCCGGGGTGTTATTGCCCAACAACGCGGGTGCACCTAACCTGCCGGGTAGCGGCCGCTTCATCGCCATTCCCCAGGGGGCATGGGCGGAGTTGGAAGTTGTGGAATACCGCACTGAAGTCTTCCATGACATGAACATCGCCCCGGCGTTCGAAATCCCCAGAGGGGATTATGACGGTCCGCTGGTTTATCGGAAAAACCGCGACATTTATGGTACCAATGCGAACTACCCCGCCGAACCGGTAATGCTAAGCGACCCGGCGAAAATGCGCGGGGTTGACGTCGTAACGGTAGGGATCACGCCATTCCAGTACAATCCCGTCACGAAGGATTTGACCGTTTACAAGGACATCCGAGTCCGGGTGAATTTCAACGGCGGGAATGGACACTTCGGCGAGGATCGTTTGCGCAGTCGCTGGTGGGAACCGGTATTGCGTCAGAACCTGCTAAACTATGAATCGCTGCCCAAGGTGGATTTCAACCGGGTGCGGCAGGTTGACGAGGATAACGTTGAATACGTCATCATCACCCCGGACGATCCGGCCTTCTTGGCCTGGGCGGATACGCTGAAACAATGGCGCAACTCCCAGGGCATCATCACGGGCATCACGACTCTGACCGAGATCGGGGGTAACAATTCCACCTTGATCGAGAACTATATCAACAATGCGTATGCCACCTGGGATCCGGCGCCCGTGGCGGTCTTGCTGTTATCAGACTATCAGAGTTCCGGCGATCCGTACGGGATCACTTCGCCGGTGTGGAATGGATACTGTGTATCGGATAACATGTACGCCGACATAGACGAGGACGATCTACCCGATCTAAACATCGCGCGGATTACGGCTCAGGGCTACCAAGACCTTTCCACGATGATTAACAAAATGCTGAGCTATGAGCGGGAGCCCTATACGGATCCTGGTTTTTACAATGATCCCTTGATCGCCGGCGGGTGGCAGTCAGACCGTTGGTTTATCCTCTGCTGTGACGTCATTTGGGGTTATTTCAATTACGTGCAAGGCAAACACCCTGAACGACAGTACGCGGGATTCTCCGGCGGCGCACCGTCTTATTGGTCCACCAACCCCAACACCTATATGATCATCGACTACTTCGGACCAAGTGGCCTGGGTTACATTCCGGAAACACCCTCTCACCTGACGAACTGGTCGGGCAGTGCCACCGGCATCAACAATGCGATCAATAACGGGACGTTCATCGTTCAGCACCGCGATCATGGCTCGGTGACCGGTTGGGGCGATCCTTCCTACAACATCACGAACGTGAACCAGTTGACCAACACCATGTACCCCTTCGTGTTCTCGATTAACTGCTTGACCGGTCAGTATGATAACAGTTCGGAGTGCTTTGCTGAGGCATTTCATCGGTCGGATTACGGGGCATTGGGCATCATCGCAGCCTCAGACGTTTCCTACTCGTTTGTGAATGATACTTACGTCTGGGGTATGTACGACAGCATGTGGCCGGATTTCGATCCCGGTTATCCGCACCCGGGTGGTGATCCTTATGGAGGAGAAAACCTGAGGCCCGGTTTCGCCAATGCCAGCGGTAAGTACTACTTAGAGGCTTCTAACTGGCCATATAATCCCCAGAACAAGGACGAAACCTACCACCTCTTTCACCATCACGGCGACGCCTTCATTACCCTCTACTCTGAAGTTCCCCAGAATTTGACGGTGCTGCATGCGGACGCCATTTTAGGCGGCGTTAACGAATTTACCGTCACCGCCGACGAGGGGTCTCTAATCGGTCTCAGCGTAGACGGTGAGTGGATCGGAGCGGCAGACGGGACAGGCGGCCCGGTAACCATCTCCATTGATCCGCTGACACCCGGCCAGGTTATGCGAGTTACGGTCACCAAAGCGAATTACTACCGCTACATGGCCGACGTGAACGTCATTCCACCTTCGGGCCCCTACGTCATTGCGGATGAAGTGGAAGTCGTGGACGCTATGGGGTGGAATCCCAACGGACAACTCGACTACGATGAGACGTCCAAGTTGACGCTGACCGTTCAGAACATCGGCATCGAGGACGCAACCAACGTCAATGTAACGATCTCGACTGATGATCCCCTGCTGACGATCATTGACGGCATGGAAAACTACGGCACCGTCGGTGCGGGTTCAATAGTCACTGTAGACGAAGGCTTCGAAGTAGAGGCCAGCCCTGACACGCCGGACGATCACATCTTTGTGGTCAATATGCTGGCTGTTTCAGATACTCTGGAATGGGAAAGCAGCTTCGCTGTATACGGTCACGCCCCCGTTCTGGTTGTGGATCGCCTGGAGTTCGACGACCCCACGGGCAACAACAATGGCTGGCTGGATCCCGGCGAAACCGCCGACATGGACGTTTTCCTGACCAACGAAGGCTCCTCACCTGGCATCCTGTTAGATGGGACTCTGACCAGCCTGGATCCGCTGCTGACCATCAACACGGCCGTCAGCAGTTACGGGACAATGGAGCCGGGCGTGACGACTTCGGCGACCTTCAACGTCAGCGCCGACCCATCAACGCCGCAGGAGCACCTGGCTGACGTGCAAATGGCCATGGCAGGCGATCACAGCTTCTCCGAAGTTCTGGACTTCGAGGTTATGATCGGCAATATCCTCTACGATCCTACCGGCCCGGATAACTACGGTTACATGGCCTACGATCCATTCGACGCACCGGAAAACCCGGTCTACGAATGGGTGGAAATCTGCGCCGACTCGGGCGGGCCGGGAACGCTGGTCAACTTCACCTCGGACGACCAGGTTTTCCACTACGCCTTCCCCTTCGAATTCCAATACTATGGAGTAGTGTACGATTCGTTCACCGTGGCTACTAACGGCTGGATCGCTCCGGGGATTGTCTTAGAAGATGATTACTCCAACAGCGGCATTCCCAACAGCGACGGTCCGGCTGCAATGATCGCTCCTTACTGGGAGGATTTATCACCGCAGCGAACCAACAGCGGGAAGGTGTGGCGCTGGTATGACGCCGCCAATCACCGGCTGATCGTGGAGTATAACCACATCGAACAGTACGCTCCGACCGGTG
>CAZHMN010000085.1:0-1004 GCA_964533705.1 uncultured bacterium
GGTATTCGCCGAAAAATACTTTCTCTCCGGTGGCGGGATCCCGGGTGAAGGCGACACCGGTGGCGGAATCATCGCCCATATTGCCGAAGACCATGGTCTGGACATTAACTGCAGTTCCCCACTCCTCGGGGATGCCGTGAATTTTGCGGTAGGAGACAGCACGCTTTCCGTTCCAGGAAGAGAACACCGCTCCGATGGCACCCCAGAGCTGCTCGTGGGGATCATCGGGGAAGGGTTTGCCCAGAGAATCGTGAACGATGGCTTTGAACTGGCCGATCAATTCCTTCAAGTCGGCTGCAGTGAACTCGGTATCCAGCTTGTAGCCGCGCTTTTGTTTTAATTCATCCAGAGCGTGTTCCATTTTATCTCTAACGCCCTGACCCTCGGGCAGTTCAATGCCAGCGGCTTTCTCCATGACGACGTCGGCGTACATCTGGATCAGCCGGCGGTAAGCGTCGAAGACAAAGCGCTCGTTATTGGTTTTTTTTATCAGCCCAGGGATGGTTTTCTCGGTCAAACCGATATTGAGAACCGTCTCCATCATTCCGGGCATTGACGTTCTGGCGCCGGAGCGAACGGAAACCAGCAGGGGATTTTCTGGATCACCGAAACGGGTTCCCATGATGCCTTCGATCTTTTTCATCGCCTCATTAACCGCTTCTTCGAGGCCGGAGGGGTATTTTTTCCCGTTCTGGTAATAATACGTGCAGACTTCCGTCGTCAGCGTAAAGCCGGGTGGTACGGGCAGACCCAGATTGGACATTTCAGCCAGGTTAGCCCCTTTGCCGCCCAGCAGGTTTTTCATATCGGCGGCGCCTTCAGCGCTACCGCCGCCGAAGCTATATACGAACTTTTCAGGCATTTAAATCTCCAACTATTATGGGAATGAAGGAATTTCCGCTGTTCAGACTGAATAGCTCAATACAAGCCATAAGACCGTAGGAGCGGATGCTAATCCACCAAACTAAAGTTTGGTGCTGAGACTTGTATTAAATCCCGCGCAG
>CAZHMN010000085.1:1104-12078 GCA_964533705.1 uncultured bacterium
GTCGTGCCGCCTACTCTAAATTCGGCCTCAGCCGCAGAATTTATTCTGCGGAAACTCAATCCCCGCCAGAGAAATGGTGTTGCTAATCCACCAAACTAAAGTTTGGTGCTGAGACTTGTATTAAATCCCGCGCAGGCGGGATGAAAAGTCGTGCCGCCTACTCTAAATTCGGCCTCAGCCGCAGAATTTATTCTGCGGAAACCGGGGGCTATTTCCTTTGCAATTTGCTATAAGAAGAAGGGATTCTGCGATATAATTACTTTTGGGACGTATGAAATTAGTACTCTGTTGGGTCAAAATGCAAAAGAATCAAGGTTTTTCTCGACCGTAAAATAAAGTTGAAATCAGTTGAGGAAGTCTATGACTCCACCGTGAGATCATCGTAACGATGCGCTTACTCAATCCCTTGCAGCAGAATAAAAGGCCTGATAAATTTTCTGCAACGGGATACCCTTTTCTTCCGAGATGCGCCTGCAATCTTCGAATTCAGGCGTGCGGCGCACCTTTCCCTCCCAGTAGGTTTCCTTGCCTCTGATAGGGCCCCATTCGGTTTCGACCCTGATCTCCTTACGGGGTAATTTCAGACGGTCAACCTGGGTGATGCGAATTCCCAGGGTTGTAGTTTCCCGGTAAATGACGTCAATTAGTTTCTCCCTGAGGTTAAGCGGGCAAAGAGCCGAAAGGACGATCCCCGGCCGGCCCTTCTTCATAATCACGGGGATCATGTAGGCATCCATGGCACCGGCTTCCAACAGTTTTATTATGACATGGGGGTAGATTTCGGGATTCATATCGTCTATGTTGGTCTCGATTAAGGCCGCTCGGTCAGCTTCAAATTGTTCCTCCTTTTTCAGCATCAAGGCACGCAGTACATTGGGAAGGTCGGGAATGACCTTTGATCCCGCGCCGTAGCCGACAGCCGATAAGACCAGCTCTTCAGGCGGCGACTGAAATTTCGCCAATGATTTGATAATTGCGGCACCCGTAGGTGTGGCCAGCTCTGTTTCGGTCTCGTGAAAGTGCACCGGCGCATCTCTCAGAATCTCCAGCGTTGCGGGCGGCGGCAGAGGCATGGGGCCGTGCGCGCTCTTCGATAATCCGCGCCCTAATCCGATCGGACTGCTGTAGATTTCATTCACCGCCAGGCTTTCCAAGGCCAGGCAGGTTCCAACGACATCAACGATGGCGTCAACAGCGCCGACTTCGTGGAAGTGAACTTTCTCCACGCTTTTGCCATGTACTTTCGCTTCGGCTTCGGCCAAACAGGTGAAAACGTCGCCCGATTTCTCTTTAACCCAGGCGGATAAATTACTCTTCCCGATAATTTTCTTTATATCGGCGAGATGGCGTTCCGGCTGAGGTTCTCTCACCGTAACCTCAACGCGGAGGGCTCTGTAACCCCGCCTATTTATTTCGCTAATTTCTACATTATATCCCTGGACGGCCAGCCCTCCAAGCGAATTCAGCCATCGCTCCCGATCCACTCCCAGATCCATCAGCGCGGCGAGGATCATGTCCCCGGCGATTCCCGAATAACAGTCAAAGTAGATGGCGTTCATTGAATTTCCTTTTGATCAGCAAGGAGTTCTTGCAAGCGTTCTACGATGCGTTCGGTAGCTCCCAATCCGGATTCGACGACACGCATTGATTCCTGCGCGGCCACCTGCCATGTTTGATCATCTTCCAAATAGAGGCGAAGACGATTTTCCAATTCCTCCGTAGAATTAACGGAGTGGGCTGCGCCCCGCTGCACCAGATATTCCGCCTCGTGAGACATGTAGTATTTCGGTCCGAAGAAGAGGGGCAAACCGTAAACAGCGGGCTCCAAGACGGAGTGCACTCCTTCACCGAAGGCTCCTCCGATATACGCCACCCAAGCCGCACGGTAAAGCATGGCCAGAATTCCAACTTTATCCACCACCAGAACGTCCGAAGCAGGCAAACTGCCGTTTACCTGAGAATAGCGAATCGGGTTCAGCCCGTATCCCCGCAGATAATATTCGGTATCGGCGAGGAAGTGGGGGTGAGGTTCGTGCGGCACCAATATCAGGTAGAGTTCGGGATGTTCCTTTTTAAGCCTGGCAAAAGCGGGAATCAAGATACGTTGATCGGGTCCCCAGGTACTCCCCCCGACGAGGACTTTTTTGCCTTCAAACCATGCGGAAGGCAAAATCTTTTCGGCTTCCCGCTCTGCTCGTTTCATACGATCCATAGTACGATCATAGCGAGAATCGCCGACGACTTCAATGATTTTGGGGCTGATCAAGCTCGCCAGCCTCTCGGCGTGGGAATCATCCACGGTTAAAACCGCATTAAGGCGAGAGAGAAAAGCGCGGTTAAATCCTCTCGAAATCCAACCCAGGCGCTTGCTTTTTTCGTGCAGGTTGGCGTTAATCCAGAGCGTGGGGATTTTGCGGCGGGCGGCAGTCCAAACCAGGTTGGGCCAGACGTCATGTTTGACGACCATAAGAGAGGAAGGATTTAAGATACGAAAGAGGCGTTGAATGGAAATAAAATCGTCGAAGGGCAGGTAACTGTAAGAGTCCACATCTTCGGCTTTTGAGATCGGCTTTAAACCGGAGGGGGAAAAGCAGGTGACGTGAACTGAGGCGTCGGGTAGACGTTTTTTTATGGCACTCAGAACCGGGCGAGCAGCTTCAAATTCACCTGCCGAAGCGCAGTGTATCAGGATGAGTTTTCGATTGTCAGGCAGATTTTTCTTAACTTCGGTCAGTCTTCTGAAAAGGTCCTTTCTGCCCTGGATTCCCTGGCGCACTTTGGGATTGAACAGACGGGCGATCTGAAGACCGATAAAGAGTGCCGGTATAACAGCGAAATTATAGAACAGGAACCAGAAAGGATGGCGATTCTTCATTTCGGCTTACGCATAAAGTAAAGTTACATCCCCTATACCCGCGTATGTCTATTCAGCAAACCAATAGCACCAGGGAGAAATTCTATCGGGCCTCCCTCTTTCCCTTCTGATTTTTAGTGCTTAGTATTCTCGAAAGAGTCCGATGCATTTATGGATTTAAGTAGCCTCAACGAAATAGAGTTTGCCGACTTTATGCAGGTTACTTACGCTAAAACCGGTGATCATAAGATGATCTCTAACGCGTCTTTCCGTGTAGAAATAAACCGGACAACCCATAACGGTCAAGCGGACTTTTCGCAGGGGTGCGCGCCATGTATCGGCGCGGGGGAAGGTCATGATCGCTTTTATCCTGGTGAGTTTGCGGAGCTTGTGCATCAAGCGGCGGGCGTCCTTGATATAATCGAAGAGTCCGACTGCGATGACGTAATCGAAGGGCTGCTCCGCTTCGAAACGCATGATGTCAACGCATTCGAAGCGGCATTTATCGGCCAGGTTTTTCTGCTCTGCCAATGATCGGGCTCCGGTGATCATCGCTTCGGCGAAATCCACGCCTACTACACGCTCGGCACCCTTCTCCGCCAGCGGGAAACAGAAGCGGCCCGTTCCGCATCCCACATCCAAGACACTCTTACCCTGAAGGGGCTCGCAGGCTTCCAGCGCCAATTTCAGGCGTTCCTGCATGTCCCATCTCAACAACCTATCGAACAAACGTCCAATCGGTGATTTTTTACCGGTATAGATGGCGTCAAAATCCAGCGCAGAATGATGGAAATGTCGCCTCACCCGGACTTCATCTCGATTCACAGATGATCTCGGCAAGGGCTGAATTTGAAATCCTGTAGGAGACAGGCGAATTTCTCCCGGTTGGTCTCCAGGTTGACATAATGCTTAAACCGGCGGGGGAGGTTCACTTTCAGGCGAGGTTGATCCGGATCAAATTCCCAGGGATGCACGTAAACCATCACTGGAATTCCGCGCTGATTCCAGCGTTTTATACCCCAGCGGGTCAACCAGTAAGGATAAAGCCGGAAGTATCCGCCACCGGCGAAGGGGATATGATCCATGACCGGGAGGTAGGCCTGAGGAAAAAGGGTTATGGCTTCCCCCGATTGAATTCTTAACTTCTGCGGGCCGGGATTATGGTGCACCCAGGGCAATCCATTCGCGGGGAAATATCGGGAGGACAAGCTGGCGTCATAAGTGAGTCCACACTCCCTGATGATCTCCCAGGCCCACTTGATATGGGGAGTAATCGAAAACGACGGTGCCCGGTGTCCCAGCAACTCCACTCCATCCAAAGACTTCAAGAGCTCCATAGTGCGCAGAACATCGGAACGGAACTCTTCAGGCGTCAGCGTGTCAATGCGACGGTGACGCCAGCCGTGCACGCCGATTTCGTGCCCCTTGCGGGTAATCTCGGTGATCCATTGGGGGTACTTTTCCGCGATCCAGCCGAGGATGAAAAACGTGGCTTTCACCTGGTAACTATCCAGGATCTGGAGGAGCCATTCCAATCCCAGATGAAAGCGACTTTCGTATTTACCCCAATCGGAAAACGAAATAATCTTCTTGAAACCCTCGACCTGATAATAATCCTCAATATCCACAGATAATATATTGGTGATCTCTCCGGATTTGGGTTTCTGCTGCCCTAAGGTGTCTGTGTCGAAATTAGTCACTTCTATTCATCAAATCCTATAAGAATGATTGTTGTATCTTTAGACTATTGCCGCGCTTACTCCTGTCTATCGGTCAAACATGGCATTGTGAACTCATCAGGAGCTGAAATACCGATTGTAAATCGTTCTGGCGCGATTCGGGTCGGAAACACCCTTGACAAAGGCCCTACCATCGGGGAACAAGTAGATTTCGGCTTCGGAGGCGCGCAACCACAGTAGGCTCTCTGAGACTGCCACTTCCAGCGAGTCGGGGAGGCCTTTTGCCACGTCCAGCAGATTGATATCCATTTCCCTTTCGGGCGATAAATGCACCATGTTCCTGCCGCAGACTTGCGTTGCCTGGGAAGAAGTTCTACCCTCCAGGTAGTCAAAATGTCGCGATACACAAGCAGGGCAATCGGGCTGACGCTTTACTTTGACTTTCCGCCACCGCCCGGATTCCAGATCAATTTCAGAAAGAATAGATTCGGGTTCTTTACCCAGAAGGAGTTTTAACGCTTCAGTCAAACCTGCGGCAGCGGTCGCTTGCGCGGCCGGAGCCCAGACACCCACCGTTTCACAGGTGGGAAGTGTACCGGCTTCGGGCGGTTTATCCATCAAGCAGCGGAGGCAGGCTGTACTGCCGGGGGCCACCGCCAGGCAAAGCCCCAAATATCCTACAACCCCGGTGTAAATCCAGGGGAGGTTGAATTTCAAGGAGAAATCGTTGATTAGAAAGCGAGTTTCGAAATTATCTGTGGCATCCAGGATCAGGTCAACACCGCTGAGCAATTCCTCTGCGTTCTTCCAATTTAATTCCGCAGGGTGAACCTGGATTTCACAATTCGCATTGATCGCCTGGAGATGTTTTTTGGCCGCAATCGCTTTGGGATAAACCTGCCGGGCGTCCTCTTCATCGAATAGGATCTGCGTTGTAAGGTTGTGCTCTTCGACGATGTCTCGATCAATTAGCCGCAGATGACCAATGCCCATGCGAAGCAGATTCTGAGCATAGGCACAGCCCAGCGTACCGCAGCCGACCAGGGCGATTTTCGCTTTACGTACCTTTTCAAAGCCTTCCTCACCAACACCGGACAGGCGGATGAGACGGGCGTACCGTTCGAAGTTCAACTTTTTACTCTGCGATAAGATCCCTTCCAACCTGAAGGGCGCCAATATTCTGCTGGTGAACCTTGGCGGGAAGGCACAACTTGACGGCCTCTTTGAGGGTTTCAAAAGGAACTACCTTACTGAGACGTACCAGAGCCCCCAGACCGATAATGGTGGCCGCTTCACGGTTGCCAAATTCCCGCAGGGCGATGTCCAAAAATTGAAAGGGATATTTTCTGCCCGGCACCTCGATCGTTTGGCTGACGGTTCCCGGATCATATAAAATGAAAGTATCGTCGCGGGCGCCTTTTAAATTTGCAGTCAGGCCTTTATCCGCGACGATGAGCAGGGCGTCAGGCGAGCGCACCTCGGGAAAATAGATGGGATCTTTGCTGATGATCACGTCCGATGTTGACATCCCGCCGCGGGACTCGACGCCATAGGCCGTAGTCTGCGCCACGTGGAAATCCGCCAGGATAGCCGCTTCGCCCAGGAGACGTCCAGCTACACCCAAACCCTGACCGCCAACTCCGCAGAGCTTAATTTCCATCACTGCCCCCCGCCTTGCGAATCACCTCATCGTATGCTTCAGTGTATTCTATCTGGTTCTTATCGCATAAGACGCCGATGGGCGATTTATCCATGTCGGGCCGCCACCTGGCCACAGGAATAACTTCCTCGCGAATTCTCTCGATCATCTCGGGCGCGCCGCCCAGATCATTGAATTTACCATACATGGTGGGGCAGGGTTCCATGACCTCAACGAAGGAAAAACCTTTATTGGTGATCCCCTTCTTCAGGTACTTGACGAGATTATGGTAATGAAATACGGTGGATCGGGCTACGAAGGAGGCTCCCGCCGCCTGAACCAGGGCGCAGAGATCGAACTCCTTCTCGGGCAGGCCGTAACGGGAAGTGACGCTCTTATCGCCCCGGCGCGTGGTAGGAGAATACTGGCCGCCGGTCATACCGTAATTGCGGTTATTGGCACACAGGGCCAGAATGCCCAGATTGCGCCGGGCGGCGTGAATCAGATGATTCCCTCCAATGGAGGCGGCATCTCCATCGCCCATCAGGGCGACGACGGTCAGCTCGGGTCTGGCCAGTTTGACGCCCGTAGCATAGGCTATCGCTCTGCCGTGCAGGGTATGCAGGGCGTTCGTCAAAAAATAATCATCCGACCGACCGAAACAACCGATCCCCGTGACCGCCACGATATCTTTCGTGGGAATCTGCAGCTCGTCGAAGGCCTGCGCCAGCGCCCGAATGATGACTCCATGACCGCAGCCAGAGCACCAGAAGGTGGGCAGTTTCGCTTCGTTGATGTAGGTAAAGATGGACATAGTTATAGAATCCAGAAAACAGGGGACAGAATTCAGCGATTCGATGGCTTTGGCTATTAAATCAATTTAATAATTTCCTCCGGCAGAATAATCGTGCCGTCGGTTTTATTCACGCGGATGACCTCGATGTCGGGTCCCAGGACGCGCTCGACTTCGAGGGCGATTTGCCCCCAGTTAAGCTCGGGGACGACGACCCTGTGCACGCCCTGTGCGGCTTCCCGCACGGCATCTTCGGGGAAGGGCCAGAGGGTCAAAAGTTTTAAGAAATTGACTTTCTTTCCCGCGGATCTGGCTTCGACCACCGCCTGCTGACCGCTACGGGCGGAGATACCGAAAGAAACCACCAGCCGATCCGCTCCCGGCTGCAGATCGGATTCCCACAGACAGATTTCGTCGGCGCGATCCATGATCTTACGATGGAGCCGTTCGTTTTTGAAGGTGATCTCATCGGTATTCGAAGTGGGTACTCCGCGCTGGTTATGGGTTGTCGAGGAGGCGCGCACCAAATGCGGCCCGCCGAAGGGCGACATAGGCGGAACGTCGGTCAGCTTCTCGGCTTTATAAGGGACAAACTCGCCATCCGGTGGGGCGACCTTGCGGTTGACGACGGGATAGTCTTTTAAGACCCCCAGATCAACGTCTTCGCGCAGGTGGCTGATGATCTGATCCGTCATCAGGAAGACGGGGACCCGGAACTTTTCGGCCAAGTTGAAGGCTTCAATGGTTAATTTGACGGTCTCCTCGATGGTGGAGGGCGACAGGGCGATCACCGGATAGCCTCCGTGCGATCCCCAGCGCACCTGCTGGACGTCTCCCTGACCGACCTTGGTGGCCAATCCCGTGGACGGGCCGCCTCTCTGCACGTCAACGATCACGCAGGGCACTTCGGCCATTATCGCCATGCCGACATTCTCGAGCATCAGGGATAGTCCCGGCCCTGAGGTGGCAGTCATGACTTTCAAGCCGCAGAGGGAAGCGCCGATGCAGGCGGCCAGCGAACCGATTTCATCCTCCATCTGGATGAACTTGCCGCCTTTCTGAGGCAAACGCACAGAGATGTGGCTGGCGATTTCAGAGGACGGGGTGATGGGATAGCCGGCGAAAAAGCAGCATCCCGCCAGCATGGCTCCTTCGACGACGGCTTCGTTACCGGAGATAAATTTCTTGTTCATAGCAAGTATTGAAGGATCAAAGGATCATAGGGACAAAGGATCATAGGATCAAAGGGATAAAGGATCAAAGGATCAAAGGAACAAAGAATAAGTTAGATTTTTGCAGCAAGTTTTGTTTTCATGGCGGAAAGCATTCTCTCTATTTCATCAATACTTGCTGCCAGGGTTTGAGAATCTTCCGAAGTAATAAATCCAAGTTCGAAAGCGATAATCAATTGAGTTTCCAGTTCGAATAGGGAGCCCATAGAAATATTCAAATATCGAAGATAATCCGGGGTTGAATGACGACCATATCCTTCGGCTATATTCGAAGGGATTGAAACAGCACTTCGTCGGATTTGAGAACAAAGTCCATACTTTTCTTCAGAAGGGAAATTCTCCACAATTCTATAAACATCCTTGACAAGCCTTATGCACTTTTGCCAGACGTGCAACTCTTTGTATGTTTTTAACATCACCCAATCAAACTAAAATTACCGCTATAATTCTCCCGTTTTCTTTGCCCCTCTGATCCTTTGTTCCTTTGCCCCTTTGTCCCTTTGATCCTATGTCCCTATGATCCTTTGTTCCTTTGATCCTTTGCCCCTTTGTTCCTATTTTTCCCCCGGCAAAGTTGAAAACCGCTGGCTAATTCGATATAACGTTGACCAGACAGGAATCCCAGGCTAAGGTATCCTCTGTCTGGCTGACCACGTGGGCGAAGATGGCCACTTTCATCGTGTCCGGCGTTCCGAATCCGGTGTATTGATACCACACCTCCGGGAAAAGATTGGTGGCGGCGTCCAGATCAATCCAGCTCCAGGAGTTCACGAAAAACGCGCCGGAATCCGGCAAAGCGCTGAAGAGCACTTCTTCGCCGTCCAGTTCTTCGAATTCAAGAGGCAGAACCGGCGTCAGGGATAGCATGGTGTTCTGCAAAGGAGCGATAACACTCGGATCGGCCTCAAGGTTGAAGATAGGGATGCCCGTATCCGGCCCGGCGGGCTGCTTGGAATCGGCGCAACCGATCAGGAACCAGAGCAAAGCTAAAAAGAATGATATTCTCGTGCTAAACCGCATTCATTAAGGTTGTATTATGGTGACGATCGTTGAATCCAGGATGATCGTGTCACCCTCAGTATTGGTCACAAAGGCGGCATAGATAACGTCGAAGGTGTCGTCCACGGCGATCGGGTTATAGATGACGGGGATATCCGTTCCGGTCGAAGTGGTATCGGATGTAGCCTGAGTGGTGATGTTCGATTGCGCGGGATTTTCAGAAAGCGTCGAAAACTTCAATATACCGCCGACGTAGATGTAACCGTCCGGATCACGGATGAAACAGTTGACGGTATCCTTGCCGCCGTTTTGTAGAGTTCCCGATTTCATCGAGAGATCCATGGTGTAATTGTTTCCTGAAGGCTGGACAATTGTGACGATCGTCGAATCCAGGATGATGGTGTCACCCACAGTATTGGTCACAAAGGCGGCATAGATAACGTCGAAGGTGTCATCCACGGCGATCGGGTTATAGATGACGGGGATATCCGTTCCGGTCGAAGTGGTATCGGATGTAGCCTGAGTGGTGATGTTCGATTGCGCGGGATTTTCAGAAAGCGTCGAAAACTTCAATATACCGCCGACGTAGATGTAACCGTCCGGATCACGGATGAAACAGTTGACGGTATCCTTGCCGCCGTTTTGTAGAGTTCCCGATTTCATCGAGAGATCCATGGTGTAGTAGGTGACGGTTTGACCTCCGGACGTCCCGGTCGAACAACCCGCAGCCCAGATTAAACCCAGGCAAACGATAACGATATAAGGAACGGCATTCAGCGCTGGTTTCATGGTCGGCTCCTTTCCGTTTGCAGATAGATTTTTTCGCAGAACGTCTATGCCTGATGCTTTCTTCTGATTCAGCGATGCTATTTCATTCCAAATTATTTCACCCTTAACCGGGGGATTTAGATCCAACCCGAGCGTTTTTAAGACTCGGAATAGCAGCAAGCAGGATTCCACTTCTATTTAACACGCGAGGATAGAATCACTAAACTTAGCTACTTTCATCCCCGCTCTTTCGGCTCTTGCCTGACTGGACGAGATAGAAAACCAGTCCGAGAACAAGGGTAAACCCCAGTGAAGCCAGAAAGGGAAAGCCAATCGCAGCAGCGCATAGGGCTAAGAGCACCAGAGCTGCGATCAGCACCATTTCATTCGTGGTCATAGGACGACCTCCGTTTAAACCCGATCCACCTCCTAATTATCAAGCAGGGATTTTTTGCCTGTTACTCCCGTCTCCCCTCCTCGAAAGCCTTGAGATTGGCATCAACGGTCCCTTTGGGGACGCGGCGGCTGATGACTTCCCGCCAGATGGCTTCGTCCACATCCAGCGTCTTCGAAAGGGCTCCCAAAAGCACGGTATTGGCGAGGCGGGGATTACCCAGCTTTTCGCTGATTTCGGCCGCGCTGACGATGTTCAGTTTCTTTACTTTCTCCTTCAATTTGCTCAGTGCGTCATCGGGATAGACGTACTGAGTGTCAACGGCGATAGGCGGAATCAGTTTATGATCGTTGACGATGAGGCTGCCTCCGGGTTTTAATTCGTGGACCCAGCGCAGGGCTTCAGCGCGTTCGAAAGCCAGGATGACGTCCGCTCGTCTTTCGGGAATCAAGGGGGAATAGACCCTGGAACCGAAGCGCACATGCGAGGTGACCACTCCGCCGCGCTGCGCCATACCGTGCACTTCACTCTTCTTAACGTCAAAACCCGCCTGCAGGGCGACTTCGGAGAGAATCTGCGAAGCCAGCAGGACTCCCTGGCCGCCGACGCCGACGAT
>CAZHMN010000086.1:0-8069 GCA_964533705.1 uncultured bacterium
CGATATTGCATCCATCAGCGTTCTCATCGCCGATGATGAGCCGGAATTGCTGGCTTCCTTGAAAACGGTATTGGAACGTCGAAAGATGATCGTGCTCACTGCACAGAGCGGTTCAGAAGCGCTTTCCACTCTATCCAGCACGGTTGTGGACATCGTCGTCCTGGATGTAAAAATGCCCGGTATGGACGGCATTGAGGTGCTACGACGCATAAAGAGTGACTATCCCCTGGTAGAAGTAATCCTGCTCACCGGCCATCCCGCCGTTGAAAATGCTCTACTGGGTGTCAAACTGGGAGCTATCGAATATTTGATAAAGCCGCCTGACGTAGACGACCTTACAAAATTGATTCGCAAAGCTTATAAGCATCGGCAAGAAGAACTAGAAAGAAGCCGCCGGGAAGCAATCAATAACATTCTAAAAAAGCACCCTGAATAAATGCACCTGAAATGAACTGAATTCGCGATTCCCCCGATGAAGAATTCATAGCTCACAATGGAGGTTTTGATGACTGAAATATCCAAGGTCAAAGCGTCCGCGTACGATAAATACATCGATTATAAGCGCTTTTCACTTGCTGTCCTCGCTTTCGTCATTCTACTGTTGGTCCCAATGCCGGCCAGCATTTTGGATGTCGCTGTGGAATACACTATGGGGAAGAGATATGTGCTGGATTTCTACACGCAGGAGCTCTTTCATGTTTCCAGCGATGACGCCGAACAATGGCAAGCCTCAACGGCTCGGGCACTCGAAGGCTGCATGTGCCAAGGAGCTCTCAGCAAGAAAATGATCCTTAAACGTAGCCGGAAACAACTGGCATCCATGGGCGTTGAGATGTCCGATAAACTCTACGACCGCTATCGCACCTACGTTGAGGATTTGGATGAGGCCTCTCTCAACGATCTGATGCAGCGCTCCCGGTTATTACGTAATGAGGATCTTTCCTATTCGATGCTCAGCAAAATACAACAGGTGGAAGTTGATCGGGCCGCGACTCAAATTCGTGTTTGCGTGGCCATGGTGGCTTTTGTCGTGATCTGTTTTATCACCGAGGCGATGCCACTGCCGGGGGTAGCGTTCTGCATTGGTTTAATCTTGGTCTTTTCGGGGATCGTATCCCGGCGAGAGGTCGCTTCGCTTTTCTGGTCGGATGCCTGCTGGTTCATTATGGGCAGCCTGATGTTCGCTGCCGCTTTCGTTAAGACGGGGGTAGACAAACGAATTACTTTGCTCATCTTCCGGTCACTTGCCAAACCCAGCGTGGCGTTTATCACACTGGTATTAATCGTGGTCATCGCTCCTTGTGCATCCTTCATTTCCGACCATGCGCTGGCGGCCATATTTCTTCCCATCGCCATGATATTGTATAATAACAGCCTAAGCGAGGAGAATAGGTCAGATCCCGAGCTGGCGAAAATGCTGATGATCACGATTGCTATGGCCTGCAATATCGGGGGCTTTGGTTCGCCGTCCGGCGGAGCCCGAAACGTCATTATGATGACCTATATGGAGGATATGTTCGGTATTACGATGGGCTACGGGCAATGGATCGTCTACGGCTTGCCTTTTGTATTAATCATGATACCGATCCTCTGGATTGTGGTCAACTGGCGGTTCAAACCGAAAATCAGAGACCTGCGCCCCGCGCTCACCACCCTAAAGGAGGACATTAATCGTATGGGCGGCTGGGACCGCAAGCAGGTCATGGCCGTCGTGATCTTTCTAGTCATGCTTTTCGGCTGGATTACGGAAAAGAACCTACTACTCAACATATTCGGGATCCGGCTGGGCATCGGAGTTATCGCCGTGGCGGGCGCGATAGCTTACCTCCTGGCTGGTGTGGTTAACTGGCGCGATTATCAGGAGAAGGTTGATTGGGGAGTGGTCTGGCTCTATGCTGGAGCAATCATCTTCGGGCGGATACTCGATGAGACTGGAACCGCCTATTGGATGGCACGTTCCATCGTTGACGGTCTGGCCAGCATCGGGCTGGATTCAGGCATGGCTCTGCTGGGAGCGGGCAGCGCTGTTACGGCTGGTCTGACCAATCTGATGGCCGATGGTCCGGCCGCCGCTTCGGTGGGGCCGATTACCCTGAACATGGCAGCGGTTTCCAACCCTGGAACGACTCTGGTTCCCTTCATGGGATTGGCTACGGCCTGCGCGTCTTCATTCGCTTACCTGCTGGTCATCGGCACGCCCCCCAATGCGATTGTTTATTCCAGCGGTTACCTGGAAGCGAAGGATTTCCTCAGGGTTGGGGTTATAATGTTTGTAATCGCTTTTGTAGTGTTGCTACTTTTGAGTATGTTTTATTGGCCGCTGATAGGATACACCGGATTACCCTCCGCGTAAACAATCACAGGAAAGGGAAAGGGACATGGAAAAGAAATCCACATCCACTAAACTGCTTCTGGTGGACGACGAAGAGGATTTCCGCCGTGCGACGAACAAGGCACTTTCGAAGAGGGGTTTTCATATTGTAGAGGCCGCTACTGGTGAAGAAGCCCTTGAGATTATTTCCAAAGAGCGGCCTGAAGTTGTCCTGCTCGACTTAAAAATGCCGGGTTTAAGCGGCATTGAGACGTTACAGAAGATTCGCAAAATCGAGAAGTCCCTGCCGGTCGTCATTCTCACAGGGCATGGTAGTTTCCACGATGCTCTGGCGGGAATCAACCTGGAAATCGTGGATTTCTTACAAAAGCCAGTGGACATCGAACTGTTGGAGGCACGGATCCGGAAGTTCCTCATTCAGAAGCAGGACCAACCACTGCGCGAACGCAGCATCGTCGAGCTGATGGTATCGCCCTCGATTTATCCCCGGCTTTACATGGATCAACCGGTCACCGATGCCGTTGAGAAACTGCAACGCGCCTTTTTCCGAGAGGGATCCGAGGAAATACAACCTCCTCAAATCCGCTCGGCATTGGTCTACGACCGCAACGACAATTTCATCGGCTTGATAAGATTCCCAGATCTACTGAAGTTGGTATTACCTCCATTTCTCGAAGAATCACCATACAGCTCCTACTTTACGGGGATGTTTTTAGCTCAATGCAAAATGATCGGTAAAAGAAACATACTTGAGTTGATGGGAGAGAACGTCTCAGTGGATATCAATGCTCCGCTTATGGAAGCGGTGCACATGATGGTAAAACATAACATAGTTACCCTACCAGTTATGAAAGCCGGCGAGCTCGTCGGAGTAATACGAGAAAAGGATATAATCCTTGAGATCGCCAAAAACCTTGGCACCTTGGAACCGTCGGATTCTTTCGAATAATCAGCGACCGTGGATTACAACTTAGCGGTCAGTACCATGTAGAAGAAGGTTGACATGTCGGCGCCCGGACCCTGCCAGTCTTCGGCGGGAAGGAAAAAGTCCAGGCCCATTTGAGCCGTTAATCCTTTTCGAACCGCATACTTAAAGGTTGCGTCTATCTCTTGACCCAGCGTATTTGCAGATGATCCATCCACCACCGAAGAAAAATCCTTTACCACGGTGAAATGATGCACATCTACCGCGCATAAAATGTTTTTTGACGGATTTACGCCTGCCCGGATGACGTAATCCTGCAATCCCAGCGCCTTGATCCCGGTATCGCTTTTAAAATAATCCATGTAACCGAAGACCCGGTGTTTTGAGCAATATTTATCATAGAAGTAGTTCACTTCATCAGGATCATTTACGTCATCCCCACTGAGCAGGTGGAATCCCAATCCCACCCAGGATTTCGTCCGGGAGTCAATCTGCAAGCCTAAATCACCCGCCAATAAATAAGCGGAAATGTCCGCTTCCCCTGCCGCGTAAGCCATCGTGCCGAACTGGTAAGCCAGGTCAAGCTCCGCCCAATATTTCGAGGCTTTAGTCCGCTTGGAGTGAGCGTAAACTGCAGCGGTGTATCGGCTGAGCGCTGTATTCGACCCACCGTGAAGGGTATCCGCGACCGGCTGTTGATCGAGGTCGAGGAATAATAACAGGTTGATCCTCTTCTCCCAGAAGGAGGCATCAAGTCCTGTGAGGGTATGATCACGCTTGTAATTGAGATTCGAATTCGGCACTCTGGCCGGGTTATCTTCATCAGGATACCAGTGCCGGTCACCGTTCACTCCGAAAAAGTTCCACAGGTTGACTGACAACATATCATTATCATAACCGGCTTTGATGCCGTCGTAGGTTCTGGGACCGTAAAAATTCCAGTTCCCGGGTCCGAAGATGCGCGCCCTGCCCTGGTCGTTGGACATGCGGCCTACTTTCAGGTAGTACCCATCGCCGATAATATTCTTCACCAGAACGTAGGCTTTCATAACGCCGAGATTGTTATCATAACGGTTAGGGCCGACCGGCGCGCCGGTGAGATAGGGATTACTGAAGCCCATCATGCGGGAATCCCCGATCATCAAATAGAGTTCCGTATCCTTAATCAAGTCGTCCAGCCCCACGCCAAGGCGGGTTCTGACAGTGCCGTACGAATCGTAACCAGTATCAGCGTAAAAATCACGGTTATCAAATTCAAGCCTGGGGCGGAACTCCGCGTCAAGATAAATTCCGTCCTTGACGACAACTTTGGCGTTTACAAATCCTCCGCATAGCGTTAAAGCCAGCATTACAGCTAGGACACTTCTGGTGATTACCTTCATTTCAGTTTCTCCTCGAATTGGATCTTTCCATCTTAAACTGCACGTATCTTTTTTGGATTCGCGTTGAGCCCATCATTCGATGTAACCCAGATTTCGCTATCTCTCCCGAATGATAGTGAGGCTCAGGTGTGCATGGAAAAATTCATGCCCTCTCAACTAAATTGCATGAATGAGAGAGTAGGTTTCCTTCAGAGCGCCAAAAAAGACACTTGCATTTTAAGAAAAATATCCTTAAATTACAACCTGAATTCCAGCCTTAATTCATAATATTATCTCTAATTCGGGGATATGAAGGGAAGCCCTACAACAAACGCGGGAGGCCTGTCATGAATCGCACCATTTTATATCTAATGTTAATCGCCGGACTCGCTTTTGGCACTGTCGTCACGCACGCCGCCATCACAACGCATATGTATTATTTCGATGAGCCCCGAGTGGAAATAGTCAACGGTCAGGTAACCGTGATCCTGGAGGGGACGACCACATGGGGAAAAGTAGGGGAACCCCTGTTACCGCACGCTCCCGTTCAGATCCTGCTGCCCCCGGGTGAAGAAGCTATTTCCATTTTAGTAGAGACCGCCGACCCCATTATTTTGGGAAATGGCTATCGCATCCCACATCGGCAGAAGCCCTATCCTCTCTCCTCCGGGGCACCCGCAGAAGTTACCTCACCGAACTTAGAGGTATATTCCAGTGACGAAGCGTACCCATCGCAGCTCAGCGGCGCTCTGCAGACCCAATTCCTGTCCGGGCACGGCATCGCCTACGCCGTGGTATTCCCTGTGACTTACCGTCCGGTATCCGGCACTCTGGCTTACTATCCCTGGATTCAGCTGAAAATCGAGAGCCGATCAACGGCGCGGGCGCAGCAAACGAACGCTTTCATGCTGAAGCGCGACCGCGCTACACGCGACAGACTTTCCATGATGGTGGATAACCCCGAGATAATTTCAGCTTATGGCCCGCAATCGCCTTCGAGAAACGACAGTTGGGACATGCTGCTGATCACGATGGCGGATTTCGTGGATGATTATCAGGAATTTGTGGATTACAAGAACCGCAGCGGAATTCTCACGACGGTAAAGACCGTGGAAGACATTTACGCCAATTATTCCGGCATTGATAACCAGGACAAAATCCGCAACTGTATCATTGACTATTACACGAATTACGACATTACCTACGTCTTTCTATGCGGCGACAACGAACACATCCCCTGCCGGGGCCTGTGGTGCCAGGACGATCATCTGCCTGCCGATCTCTATTATGCCGGGCTGGACGGCAACTGGAATGATGACGGCGACGACCACTGGGGAGAACCCGGGGAGGACGACCTGCTGGCTGAAGTGTACATCGGCCGAAGCTGCGCCGATTCGCCGGCGGAGATTGATCATGTCATCAACAAAAGCCTAATGTACCAGACCGAGCCGGTGGTGGATGAAGTGGAAACCGCCCTCATGGTGGGTGAGGATCTGGATTGGGACATCTGGGCCTGGGAATACAAGGAGGAGATTCGTCTGGGTTCCTCGAATTGGGGTTATACGACCGTTGGCATTCCTGAAAACGTCAGAGTGGATACTCTGTACGAACGCCCCGGCATTTACTGGTCGGCGATGACCAATCTTTTGCCCCTGTTGAACCTGGGTCCCAATCTCGTCAATCACCTGGGGCACGCCAACGAGTACTACGTCATGAAATTCAACCTGGGTAGCATCAACGATTATAATTTCACCAACGATGGAATTAACCACAACTTTTTCATCGGTTACTCTCAGGGTTGCTATCCGGGCGCCTTCGATGCCGGTTCTCCCGACTGCATTCTGGAAGCCTTCACCACCATCGCCCACGCGGCCGTGGCCTACGTGGGCAACAGCCGCTACGGCTGGGGCGATTACAGCACCACCAACGGCCCTTCTCAGCATTTCGACCGCCAGTTTTTCGACGCGCTTTTCGACGAAGGCATCACCACTCTGGGTTGGATGAACCAGGATTCCAAGGAGGACAACGCCTGGATGGTGGTGGGCGACAACATCATCCGCTGGTGCTACTACGAACTTAACCTCTTCGGCGATCCCACGTTAGACGTTTGGACGGCTGAACCGGGCGTCTTTCGCCCCTCTTACAGTCCCGTAGCGCAGGTGGGATGGCAGAGCTTTGAAGTGAGCAACATTTCCGTTCCGGGTGCACTGGTGACGATTTCAATGAACAATGAGGTGTTGGGTAGGGCCGAAGCCAACGCTTCCGGTATAGCCACAGTGACGTTCGATGAGCTTCTAATTCAGCTTGGCGAATTGGATGTCATGATCACGGCGCACAATATGATCCCTTATCAGGGAAGCGTTGACGTCGTTTCACCGGATGGGCCCTTCGTCATCTTCTCAAGTTATGAAATTGAAGACGAGACGACAGGTAACGGCAACGGCCAGTTGGATTACAGCGAAACGGTGCAACTGGCGCTGACGGTGGAAAACGTGGGACTGGGAGAAGCTACCGGCGTTAACCTGACCATAAGCTGCGATGATCCCCTGATGACCATCACCGATTCGACGGAATATCTGGGCGACGTGGGTGCCGGAGCGACCGGTACGGTCAACGGCGCCTTCGCGATTGAGATCAGTCCCGACGTCGAGAACGGCCACGAATTCGAATTCACCTTGACCGCAACGGACGGCGACTCCACCTGGGTTTCTCCATTTTCTATCCCCGCCTTTGCACCCATCGTAGTTTTTGATGAACTCGTCATAGACGAACTGACGGGCAACGGCGACAATCATCTTGATCCCGGCGAGACGGGCGATTTCCACATCACCCTCCGCAATGACGGCGGCAGCGACGCTCCCGACATGGTCATCGCCATCACCTGTAACGAATCCTTGATCACCATCCCGCAGGATTCCTTGAACCTGCTCCTGTTAGCGGCCGGGAGCGAAGAGACGATCATCTCCTCCGGGATCATCGCCGATGAAAATATCCCTCAGGGCACTATCGTTGATTTCACCCTGGACATCAGCGCTTCGGGAGAATATTCGTGCCAGCAGGCATTCAACATCACCGTGGGCGACGTCCGTTACGTCCCTTCGGGGCCGGACGACTACGGATACTATGCTTATGACATGTACGACGGCGACGGCGCTCCGGAATTCTCCTGGATCGAAATCGCGCCAATTGCCGGTGGCCCCGGGACGGATCTGGAACTGGGTGATACGGAAACCGTCACGGTGGAACTCCCCTTCTCGTTCAAATTTTATGGAAATGATTATGACCGGATAACCGTCTGTTCGCATGGGTGGATGTCCTTCGGAACCGAACCCATATTTTTCCCCATGAACCGTCCAATCCCTGACGGAGTCCCTCCCAACAAGATGGTGGCAGGTATCTGGGACGATCTAAATCCGGCATTGGGAGGACAGGTTTGCTACTACCACGACTA
>CAZHMN010000086.1:8169-11795 GCA_964533705.1 uncultured bacterium
GTGGCCATGCCGCTCGAAGACGGGCTCGCCATCAAGTTCACGACTGCAGAGGGAATCGTCGGCGTGGAACCTGTTGCAGAGAAGACCATCCCCACAGAATTTTCCTTAGGTCAGAATTATCCCAACCCGTTTAATCCGGCGACGACTCTATCGTTCAGTCTGCCCAAAGCGGGACGGGTATCGCTGGTCATCTATGACATTCAGGGCAGAGCCGTGGCTCGCTTAGTGGACGGTTGGCGGCAGGCGGGGATTTACCGGGTGGCGTTTGACGCCTCCGATCTGGCGTCGGGCGTGTACATTTACCGCTTCAAGGCAGGGGAATTTAAGGAGTGTGGGAAGATGGTGCTGGTAAAGTAGGCTTCAGAACCGGCAAAAAGTATGATTATCAACCCGTCAGATTCTGGACTTCGCCGGAATGGCGGGTTTTCTTTTTCGGGACGCCACGGGATTATTTATGTGCTGCCGCCTCTCCGCCACGGGGTGGCCGCTTTGCGGCAGGTGGAAGCGCAGGCGGCGAGTACGGAGACTCGCCGCCACATAAGAACAAGGGGGAGGACAGACCACTGAGGGGGCTTATGCCCATCCCTGGGTGATAGCCCAAACAAAAGCACAAGCAAGTTTGCGCGCTCCAAATCCACATCGCTCTGGGAAAAGCCCGACCAAATTTCGGCCGGGCTTTCCGTTTGATGAGTGCACCTCAGGCCATAATCTGGTAGACTTTTCGAAAATGCAAACCGTAGATTGCGAAGGTAATCGCCAGAGGGAAGACTTTCGGACGCCGGAATAGCGACCAGAAAAACAGCTTCCAGAAGAGCAGTCTTCCTCTTCCGACAATACCGAGAAAGAAGACCGACTTAAAGAAAGCACCCATTAAATGGAAACGAAGGTGAAACCCTTTGGCGGATGGTGGCTTATACCCTTTCAGGAATTTCATTACCCGCTCGTAATAGGGCTTGGGAGAATAGATACCGCGGATCACCTCTTTATACCCATCAATAAGCTTCTCAATGCCCATTTTAGGGACGAAATTGATGCTACAATCGGTATTATCTCCAGAGGAATCATTAAGCAACCTACCCTCACTCTCGAGCCGCTTATAAAGCCTTGTGCCTTTGGGCGCATTCAGCAAGCCCACCATGGCATTGACGATCAGGCTGCCCTGAATGAATTCAACGAGCTTATTGAAGATCGTGGGGGGATCGTTATCAAAGCCAACGATGAATCCACCCTTCACGATCAGGCCGGATTCCTGGATCCTGGCAACGCAACCGGCCAGATCGCGTTTGGTGTTCTGACGTTTATTGCATTCGGTCAGGCTGTCCTCATTCGTCGTTTCGATACCGACGAATACGGAATCGAAGCCTGCCTTTACCATCAACCGCATGAGCTCTTCGTCATCGGCGAGGTTGATGGAGGCCTCCGTAGAAAAGGAGAAGGGATACTCTCTTTTCGCCATCCACTCGATAATGGCCGGCAGAATTTCTTTTTTTAACTTTCTCTTGTTGCCGATGAAGTTGTCGTCAACGAAAAATACTCCACTCTTCCAGCCGTGCGAGTACAGGAATTCCAGTTCAGTGATGATCTGTAGCTGGCTTTTAGTCCGCACCTTGTTCCCGAAAAGCTGTATGACGTCGCAGAAATCGCAGTTGAAAGGGCAGCCCCGCGAAAACTGGATGTCCATGGTGGCGTATTTGTTCATGTTTATGAGTTCCCACAATGGAGGGGGCGTATTCGTCAAGTCTGCAAATTCGTCAGACATGTAGATATGTTTTGCGCAGCCCTTTTCCAGATCTGCCAGGAACGGAGGCAGCGTGATCTCGGCTTCGTTAAGCACGAAATGGTCAACACCTTCGAACTGCTCGAACTCAGTCGTGAAGAGAGGTCCCCCGGCGACAACCTTAGTCCCCAGGTTATTGCACCGGGCGATTACCTCTTTCGCGGAATTCTTCTGAATGGACATCCCGCCGATGAATATGTAATCCGCCCATTCCAGGTCTTTATTCTTCAACGGGGATATGGTCATATCCACCAGCTTTTTCGTCCAATCCTCCGGGAGCATGGCTGCCACGGTCAATAATCCCAGGGGCGGTTCCGTTGACTTTCTGGATATGAATTTCAAGGCGTGCTTGAAACTCCAGAAGGTGTCAGGATGATCAGGATATACCAGTAAAATGTTCATTTCAGGTTCCTCGAAAGCCGGAGTTCATTTCGTCTTGCAAGACTCCGGTGAATTTCTTATTAATCTGAATCGAATGATACTTCAGCCTAATGTGGGCAACTTGTAGATTATCAGCTCGAAAGAGTCCCACGATGAGCGATCATCTTTTTTGAAGGCCGTTCATGAGGATGTCAAGCATGGCATCAACCAGGTTGGAGGCCGTGAGACTCTTTCGAGGGGAAAAATTCTGCCCTTCAACCGCCCAAGGGTATTCCAGGGACTTCATTGATACCACGATGAGATGCGCCGCAACGGCGACATCTCTCACTTTCAATTCACCACTGTCGTTTCCTTGCTTCAATATGTTTCGTACTAATTTTTTTTCCTCTTGCATGAAATTTTCCAAAATATCTGAGATGAAGGGCCAATGAGCACTCCAGGTGTCACAGGTTACCCGGTAAAAATTTATCAGGCGGTGGATGGTTCTGATTTTCGTCAAAAAGTGCGCTTTAAGTTTTCCGAGGATGGTTGTCTCTTTATCCACGGCTTCCCTGATATGGAGCAACATCTGATCCGATTCAATCTGGACGACTTCGTAGAAGATTTCTCGCTTGTTTTTGTAATATTTGTAAACAGTAGCTTTGGACACGCCAGCCTCTCTGGCAATTTCATCCATAGTCACCTTCTTGACCCCGAATTGGGCGAAAAGTGACTGTGCCGCCTGCAGGATTTCCGCTTTTTTATCTGTCTTTAGGATTAGTTGAATCCCCGGATATTAAACATTTTAAACTAATATCGTTTCCCCGTTTAACGTTATCAATCACTATTAGTTCCCTTTCAGAAGAAATTAATTTGGAAACTTCACCAGGACGTTGTTCTTTGGGAAAGTTTATGGATAATTTCAGACTGGCCACATAACCGGATTTTTACTTGTGGTTTTCCGGCAAGGAATGGTTTGTGCCAACCCAGATAGCTATATTCCATCTTCTTTCCCCTCTCTTCCTGCTTGTTTTTCAGGCCTTTCTGGATTATATTTAGCCGGTGATATGGAGAACGGTGGCTCGCCGCCGCTTTAAAGCATAAGGAAGCTTACACACTCCGAAAGGAAAAATATCTCTATGCCCAACGAAACCACGTCGCCTCCGCACTTCATCCGCAATATCATCAAAGAAGATCTGGCGAAAGGCAAGAACGACGGCCGGGTGCATACCCGCTTCCCGCCCGAACCCAACGGCTATCTGCACATCGGCCACGCCAAGGCCATCTGCCTGAACTTCGGCCTGGCCCGTGAGTTCAACGGCCTCTGCAACCTGCGCTTCGACGACACCAATCCCATCAAAGAGGAGCAGGAATACATTGATGCCATTTTAGAGGACGTGCGCTGGCTGGGTTTTGACTGGGAAGACCGCCTCTACCACGCTTCTGATTACTTCGACCAGCTTTACGAATGGGCGATCATGTTGATCAA
>CAZHMN010000087.1:0-8245 GCA_964533705.1 uncultured bacterium
AATATCAATTGTTTAATTGAAATTTCAATTCTCCAGAAGGGATGCCTTCAGCATGTGATCATAACGGAGATACCCAAAAGTGGGCTAGACTGAATCCCGCCACGAAATATGCAGAAAGAAACAAGGACGATCCAGCGGATCGCCCCCGTGCAATAAAAGACCAATTACTCTAGCTACCTCAGGTTATTGTGAATCTTATCTTCATGTGCAATTCCTAAATCACAGCCAAACCGACCTTGATATCTACCCCCCCAATATTCCCTTCACCTTGGCCAGCAGTTCATCGCGGTCAATGGGTTTCTCGAAGAAACCCGCCGGAGGTTTAAACTGCTTGCGCGTCTGCATGAACCTCTCAAAGCTTTTATAGCCGTAAGAAACGCCGGTCACGATGACGACGGGGATGTCCTTCGTCGCTTCGGTTTCCTGCAGATCGCGGTAGGTGCGAAGTCCCGACTCCTCGGGCATGGTGATGTCCAAGCTGATGAGGTCGGGCTTTTCGCTGACAGCCTTATCGAAGGCCTCTTTGCCGTTATAGGCGGGAATAACCTCGAAACCGTTATCTTCGAAGAAGGAACACAGATAGGTGACGACGTCGGGTTCGTCGTCCACGATCAAAATCTTTTTTGCGCGGGTAGGATCCATGCCTTTATCACCTCCGTTATCAGGCGGGTATTTTCATTGAAGTTTGAGAATGTCCCATTTTTGGATTCTGAAAGGACTTGGTTACATCATGTCCCAATCAAGGAACTCCCCCTCGATGTCCACCATGGCGTTGACGACTAATTCCACCAGACCCCCGTAGTAGAGGCCCGATTTTTCCTTGGCACCATAGTAATCGAAGAGGTCGCGAAACTGACCCTTACAGTTGGAGCACGGCGCGCAGACGTATTTTTTTGTCTCCGGGCCGGGGTCTTCGTTGGCGAAGGCATCCAGAATCTGCTTGAACTTTTTTCTCCCGGCGATCTGCAGACGCCAGTCCATGAAGTTGTACTGCGACATAATGGCGAAACCGCTGCCGCCTCCACAGCAGTAGTTGCGCACGCCGTGCGGTTCCATTTCCCGGAATCGAGGCGCGATGTAGCGCAAGACCTCTCTCTGCGGTTCAACGACGCCCATACTGCGGACCAGATTGCAGGGATCGTGCAGCGTCACCGGGAAGTCGTTTTTGGACGGATCCAGCTTGATTTTGCCGCTGAAGACGATGTCGCGGATCAGCGTCATGGCAGTTTCGCGGGGGACGCCTTGAGCGACGCGGTCGGCGATCACGCCCAGCGCTTTGCTCTCATGACCGCACTCGCCCATTACAATCTTCTTGACCTTTAACTTTTTGGCGATCTCGAAATGTCGCATAGCGACCTTGGCCAATTGCACATCATCATAAAAAAGGCCGTAGTTGACGCCGTCGTAACCGGCGATCTCACTGGACAACGTCCAGCTTATCCCGGCGGCGTCCAGCAGCAGGGCGAAGCAGCCGGGATTCTCCGGCCAGGCGATGAATTCTCCGGCGTTATGCAGCAATAGTACGTCGGCACCTTCCACGTCCCACTTGGTTTCGACCTTGATACCGGTGCGCTCGGTCATGTCTTCATCAATGAACTCGACGTTGTCCTTGACGGCCAGAGCGTTCATGCCGGTGCTGGAACCGATTTTAAGTTGCTGTACGGTGCCCTTTTCGTGCAAATCCTTCTGCGTCAGCCCCATTTCCGAGCTGAAAATCTTGCGAATTTCCCGGGCGATCAGACCGTTGTCCACACCGATGGGACAACTCTGGGCGCAGCGGCGGCAGAGCGTACAGCGATAACTCGATTCCAGCAATCTGGATAACAGAGTCCAGTTCAACTCGATGTCGCCGTGCTGAAACTTCTTGAAGAGGGGATTTCCCGGCTTTATGTATTTAAAGTACAGCCTTCGCAGGACTTCCGAACGGAAGGTGGGGCGATAGACTTCGTTGTAGCCGCTGGCCTCATAAATCGGGCAGTCGTCAACGCAGGTCTGGCAGCGGGCGCAATGCTCCATTGACAAAACCAGAGGTTCGAGGAAAGTCCAGTTGTTCTCCTTGCTGAAGAGTTTTTCCAACCCCTTCAAAAAGGCTGCGACCAGTTTTTCCTCTTCTTCCTTGGATTTGGGCTTGGGCACTCCGACGCAGATGGTATCGTCGAAGGTGGCTTCAACGTCATTGCGTTGCTGCTCCGTCAGCGCTTTGAAGCCGGGCAATTCCTCGATTTTATCATAAGGTGGGGGCAGCGGCATGAGATCCTGGGGATCCACATGTCCAAGCTGCTCGGAAGGGACGCTTATATCCGTAATTCTCTTGGGTTCTATTTTTGTTTGTGTGCTCATTTTTCCTTTTTCTCCTCGCCGGTTTCCGAGACGATGTCCACCCAGGTTTTGCGGCCGTCCGCATTGACGTGAGGTGCCGCCCAGGTTACGATTTGACTTTCCAATTTCTCGATCTCCGCCTGCATCTTTCCCTCAGGCAGGTTCGGTTGATCCTCCCAGCGGACGTCATGGTAGGTGAACCACTTGATGAAAGCATGCGTCATGTGCGTGAACGGAAAGTAAACGAAGAATAACAGGACGCAGCCGATATGCCAGTAGCCAATGGCCGGCAGGGCGGGCATAGCCGAAAGCGACATCCAACCGACGAAAAAAGCAGAGACGTTGGCGGCATAACTGGAATCGGAGGCGACCCACAGCAAACCGGTCAAGTAGATGGCTCCCAGGAGCAGAAGATTGAAAAAATGACTGGCATTAGTGTGAAGCCGCAGCTTACGATCCGCCAATCGCTTGTAGAACATGATGATTGTGCCGATTATGCCGAGAATGCAGCCCACCCAGGCCAAGATCAGTATCAAGCTCAGAAGTATATCGAGGATACCTCCTGCTACACCTGCGATGAACAGCAGCCCTGAAAGCACCAACAACGCCAGCTCGCCGATCAGCAGATACAGACCGAAATGGAGGGCAAAGGAGCCGAACCACATGGGGCGGTTGTGCTCCCAAAGGCCTTTCAGAAATAGCATTTCGGGGATCATGGCGGCCAATTCGCCGATCCGATCAACCTGACGCGGCTTCGTCCACCAATCAACCTCTTCCAGAGTGGAACCGCCGTAACTAGCACGACCCTTCTCATGGGGTACTGGATATAATTCCCAGCGCAGGTGAATGGGCATTCTGGCGATGCGGACCACCCTGGCGATTACCGCTGCTAAGAATACCAGCAGGGACAAGTAAACCAGTAGATGGAAAACCGTCATTATCTTCCTTTCCTTACTGTTGACTCTGCAGGGCAGAATGTTCTTTATTATCCACTATCATTTGCTGAATCACTCGCTTTTTTCATCGGGAGAGTTGTTCGACATCAGAGGCTTCGGGCCAGAACGTTATCTTGGGCTTTGAACACTCCGAAGCAATACTTTCAAATCTTCCGTACAATAAGCGCCGAATCGGTAAACCTCGCAAGTGCGACAGGATTCGCCTTCACATCCGCTTTTTTCAGCGAGGAGCACCCAGCAAGGGCGCTCCGAGTCCTTAAAGGCGGGGCATTTCTCAAAAATCTCCGGACTGCACTTCTTGAATTCCCAGCAGGGCAGCAGGGCCCACAAACGCAGGATTCCTTCCAGGTTCAAGCCCCGTTTTTTTATCAGGTGTTGGATCAACTGGATGCGCTCCAAGTCTTCAACGCACAACATCCTGACATTGCCGGGAGTGCGGTGATACAGGATTAGTCCAGCAGATTCATATTTTCTCAAGGCCGAATCAGATAACCCGGTCAGACGAGCTGCCGCGCTGATGGTGATAGCCGGCGCCAAATTGTCTATGCCTGCCGCAGGTGCGCGCTTTTTCAACCAGCGGCTGAGATCTCCATCCATCGTTTTGTATTACGGTCAATCGGCGCTATTTAGCCTCTCCCTAAATGGTAGAGTGATGCTGGCAGACTACAAAGTGGGGGATTCGCATCTACCCTGGTCTGCCAGTTAGGTTTTTGTTTTTACGCCGCAATGTTGCAGTCAATCGCTGCAATTTTCACACTTTCCTGCATTTAAAAAGATAGTAAAGTTGCACTTTGAAATCAAGGAATTTGTGAAAATATTTTCAAGAAGACTAATAATAGAACCTTGCCCATAATTTATCGCTTCAGTTAAGTGATTGGGATGAAGCCCGTGGCTTACAACATGAGGAGAGTTTATAAAGGTGGGTATCAGGGATGTGGGCGGTTATTAGGCCGATTATGGATTGAAACCAATCTGAATAATGGATAATAATTTCGGAAATCTTATCAAGCTCAGGAGCAGTTAACGCATGCTTTTCTCGGTTCTCGTAAGTTGTGTGTTGTGTATTTTAATAGGTGGTTATACCATCTTTGACTTGTGACACTCCGGGAACCGCGCTCGCTATCTCGATGATCAGCTTACGCATATTTGCATGTGTGATGCGCCCCGAAAGTGAGACGATTGAACCGCTCGCCCGAACGTCCACGTCTGATCCCCGGGTTCTTGGATCGGCTTCGAGCGCGGCGTAAACCCTGGCAGCCAGCGCCTTATCCTCCAGATCCTTTGTCCTCTCTTCTGTACGTCTAAACTCAGGGGTTTCTGCCAGAAACGCGATCGTCTTGCAGGCGGTATCGAGGGACATGGTGCGCAGGTTAATCACAACATCAAAATGGGCTGGATCAGACCATTCTTCACCATAGAGGAACCTGGTCCACCTTTGACGATCTTCGTCAACCTTGGTGATGTATTGAATCGCTTCCGCTTTGTCTATTTTCATACTGCGCTGTAGCATGGCGATCCGTTGTTCCAGGGGAGCGATCAAACGGACTTTCAGCACCCAGCTCACGTCCCCCAACAAGAAATGTCCTGCATTGCCGTGGTAGATCAAACAACCTTTGCTGGCATAATCCAACAGAGCCGCTCGAATGAAGGTTAAGTACAGGTGGCGGGGATTCCCGGAGCTCCGTTCCCAGAACTTCGGGGGTTTTTTCATAGCCGCGGCCAGCTCTTTTTCCGTCACGCCATAGTCCTCAGAAGCCTTGACTAAGACCTCGCGACTGATTAAATTGTTACAGTTTAGTTCCACGGCCAATAATTCCGCCAAAGCCAGGCCGCCGCTTTTTGATCCCCTGGATAAGGTAATAATCGGCACTTCAGGCTCCTTCTGGTTGGGAGACGAAACATTATTATTATACGAAAAATTGCCCAAAATGTCAAGAAGAGAATCACTATCCTATATAAAAATTGATATTTTACGCTGCTTATAAAAGAATCATTTGAGGCAATTATCAGAATCCGTCGGCCGATACTCATGGATCATATTGCCGAAAGAAAAGTATAATGCCTTAAGCTGGAATTTTCTGTCGTTTGATTATTGGAATGCATTACGCGAAGTACTTTTGTTTCGAGGGATTGCATTTAAATGATCATCACCCGAAGTAGGTCTCACCGGCTATGGACGGCGAAAAAAAAGTAACCTATCTCCCCCTCTTCTTGAATCTTACGGATCAAGCCTGCCTCGTGGTTGGAGGCGGAAAGGTGGCCTTGCGCAAGGTCGAACAACTGCTCCAGTCCGACGCCAGGGTAACTATAGTCGCACCTGAAATTGACCAGAATCTTCAGGAGAAGATAAATCCCGAGCGGTGCGTCTGGGAGCAGCGACCCTACCAATCTCCGGAAGCGTCAAAATACCGGTTAGTGATCGCTACGACGGACGATGCGGCAACAAATAAGCAGATTTACCAGGATTGCCAGGCTCACGGCATTCTCGTCAATGTCGTTGATCAGCCGCAGCTCTGTACCGTCATTTTCCCCTCCACCGTCCGCCGGGGTATTATGACCATGGCGATCAGTTCGGGAGGCAATGCGCCTTTTTTGACCAAGGCATTGAGGATAGAGTTGGAGAATTTCATAGATGAGATAGAGCTGTTGGATAAACCCCAGATTTTGCTGAAATTCCGCGATTTCGTCAAATCACAAACGGATGATTTCGAGATCAAGAGGAAACTTTACCAGTGCCTGCTCTCCTGCGATAAAGATCTACTGTCGCAATGGTCTGAAGACAACCCGCCCTATGACCTGTGGATGGATTGGCTGCGAGAGGCAAAATGACGGCGAGTTCTTCAAAAACGATAAGAGTCGGAGCGCGGGGCAGCAAGCTTTCCATCGCCCAGGCCAATTCGGTGCTGGAAATACTGCGAAGCGCCGCGCCGGAAGGTTCTTTCACACTGGAGATAATCAAGACCAAAGGCGATATTGATCAGCGATCATCCCTCGCGGCAGCGGGTGGAACAGGGATATTTGTCAAGGAATTGGAATCAGCCTTATCACGAGGCGATATTGATCTGGCCGTTCACAGCGCCAAAGATATGCCTTCAAAGCTGCCCGAGGGATTCGTAATAGCTGCTGTATCGGAGAGGGGCCCGGTTGAAGATGCTTTCATTTCCGTCAATGGTTTGGGGCTAAAGGACCAACTCCCCGGCGCAAGAATAGCCACCGGCTCACCGCGGCGCCGCGCCCTCGTCAGGTTGTTCAAATCTGACGTTAAACTGGTGGACGTTCGCGGTAACGTGGACACCCGACTGCGAAAATTAAAGGAAGGCCAGTTCGACGCCTTGATTTTAGCTCTGGCCGGCTTGCAGAGGTTGGGATTGCAATATCACGTAACGCAGATTTTTCCGCCCGAAGAATTTCTTCCCGCTCCCGGTCAGGGCGTCCTCGCCCTGGAGGCCCGTGCGGATGACAAAGCAATCATCGAAATCGCAGCGAAGATAGATTCTAAACCAGATCACGCTGCTCTAACTGCAGAACGCGGTTTTTTAGCTGAACTTCGCGTCGGCTGCTCCATCCCGGTGGGCGCCTGGGCGCGCTGGGAAAAGGGCAAACTCAGGATGGACGCGGCAGTCATTGACGACGAGGGACGAAAGCAATTGAAAGCTGCGGCGACAGTCGCTACTCCAGATGAAGCTGAAGATCTGGGCAGAATTCTTGCCAGGGATTTGTTAGAGCAAGGTGCAGCGGAGTTGTTGAAACATGACGCATGAGGGCAAAGTATATCTGGTAGGAGCCGGCCCCGGTGATCCTGGTTTGATCACTGTAAGAGCCGCTCAACTGCTCAGGACATGCGATGCCGTAGTGTACGACCGCCTGGTTCCTCTGGAGCTGGTGGTCGCATTGCCTTCACACATTGAGCGATATTTTGTTGGCAAATCGTCCGATGGGCATTCTCTCCCACAGGAGGAAATCAACGCCTTGCTTGTTGATTTAGCGCAAAAAGGTTTAAAAGTCGTTAGATTAAAAGGCGGCGATCCCTTCGTCTTCGGCCGGGGGGGCGAGGAGGCCTTATATCTAAAGGAGAGAGGCATCCCCTTCGAAGTCGTCCCCGGCGTGACGGCCGGAGTGGCGGCTTCAGCCTATGCGGGGATTCCGGTAACCCACCGCAAGAAGTCGGTTTTCACGATCTTCTTGACGGCGCATGAAGCGGCGGATAAAGACGAACCGCAGATCCCCTGGGATTGGCTGGGTAAGGTGAAGAACGGCTCAATCGTCGGCTATATGGGAGTCAACCAATTATCCAGCACGGTGCAGGCTCTCATCTCCGCGGGCCTGTCCCCTGATACGCCCGCAGCTCTGGTCGAGAAAGGAACCACGGGGGTACAGAAAAACGTCGTCGCGGTCCTTAAGGATCTTCCCGAATTGGCCAGAGAAAAGGAAATCTCCCCACCGGCGCTGTTTATCGTGGGAGAAGTCGTGACGCTGGCTGACGATCTAACCTGGTTTGGAGGAAAAATTCTGGCAGGAAAGACGGCCTTAGTAACGCGCCCCGCCGACCAGGCGGGGGAAATGTACGCAATGCTGCGAGGCTACGGCGCCGAAATCCTCCCCCTGCCCACCATCGCAACTTCAGAGAACTTCGATGCTCCCGGTTGGGATGCTTTGAATTCCATCTTCCAGCAATCCCACCCGGCTGATGATAAATGCTGGCTGGTCTTCACCAGCGAGAACGGGGTGAGGTATTTTATTCATCAATTGCTGAAGCAAAATCATGACTTTCGCGTGCTCGGCGGTTTCAGCATCGCCGCGGTTGGCAGCGGCACGGCCCGGGCGTTAAATAAATACGGCCTTAAGGCGGATTTTATGCCTTCGAAAGCCACCACGGCGGCGCTTGCGGCTGAGCTTTCCAGGCATCTTTCCGGCAGCGAGGCGCAGGTTATCCGAATTCGCGGCAACCTGGGCGATGACCGGGTGGAAAA
>CAZHMN010000087.1:8345-11068 GCA_964533705.1 uncultured bacterium
AAAGTCAACATTGAAGCTGAAACTCATTCTATACCTGAACTGGTCAATGCAATCGTCGGATATTATCAAAATATATCGAAACAGGGGTAATTTAGAAAGGAGCGAAGGATGAACGCGGAAAAAGCCCTTCAGATTTTGCTCCAGGGCAACGAGCGCTTTGTCAAGAATGAAATGACGCACCCCAACCAGTCCGAAGACCGGCGAGTGGAAGTGACTTCGGGCCAACACCCCTTCGCCATCGTTCTGACCTGCTCGGATTCGCGTACTCCGCCCGAAATCATCTTCGACCGGGGCATCGGCGATCTTTTCGTGGTGCGGACAGCCGGAAACATCACCGGCGAAGTGACAATGGGCAGCATCGAATTGGCGGTGGAAGAATGCAACGTGCCCCTGATCGTTGTGCTGGGGCATCAGTATTGCGGGGCCATCAAGCTCGCCCTCAGCCAGACCGAGTACAGCGGACATATGGGAACCATTATGAACCGCATCAAACCGGCCGTACTCAAGGCGCAAGGCCTGCCAGGCAACCTCCAAGATAATACCGCTAAGGAGAACGTTAAGATCGTCGTAGATCTCCTGAAGATTTCACGGCCGATCCTGTCGAAAAGGTTTGATGAGGGCAAACTTAAAATTGTGGGCGGCTACTACTGGCTCGATGACGGCAGAGTGGAGATGATCGCTTGATCCCATCTGCTGACGAGCAACAATTCATTAAAAGCAAACAAATAAACAATAGGCATTGCATTGGGCTTTCCAACCGAACGGCCGCGTCGCTTAAGACGCACCGAAATCCTGCGGGGGATGGTGCGCGAAACGCAAATATCCAGCAACAATCTGATCTGGCCTATGTTCGTCAGGGCCAAGGGAGAAGACGAACCGATCGCGGCCATGCCCGGTGTGTTTCGCTACAATTCCGAACGGGCTGCTGAGGAAGCCAAGGCAGCATTTGAGGCGGGCATTCCAGCGCTGATGCTTTTCGGCATACCGGACAAAAAAGATCCCATCGGGTCGGCGTCATGGCAAAAGGACGGCGTCGTGCAGAGAGCCGTCAGAGCGATCAAGAAGGCCGCACCGGATATGATCGTCATCACCGACGTCTGCCTCTGCGAATACACTAACCACGGCCACTGCGGAGTCATCAAGGACGGCGAAGTTGATAATGACGCCACACTGGAACTCTTAGCCAGGCAGGCATTGAGCTTCCTCGAAGCGGGAGCCGACATTGTTGCGCCCTCCGACATGATGGACGGTCGGGTGGGTGTCATCCGTAAAGCGATGGATGACGCCGGTTACAAAGAGCAGGCGATTATGGCCTACAGCGCCAAATACGCTTCGGCGTTTTACGGGCCGTTCCGCGAAGCAGCCGGTTCCGCACCCGGATTCGGTGACCGCAAAGGCTACCAGATGGATCCTGCCAACGCCAGGGAAGCGCTGCGCGAAGTTGAATTGGACATCGAAGAAGGAGCCGACATCGTCATGGTCAAACCTGCTCTGGCCTACTTGGACGTTATTCGCCGGGTGCGGGAAATCACAGATCTACCGGTAGCGGCGTTCAACGTTAGCGGTGAATATTCGATGGTTAAAACCGCTGCGGCGGCGGGAATGATTGATGAACGGCAGGTGGTCATGGAAATTTTGACCAGCATCAAGCGGGCGGGCGCGGACTTGATTTTGACGTATCATGCTAGGGATGCGGTGGGGTGGATGGACTCAACGTAGGGGCGAATCCTGTATTCGCCCCATCTTAAGGGCAACCCACCGGGTCGCCCCTACAGGCCTATTACCCCCAGCAAAACCAATTCATCATCGAGGCCGAATTTCGGCCAGGGGAATTCACTTCGTGAGAGTGAAAACTCAAACCTTAAAATATACTATATGCCGCCGAGTCCCCGTACTCGGCGGGGGCGATTAAAATATAGAATGGCAGAGAAAACGAAATCAAAAGCCGCCTTCGAGCGGTCGAAGAAGATCATCCCCGGGGGCGTCAACTCACCGGTGCGGGCTTATGGATCGGTGGAGGGCGAACCGCCCTTCATATATAGAGGAAAGGGTGCCTACATTACCGACCTCGACGGCAACGAATACATTGACTATGTGCTTTCCTGGGGACCGCTGATCCTGGGTCATGCTCATCCTGCGGTGGTCGCCGCTATCCGCGAAGCCGCCGGGCGAGGCACCTCCTTCGGAGCTCCGACCCTTGCAGAATTGCAACTGGCCGAACTGGTGCAGGAACGCATGCCTCACGTCCAAATGCTACGGCTGGTCAATTCCGGCACCGAGGCGGTCATGACGGCGGCCCGGCTGGCGCGGGGGTACACCGGCCGGGACGTTATCGTCAAGTTCGACGGTTGCTACCACGGCCACAGCGATGGTTTTCTTGTCGAAGCGGGATCGGGACTGGCCACAGGAGGCCTGCCCGGTTCGAAGGGAGTGCCTGCTGACGTCACCCGCAACACGCTTTCACTCCCCTACAATGACCTGGATGCCTTAGAAGAGACTTTCAAAAAGCGCGGGGACACCGTCGCCGCAATAATCGTCGAACCCATCGCCGCCAATATGGGAGTGGTGTTGCCTGAAGAGGGCTTTCTGGAAGGATTAAGGAAATTAACAAGTGAACATGGCGCGCTCCTTATCTTCGATGAGGTGATCACCGGATTTCGGGTGGCCAGGGGCGGCGCCAGCGAACTTTTTAACGTCATACCCGACCTGGTCTGCCTGGGGAA
>CAZHMN010000088.1:0-11024 GCA_964533705.1 uncultured bacterium
CTTTAATCTCGGTCTAAGCCGCAGAATTCATTCTGCGGCGCTAGAGGATTTGTTCGCCGTAACTCTCACTTCGGAATAATCCGATATCTGCTCTTTTACTGTCATTCTTTGCTGTGTACCACCAGCGTCACCGGTCCGTCATTGACCAGTTCCACCTCCATGTGCTCGCCAAAAGCCCCGATCTGAACCGGAACGCCCTCGTCGCGTAGGAATTCCACGAAGCGTATGAATAACGGCTCTGCCACCTCCGGCGGGGCAGCCTCCGTATAGGAAGGACGCTTCCCCTTGCGGCAGTCGCCCAATAAAGTGAACTGCGAAACCGCCAGAATTTCGCCGGATATATCCTTAATCGAAAGATTGAGTTTACCATCAGAGTCATCGTGGACTCGCAGCCCCGCCACCTTATTAGCCAGCCAGCGCGCGCCTTCGCTGTCATCATTTCGCGAAACCCCCACCAGTAAAAGCGCTCCCCGACCGATCCGGCTCATGACTTCACCCTGTACCCGAACTTCAGCCCTTGAAACCCGTTGATAGACGACGATCATTTTTCTCACCCGTCAGTTCGATGAATTCAGCTTTGTAATACTGTTGACTATATGGCATTGTAAGAAGCTCGCCTAAAGATTAAGCTATTTATACAATGTGATCCAAAGCACAAAAACAGGCCACTGATGTGCTAAATTAATTAACAAACCGGCAAAAACCGTCGGCCGTCTATGACAATTATAAAATTTTTACGAATGTGAAGGAATTTACTTGACAAACATAATTTTAATTGTTATATTTTTAAGTGGTAAAATAGAGGTGGACTCCGTATTCATATAGTTTTTTAAACTAGACGGAGAAACTTGAGTCAGCTACCTGGGAGGATATGTATGAACATGTTACGATTTTGTTTGCTTTTTGGTTTCCTGTTGACTTTCGGGGTGAGCACCGGGCTTGCGACCATGCATTTGGTCCCGAGTGGTTACTCAACGATCCAGGAAGCCATAGACGCTTCGGTTGATTTAGACACCGTGTGTGTCGATCCCGGAGTCTATCCGGAGACGATCGATTTCCTCGGCAAGGACATCGTCGTTACCAGCCTGTTCGCGTTCTCCTTTGACTCCAGCGATATCGTTAATACGGTTATCGATGCCGAGGGGAACGGCAGTTGCGTGTCCATGACGGCAGGGGAAACGGAAACGGCTGTGCTGATGGGCTTCACCCTGATGAATGGCTCGGGGAGTTACTACGTGACTTCCTATGGCAATTTCTGGGTAGGCGGTGGAATCTATCTGATTGGATCTTCGCCGACAATTCAGTTCAACATCATCAAAGAGAACGATACCCCTGACGGTGGTGCCGGCATCTTCTGCGACGGCGGGACACCGACTATACAGTACAATGTCATCGTCGAGAATATCACTACAGCACTGTCCGGTTGCGGTGCAGGGATACTGCTAAAGAACACCGGTGGTGGAGTGATCGCCCATAACTACATCCAGTTCAACGTCGCCCAGCACGGTGGCGGTATCGCCCTCAAGAATGCAGATCCGGAAATCACCCGTAACGTAATTTCCCACAACACCGCCAACCTGGTCTGCGGTGGTATCAGAATTTATGACGGATCAAACCCCGTGATCATAAACAACACCATCTCGCATAATTGCTCGATGCCGGGCACGGGTGGCGGTGTGGAAGTGCAGGACGGATCCGCTCCTGTCTTCATGAATAACATCGTCTCCTATACCGCTTGCGGTGGTGGATTCGTTATTGTGGGAAGTGGTTTCCCTGATCTGAGTTACAACCTCTTCTGGGAAAACGTGGGCGGAGATTATATAAATTGCGCCCCCGGAATCGGCGATATTACTGGTGATCCGGCTTTTGTCGGCGGTGATCCCCATGACTATCATCTCACCGCCCTATCAGCCGCCATTGATGCGGGCAATCCCGATCCAGCTTACAATGATCCTGACGGAACGCGCAATGATATCGGTGCCTTTTTCTATCCACAGGGACCGGTTACCCCCGTCGTTTTGAATGCTTTCACAGGATCTGCGGGAGCGGACGGAATTCTGATTTCCTGGAATACGGCTTCCGAGATACAATGCTACGGCTGGATGGTGCAACGCCGGCAGGGTGATGAGCTATTCGAGGATGTCAGCCCACTGATTCTCGGCTATGGTACGAGTGAAGAGCCTCATAGTTACAGCTTCCTGGATCAGTCGGCGAATAGCGGAGAAACTTATCAATACCGCTTGAAGCAGATTGACGCCAGCGGTGCAGTGACTTATTCCGGCACCGTCACAGTTTCTTGCGGATCTGCCCTCGCAACGGGATACACGTTGCTTCAGAATTACCCGAATCCGTTTAATCCGGAAACGGTGATCGCTTATAACCTCCCGGATGCCGCATCGGTGCGGATGACGGTATACAACGCCACCGGCCAGCTCGTTTCAGAGTTGATCAGCGGATTCCAGGAAGCAGGCCTGCATACCATTACGTGGCGTGCGGATAACCTTCCAAGTGGTTCCTATATCTGTCGGTTGGAAGCCGGTGGGCGGATTACTACCAGGTTGCTTACACTGCTGAAATAGTAAATTACCTACCCACCCGTCCAGAGAAATAAATTGGGCTCGCTGTTATTTGCGAGCCCAAATTTTTTTGTATTCTCCTCGTTATCTTGGTTATCTTGATGATCCGTCACAAGGGTCGAGGCGTATAACCTGCCTTTCGCAACTCGTCCATCAATTTGCGAAGATCAACGCCGCGCCGGATGAGTACTTTTTTCTCCCCGGATCTCTCCTGAATGAAGGGCGTGATTTGCTTCTTCTTGAGAAGTTCATCCAATAGGTTTTGATTGTGGACTTCCAGTCGAACGGGTTCACCACCCACCATAATATGGCTGGCCTTCTCGCCGACCTCCACGAGCAGATGCTCAACGTTTGACGGTAGATATCCCTGAGTGTGTTCCACCAGAAAATCCATCATCTCGCGCGTGGTTAAACCATCCGCCAAACCCCTTCTAATCGAAGCACGATTGAGGATAATCCTGCCTTTTTGATCGTCCGTGAAACGAGCCAGGAAGAGTTGTTTTTCGAGAGGAAAGCTGCTTGGTATCAGGATTTCCATGTTGGGCTGGATACTGAGGGTCCACATTTCTTCAGGTTTGGTGAAAGGAACCACATCCGTCTTTGAACCCAGCAGCCAAGCGCCCACCTCGGTCAACCTGAATAGACTGATACGTTGAGTGGGAATAGTGGTCGTGTCCACGATGCCGATCCAGGTTAAAGAGCGCTCCATGGTCGATTTCATGAAGCGGAATTTTTCCTTCATCGGATCGTTGGAAATCACCGGAGGCTCGCCGCACCGAAAGGCCATCTCCCGATCACAGAGCTCGTCAAAGAAAACCCTCGTTTCAATCCACTGGCCTACCGGACAATCCCATAAGAGTCGGAGGATCGCCCGCCGCAAAGCGAAGACCTGAGGATTATCGCCTTTTTGCAGTACCCCCTGCAATGGACTGGAATCTCGATCGTTCCAGGATCCGTTGCTGCGGTAAAAAGCCCAGAAGTCGCGGTAGAAGGCGGCTTCGCTTTGTATGGGAAGGATTTCCCTGATATTTATCTTCCAGCGTTCGCCTTCGGGGTAGAGAATTTTTTTGTGATAGGCGTAGAGGAAGAGGAAATCCAGGTAGAGGTATGCATCGAGCAAATGACCTTCGAGGCGATCCAAGATGCGTTTCAGGTTTTTCTTGTGCATCCCGCCTTTGCGTATTACGCCGACCTCGCAGCGGATCAGATGGTTTAAAAGCTGCTGGAAATCAATCCATAATGTGGGGCGCTCTTTCCCGCGGGTGCCCAGAGCAAAATCCTCATCAAGTGGCTTGAAGGTGTGGATTTGAGGGAGCGTATCGCGGTATTTTTCTCGAAAATTCTTCCGGATGATTTCGGCAGCCTCTCGAGGAAGTCTGTAAATGGTTTGCTGATAGGCTTTTTTTACTCCCTCTATTTGAATGCTCTTTATGTCTATGAATCCGAGTTCATCATTTAAGCGTTCCAGACTCTTTTTCATTTGTTCTTCTGGATACTTGCTTGTAAATAGCGAGAACTCATACAGAAGCTCATCATAGGATAAACCATCTTGATGTAATGCCAGGATTTTTAAGAGCCTGCGATCATTCAGATTCAGCGAGTCGAAAAGCCGTCTGAGGCGTGTCGGATTGCGTAATTCCCACTTCAGCCAAGGGATGACGTCGTGCCTTCTGGTTAGCTTGGCAGTGTCGCCTCCCAGGCTCTTAACGAGGCTTTTCAACTGTTCTTTCGTTCTGTTTGGTAGAAGTGTCCCGAATTTTCCTTCAAAAAACGAAGGGAGTTCCATCATGTTACTGCAAGTCTCCAGAATGAAGAGCCTGGCGGTCTGTTTCTCCTTCGATGAAGACCTTAATTCCCAGACTAATCCGCGTTCGAGCAGAGGCTCGAGTAGATCGGCAATAGTTTTGCGGTCATCCGCCGGGAAGTTGGCCTGCAATTCCTCGCGCGTCATCACCCCGCCTTCAGACAGGATGTAATAAAGGAGATCGTAGCTTCGCTTGGGCAGTCTGTCAAGAACCCGGGTTACTCTTTCCGGACGGCTCATCGCCTTCTTCAATTTCGTCTGAAGTTTGTCGAGGGATTGGATCATGGCATCCTGCGATCCGAGCCAGTAGGGCGCCATCCGGCGAATTGCTTCCTCGGAAAGACGGGGCAAGCCATCCTTGATTGCTTCAAAGTGCACCTTCTTCAGAACCAGGAATAAGGTTTCTTTCTGTGTGTTTGTGCTTTTATTGTTCATGTCAGCTTAGTTTAGTGGAATCGGAAGTTGTGCTTTAACAAAACAATACCTTAATGTGTATATTAATAATATTTTGGGTTTTCAAAAAACGCATTAGACCGTAATTATCCTCTTCAATGCTGCATTTTCCAAATGTCTCCTTTTGTCAGCCTGTGCTGATGTGAATGATTATTTGGGATGGGACGGTACCGTCGTCACCCACAGGCGCCGACGTCGGGGTCCGTCAAACTCGGCGAAGAAGACTGATTGCCAGGTTCCTAACTTAAGCCGCCCCCCGTTGATCATTACGTGAACGGAACTTCCCACCAGCGAAGCCTTGATGTGAGCGGCTGAATTCCCCTCCTGATGCAGATATCCTTCGGTAAAAGGAATCTTCCTCTCAAGTGAGGCCAATATGTCGTACCGGACTGCGGGATCGGCGTTTTCGTTGATCAGGATGCCGGCGGTCGTGTGTGGAACAAAGGCGATGAGGGTGCCTTCTAAGAGTTTACTTTTGCTGACCGCCTCGCCGAGCAGATGATCAACGGGGATCAGTTCACACCGTTTATTGGTACTTATCTCGAATTCGTACAATTTTCGTTATTTGTTAAATCAAAAAAAAAGACCCGATTCGGGCCGAGATGTCAATGGCACAGTCTAACGGCCGCGATTGCCAGCGTTCCCTCCGAGTTCACGCATCCCAGGCAAGTCGCTCAACGGCCTATATTATAATAAAAAAAACCATAAAAGTCAATAGTATTGAAAAATTGGGGCAAAAATATTTTTAGAGCCACTTTCCTGCAATATAGTCGTCAATAAACGGGCATCCCACGAGGCCAATAGTAAAATAATATTAGGAACTTGTTAAGAAATTTCCATCCTTTTTCTCTCTTTAATTAAACCCTCCAACAACTAATTCGGTTCCTCTCATTCACTCTGCCTCCAACCTGAATAACCGGCTATTAACCGGAGCGGCTTCTCTGCCTTAAAGCCTCAAACAAGCATACAGCCGCAGCGGCGGAAGCATTGAGTGACGTTATTTTCCCCTGCAAAGGAATGGAGACCAGCTCCCTGCAGCGGCGCTTGATGCCCGGGCGCAGGCCCCGGTCTTCAGAACCGACAACGATGACTGTGCTTCCCCTGAGATCAGTTTCGTAAAGGGACCGAGTTCCCTCCTGATCGGCTCCGATAACCTTCATATTCCCCTCTATTAATACGTCTAATGCTCTTGATAAGTTGGTGGTTCGGCAGATCGGCAGATGCAGGGCCGCCCCAGCGGATCTTCGAATGACCGCGGCGGTAATGCGCGCCGAACGATGTACCGGGATAATGGCTCCGTTAACTCCGGCGCATTCGGCCGAACGCAGGATCGCACCCAAGTTACCGACGTCCTGCACTTGATCCAGAGCGACCAGAAGCGGGTTTTGCACTTGCTGAATGTGCGAAATTAACTCATCCAGCGTTAAGTAGGGGAAATCCCTGATCATTGCCACCAATCCCTGATGGTTGAGTCCTTCAGCGGCCCGATCCAGGTCGCTTCGCTCCACAAATTCGACTTTCCAACCCGCCGATCTGCAACGTGTCAGTAGCGATTCTTCTTTTCGCCTGTGTTCCTTGCCGCCGACCAGCAAAACTTCAGGTCGAATGCCCCGCAGCAACAACTCCTCCACGGGCCGTCGGCCGGGAATTGGGATCTGCACTTTCTCGTGAGTTTTCTTTCTGGCGGGTCTTCGTAAAGATGGCTTGGGTGAAGACATGGGGAATCCTCCGGCGGGAGTTACTCTTATATGGAATTCAGGAGTGCGCTTTGGCGAGGGCTTATTAAGGTTTATCATTCTTAGAGTTAAGTGTCCTCAAGCCCAGTTCAGCCCACTGCGCCTCGTCAGTGGGGGAAGGCGATCCGTCCATCAGGGATAGAGCGGCTGTGGTTTTTGGGAAGGCGATCACTTCGCGGATGGAATCACACCCGGCCAGAATCATCGCCATACGGTCCAATCCGAAGGCGATGCCGCCGTGCGGAGGCGCGCCCATTTCCAGCGCATCGAGGAGAAAGCCGAACCGCTGGATGGCTTCATCTTCTCCGAAGCCGAGGAGCTGGAAAACTCGGCGTTGTATGTCCCGGCGATGGATGCGGATCGATCCCCCGGCGATCTCATGCCCGTTTAAGACCAGATCATAAGCCCGACTGCGGATTCTCGACAGATCGTCCGAGTATTGATCTAGATCTTCCAGCACAGGAGAGGTGAAGGGATGATGAGCCGCCTGATACCGGCCCATCTCCTCATTATATTCGAACATGGGATAATCAACGATCCAGCAGAAGCGGTATTGATCCTTTTCGATCATCCCGAGATTCTGTCCGCTCCATTGACGCAGTTGCCCCATACCCAGAGCCAGCTTTTCCAGGTTGGCGTCAGCGCCGGCCGCGACCAGATCCCCCTCCTTCGCGCTGACTTTCTCAACCGCCGATCGCATCTGCTCTTCAGTCAAGAACTTCGCTGCGGATGAAGTGATGCCCTCAGATGTATTCATAAAGAAGACCAATCCTCCCAGCCCCCAGTCTTTGGCCAGACTGATCAATCCATCCCGTTGCTTTCGAGAGTAATTTCCGCATCCGGGCAGATTCAAGGCCCGCACAGCTCCTCCCGCCTCGATGGCGGAAGAGAAAACCTTAAATTCACTATTTGTGAAGACGTCGCTTAGATCGAAAATTTCAAGGGGAATACGGAGATCGGGCTTGTCCGTTCCGTAGCGAAGCATGGCTTCGTCGAAGGAAATTCTGGGGAAGGGAGAAGAGATTTCAACCTCGAGCACGTCCCAAAAAATGCGTGCCATCAATCCCTCAATCAGTTCGTATATTTCCTCTTCTTCGGTGAATGACAGCTCGACGTCAATCTGCGTGAATTCGGGCTGGCGGTCGGCGCGCAGATCCTCGTCGCGGAAGCACTTGACGATCTGAAAGTACCGATCAAATCCGGCCACCATCAGGAGCTGCTTGTAAATCTGGGGTGACTGGGGCAGGGCGTAGGCTCGCCCCGGATGAAGACGCGACGGTACCAGAAAATCGCGTGCACCTTCGGGGGTTGGCCTGACCAGAAAAGGCGTCTCGATCTCGCAGAAACCGTTCTCGTCGAAGTAGCGGCGGACGGATTGATAGAGCCGGTGGCGAAGGCGAAAGCTGCGTTGCATCTTTTCACTGCGGAGGTGGAGAATGCGATGCTTGAGTCTGATATCCTCCTGGATCATCTCCGCTTCTTCCGGCAAAAAAGGCGGCGTCTTCGCCCGGGATAGAACTTCTATTTCGTCAGCCAGTACTTCGACTTCGCCGGTCGCCATTCTGGGATTAACGTTCCCGCCCGGGCGTGGTCGCACTGTGCCTTTAACCCGCAAAACGTCTTCGTGGTGCAGGCGGCGAATCAATTCACAGAGTTCAGAGTTGACGGGATCGGGAGTAACCTGAACCAGTCCCGTATGATCGCGCAGGTCCAGGAAGGAGAGCCCACCCAGATCGCGCACTCGATGGACCCAACCGCAGAGGATGACGGATTTCCCGGAGTATGATCGATCCGGCTTGCCGCAGTATGTACGATTCTTCATTTTGATGATTCTAAAAGACGGCTTAATATAAGGAAAATTGAGGGAAGATTCAAGGCCTTTTGGCAGTGCCTCTCTATGGGGTTTTGGTTACTCAAAGCGTAAAGACCCACAATTTTCGGAAACTTTTCCTCCCGCCAAATTTCGTACGATGAGGTCCTTTACCATATTTTGTTTCGTAGTCGCTTTAGCGACTTTAAATTCGGTCTAAGCCGCAGAATTCATTCTGCGGTGGACAAAGTCGGTTGTAGGTGGGTCGGGAGACCCTTACGGGATTCTCCGAATCGGTCGAGGCAGTTGAACCATTATTAAAATGCAAAGATGTCGGGAAAAGGAGTCGCTTTAGCGACTTTAAATTCGGTCTAAGCCGCAGAATTTATTCTGCGGCGACCACACTTCAGAGGCCTGCAGAATTTATTCTGCGGCGACCAGAGTCGAGTGCCATCAATCACCTGAGGAATAATATCTTCAGAAATCGTCTAAAATTTTTCAAACGATAATTCGCTAATGTGATCCGGATCACATAAAATGTCAATTTTATTGTGGTAACTTTGTAAGTCTAATATCTCAGTTTCTGCCAATCAAATCCTACCCTAAAACGACTTCCTGGAGGACAAGCCATGAAATTTAGTAGAATTTTTCTCAGCCTGTTGCTGATCCTCACGCTTAGTGCCGCCGCCAATGCTTATACGCTATCCGGTGACATATCCGGAGCGGAATGGTTCGGGGGCATCACCTACGTTTATGCTCTCTCCCTGGATATCTTGAATCCCAGTTTCTATATCGGGTTAGCACTGCTGGGTAACGGGGCATATTTTATTTTCAGCGTTCCGGAGGGGACTTACGTTCTTATCGCCTTCCAGGACAGGGATGGTAATCTCATCCCCTCCATTGACGATTATATGGGATATTACGGTGGTGCTGTTCCTGCTCTCGTGGAAGTCACCGGCAATGTGGACGATCTGGACATCGAGGTGGAGGCGCTGCCCTTTACCTCGATCTCTGGTGCTGTCTCGTGCCCTCAAGGCGAATTCGGTTTGACCTACATCCTGGCCGCTTCCGATCCCGATTTTGAGGACGTGGTGGGATGGACAATTCCGCTGACTCTGGACGGCAATGCCGATTACAACCTCTTCATTGATCCCGGAGAATACTATGTCATGTCTTACCTGGACGCTGATTTCAGCTTCAGCCGCACCTCCGAGGATCCTCAGATCTTCTACGGTGCTCCGAACTATCCGATCCTCGTTGACATCACCGGCAGCTCCGCCGAGAATATTGATCTACCCATGATGCTCCCGCCGGATATTGAATTAACCTTGACGCCCCAGGGAACTCCCATCGTTATCCCGCCGGGTGGTGGGTCCTTTGATTACACCATCGGCGGTCAGAATCTGGGAACGGAAACCGTCGTCACTCAGCTTTGGGTTGACGTCACTTTGCCGGATGGGACTCCCTACGGCCCAATTATAGGTCCTGCAAATCTTACCATGCCTGCCGGCTTCTCCATCAGCCGGGACAGAACGCAGACCGTACCCGGATCGGCTCCGGCGGGTCAGTACAGCTATAATGCCTACGCCGGATTTTACCCGGCCATTGTTTGGTTCGAGACCTCCTTCAACTTTGAAAAGTTAGGAGTGGACGCAAACGGAGCGCTGACATCCTGGCCTTCAGCAGGTGACCATTTAGGGGGTTGGGAACCGGCGAGAGTCTCACGACCGGTGGAATCACAGGCGGTGAATCCTGCAACCTTCACCCTCTGTGAGGTCTACCCCAATCCCTTTAACCCCACCACCACCATCAGCTTTTCTCTCCCGGAAGTGATGCATGTCGGTTTGAGGGTCTATAACGTTTCCGGCCGTGAAGTCGCCACGCTGGCGAACAGCTTTCACAATGCCGGGAAGTATAAAATTACCTTCGATGGTTCTCATTTGTCGTCGGGAGTTTACCTGTACAGCCTTGAAGCGGGCAATATGATAATAAGCGGCAAAATGATCCTGATGAAATAACCACAAAGAGAGATGAAAAGCAAAGGGCCGTCTAGAGAATCGCTCAGATGGCCCTTTTTTATAGACTAAAGGTGTCTCAGGATTTTACCGATCGAGAAAATGGAGAGTAATTTGAGGCAAAATTCGCTTGAAGTCGGACATATTTTTCGTTATCTTTAATAGGTTAAGGGCCCATAGCTCAGTTGGTTAGAGCTGCGGACTCATAATCCGTAGGTCGGGGGTTCGAGTCCCTCTGGGCCCACAGTATAAAAACCATAATTTTCAAGACCTTGCCCACTTTATCTCCTGTTGCTATTTAGGGGGAATGTGGGTATTTTTGTGTGAGGACTATTGCAATACTATTGCACCGGCCTATCCAACACATGTCAGAACCTCCGCAACTTCACGCAAATCTTCGGGTAAAGAGTGGGTGTAGATTTCGGTGACTTTAACCGAGCTGTGCCCGAGGAAATCCTTGATCTGCGTTAGCGCGATACGACGACGCACCAGATCCGTCGCTGCTGTATGTCCTAGGCAAGGCAGGTGGAAATCCTTTTCAATCCCACAGCGAGCATTCCTTGATATAGCACTTGCGAATTTCGGCTTTTTGATAAGCCGAACAATCGATGCATTTCAACCGGATTGCCA
>CAZHMN010000089.1:0-10622 GCA_964533705.1 uncultured bacterium
GCGCTTCCGGAACAGGCGGTCATAGATCATGTCGCCGAAAAACGAGCTCTGGCCGATCTCTTTCTTGAGCATGGGAAAATCCTGGTTTAACACCCGTTTCCCCTTATACGCACAACCCGGCCTTTGCGACTCAAGGTTTCTACAAAAAATTATGGGAGTTTTGTAATAGTCTCATGGTATATTGGCTCGAACGAAAAACAAACAAGACAGCTTTCCACTAAAAAATAGACAGAGGCGCTTGATTCCGCCTTTTCCTTCCGTTATATTAATGATGTTCTTCGAATTGGTTGGTCGCCTTATGAAACCAGGCGTTTGGTGTCAAATAGTACTGTCTCTAATGATTTTTTGGCTGCCGGATTCGTGTTGGACTCACGCCGTCCAACCGGTGGTACTGAGTTCCAAGCAGATCCATGACCTACCTGAAGTGGGAAAACTAACCCCGACCCCCATCGAAGGGGTGAATTCTCTTCAGATTGCTGATATTGACGAAGATAGCTTTGACGAAATAATCTGTAAGTCCGGCGATATCATAGATTTTAATGAGTTTTCAGGTCATAAACTGCGCCGTATGTGGTTTCCCTTTTCTTTGCACGGATGGAGTGTTCTGAACATTTCAGAATTGGGGGGTTGTTGTCTCTTCATATTCCGAGAGGTGGATAATTGGGCGAAGATGGAGGTCTACGATACAGACAAACATCTCATTGGCAGTGTGGCGCTGTGTCCGGTAAATGATCGGGATAAATCAGGATATCTCGACTTCACGGTGGATGTTTTGGGCATAGTAGATCTTAATGGAGATCTACAGGGAGAACTGATTCTCCGACTGAATGCAGGCTACGATCTTTTTCCGCGTGGGGTCCTGGTTATTGATCTAGAAAGTTGGAAAATTGTACAAGAAATCTACACGGCCGGCAAAGTTAATGAAATTCATTTCACCGATCTCGATTCGGACGGTTTCCCCGACGTGTTGATCTCCACCCGAGCCCCTTCTAATGGAGCGAGGATAGGAGTTTGGGACGATTCAAAGAGCGTACTGATAGGAATCCGGGGAATTGACGGTGTATTACTCTGGCGGAGAGTGATCGGTGGTCCTCTTTCCATCGTCCGACACCGATTAGCAGACTTTAACGGAGATTCTTCAGATGAAATTCTGGTGGCTGAATCCAGTGAATACGCCCGAAAGGAACATAATACAGTTCTGAAAGTGTTTCGTTTACCCGATGCCGTTGAAATCTGTAGTTGGGAGTGCCCTGATGCCAATATGCTGATAGATGATTTTACGGTCTGGGGGCGGGGTGAAAACCTCCGTATCGTAGTTGGATTTGATAATGGAGATTTGGTAAGATTCGATAATGAGCTAAAACCATTTCCATTGTATCGTTTCCCATTTCGGATCTCCTCCCTCAAAGTTAAAGACTTAAATACGGACGGGCATAAAGAGGTGATTGTCGGTCTTCGAAACGAAACGGTACTGATCCTAGATAACGGATTGCGTTTAGCAGGGAAACAACATTTCCAAATGCCCCCCATCCGTTTGCAAAAGCCTGTTTCAGGGTTCGGTAAGTTCGTGGTGATTTCAAATGAAAAGGTTTACGGTTGGCAGGTGGGAAACGCGGAAATATCTCCACCATCACTTGGATTCATTACATGGTTACGTAGATGGGGTTGGTATGCTGGTCCCCTTGCTATTTTAGTTATAGCTGTTGGTTGGAGAAACCGTCGAAAAATCAGATGGAGGGATGCCCGAATTGAGAGAAAAGTCAGAAAGGACACCTTAACTTTAGTGGCCAACTCCGTTGAACAGCTCCTGACCCACCAAAAGGGCGAAAATATTCGCCAGGCGATCTGTAAGGAAATATTATCTCAACGGAAGGAAAAAGAAGTTTACGACTATTTTATTCTCCTTCTCGGGGATATTGAAATATATGATGGAAAAGGGCAGGTGCGAATCTCTCATTGGAGAGGCACAAAATGGAAGACTATTTTCTGTTACTTTTTAGCCAACAGAGCTCATCGGACCCATAAAGAGAAACTGATGGATCTATTTTGGCGAAATTCCAAGCCAAAACAAGCCGCCCAGAACCTCCGCCTGGCTGTCCATCATATCAACCAGGAACTATCTCTTCCGGGGAAGGAGAGATTTCTAATTTTCACTGACCAATGTTACTTTATCAATCCAAAATACCAGCTCTATGTGGATGCTGAAGAGTTTGAACACCTTGTTTCCTCGGCAGACCGAATGATGAAGGATGATCGGTCAGACCAGGCCGTAGAACTTTACCTGAATGCAATTCGTCTGTACGCCGGAGATTATCAGATGAATTTATATGAAACCTGGTGTGACCAATATAGAGGTTATTTCCAGAAACTTTTCATTCACGCCCAAAAACAGGTAGGACAGTACCTGCTGGATAAGGGCCTGCCGGATAGAGCGATCGTCTTCTTCCGGAACGCCGTAAGGGTAGATGAGTACTCTGAAGAACTTTACGTTGATATAATGCGCTGTCATGCCGCCTGCGGGAACAGGAAAGCGGTTATAGAAGAATATCGGCGTTTGGTGGAGATTCTTCGAGAAGAAATGAACACTGAGCCCCTGTCTGAAACCAAGCGAATCTACCAATCCCTCCTGAGCTGAATCATCCCAATTTACCCACCTCTTTCCTTATCTTACCCGAACACTCGCCAACTCCCCTCCTTTCTTAATCATTTTTCATTTTAAGCTAACAAAAAAGTAACAGAAAAATAACAAGAAATATTATATTTCATTGAAGGATCGAATCTACCCTCGGGCGTGTACCTCTGCAGGTTTCAAGTGGAAGGATTTCAGGATTCGGGAAAATTAGTGTTGAGGAAATAGGCGGCAGAAGAAGTGTTATTGTGTATTCAGTAATTCAGAAAAGAGAAAGAAACGGACAATTTATCTAGACCAGAGAGGGTATCATGAGTTCCAATATCTTATGCAGCATCTTGGTAGTGTTGTTTCTCGCTGTTCCTGCTGCGGCAGAGTGGGAAATCATCCACATCAGCTCTCCGGGACCTGGTATGGCGCTCACCGGAATAGATCTTGGTGATGGGAACAATGATGGAGTGGACGAGTTGTATGCAGCCGCTCTACCTCAGATGGTTTCAGGGTATGAAGGTAATAGGCCTGCTTTCATTCAATCCATGCCCTAGCACTCGATCACCGGGAATGATGGGAATCTCACGGATTCAATCTGGACTGATGATCCAACCTTTCTGGTATATCAGTTTAAGTATACAAGTGGAAGCTGGTATATCTCCGGTTTGCATTCAAATTTGACCTGGGATTGGCTTTTTGACGTTCAGGCAGGTGATGGAGATAATGACGGTGACAATGAAGTCTATGCTTCTGTGGTCATCGGTCCGCTTCTCGGGTTAAATCAATATCGTTGGAATGGCGCCACCTGGGATTTTGTCTCGATGGGTCATGGAGGCGAATGGGGCGTTGATCTGGGAGATGGGGATAATGATGGATTGGAGGAAGTCTATGCCGCTTTTCAATACTTCCCCAACCCTGAGTATGAACTACATAAATTTGACTGGGATGGAATTTCCTGGGTCAGCACCAGAGTTAATTCCGGATTGGATTATCATGCTTTAGGTCTGGCCGTTGGCGATGGAAATAACGATGGGGAAAATGAAGTTTATACGACCACATACAGCGGTGGAATCTACCAGTATAAATGGATCAACGACAGTTGGCAACGAACCTTGGTATACGATGAAGGACACGAATTGACCAGGGTAGCCGTCGGGGATGGAGATAATAATGGCACCACAGAGATCTATGTGGCCGACTACGGTGATCCTGGTCCTCCTCCTACTGGCGGACATGTGTTTATGTATGAATGGGATGGAATTGCCTGGATCAGGACGGACATCGGGGAGATCAGCATTGGAACTGAAATAGGATCCGTGAACGACGTTGCTGTAGGGGATGTTGATGGGGACGGGGATCAAGAGGTGTACTGTTCCATGGGATCCCACGTATTTATGTGTTCCATCGTGGAAACGGCCGTTACCGTCACGTTGACACCCTATAATCCGCCCATCCAGATCCCCGCCACAGGCGGCAGCTTTGACTTTAACGTGGTCATTGCCAACAATGGGGCCACCGCTCTGACCTTTGACGGCTGGATTATGGCGAACCTCCCCACTGGCGTACAGTATTTGGTGTTGGAACCGGTCAATCTAACGCTGCCTGGAGGAGCTTCTATTGATCGCGACCGTGCTCAGTATGTTCCAGCTAACGCGCCACCCGGCACCTACACCTATGAGGCTTATGTGGGGATTTTTCCCGATACTATCTGGGATAGCGACAGTTTCTCCTTCGAAAAGATGGGCACCGGAGATGGCTTGCAAGAGTCAGGATGGGCGAATTGGGGCGAAACCTTCGATAAGAAGCTAACTCTAAACCAAACAGTTCCCGATCGATTTGCCTGCTTTGGTGCTTTTCCCAACCCCTTCAATGTGACGACGACGCTCTCCTTTTCGCTGCCTGAAGCATCCAGGATGAGTTTGAAAGTATTTGACGTTTCCGGTTGTCACCTGGTAACTCTGGTGGGTGGCTGGCGAGATGCCGGATTTTACCAGGTGACCTTTGATGGATCGAATCTGACATCGGGCATTTACTTTTATAAACTTAAAGCGGGAGAGTTAATGACATCAGGGAAGCTGGTGCTGATAAAGTAAAATTTGCATAGATGGTTTGAAATCATGTAGTGTCAATACCTACTAATCTTACAAGGAGGTAGGGAAATGAAAAAGGTAACCCAATTTACAACGATTCTGGCTCTGACCCTCTGTCTGGCCTTCGTTCCGGCAGTCTGGAGCCAAATAATCGTTAATGGTGACTTCGAGACGGGGGACTTCACCGGCTGGACAGTGACCGGACCGCATAATGCGGATGTGATTCAGCACCAGGGAAGCTGGTGCGGACATATCCATATCAACTCCGGTAGCGCCTCAGGTCAATGGACCCCCAATAGTATGTGGGAGATGGTTACTCAACAGATTACGATTGCAGGCCCCAACGATTCCTTGAGGTTTGACATGGAGGTCTCAGGTTCTTCCTGGCATGATGGAGGCTACGTCTGGATCGAGCAAAACGGGAACTATGAACAACTGTTCCATACCGGTAGTGGAGGCGGATCGGGCCAATATTATCCCTGGGAAAATCATATTGTCAGTTTAGGCAACTGGGCCGGACAGACCGTAAACCTTTCATTTTCAGGGCATAACTGGAATGGCTTCGGGGACCATGTGTGCGATATCTACTTCGATAACATCGAATACATCGTCGGAGAACCGGATACGATTCCCCCTGAAGTCACTGTGAATGTTCCTAACGGCGGTGAAGTTTGGATTGTGGGGGAGGAGCATGAAATTCAATGGACTGCTATAGACAACTACGGGATCGCCTCGGACAGCGTGTATTTATCCCTGAACAATGGAATTACCTGGGATTTTTTGGCTACTCATATCGGCAACCCGCAGTCCCATTCGTGGACCATTCCCAATACCCCTTCGACCCAATGTTTGATCCGGGTGGTGGTTTACGATGGAGGAGGTAATTCGGATGTGGATCAATCTGACGCAGCATTCACCATTGCAGCGGATGAAGTCCCCCCCACGGTGACCGTTCTTTCACCCAATGGGGGTGAAGTCATGGGGACTGGAAGCTGGTTCGCCGTTACCTGGGATGCCGACGATAACGTGAGCGTGGTCGGAGACAGCCTGTTTTATTCCATCAATGGCGGTGCGACCTGGGAGCTCATCACCACTCAGACAGGCAACCCTGAGAGCTACAATTGGCACGTTCCCAATACTCCTTCGGAAGAATGCCGCATTAAGGTGGTGGTCTTTGACGCCTGTCAAAACTGCGCTGAGGATATATCGGATGGCAATTTCGAAATTTTCTACCAAGAGCCGCCTCCGGTGACCTATGCGGTGGTCATCAAACAGTCAACCTACAACCTCCCTGAATGGGCGGCGGTAGCCGATACGCTCCTGCAGCGCTATCAAGGGCAGCTGTTCATTTGGAATTCGTCCCTTTTCGAGGTACAGGACGCTGTGGCTCTGTTCCACCCCACTCACATCGGCTTCGTTTGTGAAGCCCTTACAGCTTCAGCCAGCTTCGTTCAGAACAGCGTCTGGCCTTTCACACGTGCATTGGACGATGACTCCTACGGTGACGCCATCTGGGGAATCATCACCGGCTACAACGCTGACGATGCTATGCGTCTGTCCACCACCTCGGGGTTCACCGTTAAAACCATGTTAGGTGGGACAAGCTGCTGCGATCTGCAGTATTACCCGCAGGGCATCGGTACCGCTGAAGCCACTTATGGACAGTATGAAGTTAAGTTGCTGAATTCTCTGGAAACGACTATATACTATGACGGTCCAACCGATCGCACTGATACCCTGATGAGCATGATCAACAACGGAATAGAGATGTTCAACTTCGATCCGGTGGATATTTTCTTCACCAGCGGGCACGGTAACCACAACGAATGGCAGCTCCATTATCCTTTTTCCGGTCTGGAAGGGTTTTTCCGGTCTTCAAATGGCCAGCTCAGGGGCGATCCTTACAGCGGGCCCAGCGTTTACGCCAATTCGGTTAATCCAAAAATATACCTGGCTCTCGGTAACTGCTACGTGGGCAAGATTCAGGATTTAGGTTCTATGGCACCTGCCTGGATCCATACCGCCGGGGCCCTGCAGGTAACTGGCTATGTCATCGCTGAGGGGTCTTATAGCCATCAGCATGGAGGAACCAAAGCGTTCTTCGCCAAACAAGGGCTTTACACCTGGGCGGAATCGTTCTTCCTGGCAAATCAGGATCTTTACTTTGATATCCAGAACGGTACTCCTGGCATCGGCAGTCCGCCTGATCTAAATGGATCCGCGCTCTACGGAGACCCAGCCTTGGATGCGCGCCTTGACGTGGATTCTGGTGTAATTATGGGTTCTATGTACACCGAAAACATCGATGTCGTCCCCGGCACGAACCTGGACACTGTTACCGTGAGCATCACCATGAACCGAGAAGATTCTCCCGGCTACAACGGCAAATGGGGCAACCGGCATCCAACCATACTACTTCCCTTCCGGGCGGAGAACATAAACATCATCTATCATAACTGCATGGATGTAGTTGTAACTGAGAACTTCGTACTGATGTATGTTTGGCACCAAGGTCAAGGTCCATTGCCCGCTGGTGCCACTCGGGAAGTGGTCTTCACCTGCAGTCCGGTCGGTATTCCGGAATTGACGGTATCCATGGAGCCGGAAAATCCGCCGGTTCAGATCCCACCGGAAGGAGGGAGTTTCGATTACACCATCGTGATCGAGAATACTTCCACCACCCAACCTTACACCGAGGATATCTGGATTGACGTCACCCTTCCCAATGGGACGGTATACGGTCCGATCTTGTCGCGCGAAGATATCACCTTCAATCCAGGCGTGATTATTACTCGCTCCTTAACCCAGCAGGTGCCGGGAAGTGCACCGTCCGGTGAATATACCTACTGGGTGCATTTAGGGGATGTAGGCAGCGGCCAGGTGACGGTGGAAGACAACTTCACCTTCAATAAATTGGGTGAGTGCATGCCCGGTGAAATGAGTTCCTGGGATCTTTCCGGATGGGAGGAAATTAATTTGGGGGACCTCAACCAAACTCCTCTGCAATATCATTTGGAGCAGAACTGCCCCAATCCTTTCAATCCCGTCACCAATTTGACCTACAGTCTTCCCAAAGCGGGCTATGTCAAACTGGTGGTGTATAATCTTCAGGGTCGGGAGGTTGCCAGGCTGGTGGACGGCTACCGAGAAACCGGCGTGCATAGAGTTTCAGTTGACGGATCCGGTTGGGCGAGTGGTGTGTACTTCGCCCAGATGAAAGCGGGCAGTTTTACCCAGATACGAAAGATGCTGCTGATAAAATAACGACCCGAAGAAAGAACCAATAATTTGTACTAAGCGGAAATCCCGCCCCGGTTTACGGGGCGGGAAAAGTTCTATCAGGAAAAATTAGGGGAGAGTCCGCGAAGTGTGCGGAGTAAACAATATGATGATGGAGGTTCTATGGAACGCCTGATAAAAAGAAGGATGCTTCTCATCGGGATCTGTGTGGCCGGTGCTTCCATGATTTCAACTGCTTTCGCCCAGTGGCAATTAGTGGATTCGGATACCACCCAGGCGATCATACCATACGGAGAACATTGCTATTATCGAATCCTCCCCAGCAGCGCTTCGCTAGAAATAAATACGCCCTATATCAACCTGACTAGTGCTGCGCAGGAAGCGATCAATCGAGCTCCGACTTGGCTTCAGCTGGATCTCAAAGATAATTTCCGGCGAATGGATCCATCCTTTCAGGATATCTACGCCAATATCATTAACGGTTCCTTCGATCCTTACGTTGATGAAATCTGCTTCATTGTAGCTCATACAGCGCCGCAGACCCTATCTGGCCCTATGGATCCAGCCATCATTGTGGAGAACGTCTCGTCTCTTTACGCCATTGATTCCTTTCTCAATTACGTGCAAATCGTGGATTATGGAAATTCCATCACCGGCGGAGATTATTACTCCACCACACGGTATCGAGTGTACGAAGAACCGGACACTTTGGAAATAGAACTGCCCCGAGAAAAATATTACTGGTACGTCGTCCATTCCAAACTCCATAAAGAAGTCCCCAACTACATTGATCCCAACACCGGCAATCCTGCCAGTCCGCCCACCGGGGCATTCTGGCGCGATTTTCTGATGAACTGCGCTGATCCCGGATATCCATTGTTGAGGGATATGCTGGATACTTGCGCTACGTTATGGAATTGCCAGCAGAATACCTTAGATAACGGAGCGGTAGGCGCACTCACCCAATGGATACAGGATGTAATGACATTCCAAAGCTACCCGCATCACGACCAACCGGTGAGGATCTATCGCCTACATATCGGTACCTGCAGCGTACATTCCTATCTAACCTCGGCTGCCGCCAGAGCGGCTTTGGTTCCCACAACAGTCTCCGTGATGTACAGCGATAATCATAAGATTAACGAATTCTGGGATCGAAGATGGGTGAGCTGGGAACCAGTTAACACTTACATTGATTATCCACAGGGTTATGAAAACTGGGGTTGGAACGTCGCGGCGGAATGGAACTGGCGAGGAGATGGATATATTCGGGACAATACCCAGCAATATACAGAGGTCTGCTCATTGCGTGTCAACGTCACCGATGTGAACGGCAACCCTGTGGATGGCGCTCGGATTAAAATCTACAGCAGTCCCTGTGTCGCTTGGGGCGCCACTGTAGGCTGGACTATCGAAGACGGTTTCAAGCTCTTTTTGCTGGGCGATAACCGCACTTTCTCCGCGCAGGTGGTCAGCGAGGTCGGAAATTACCCAGCTTTCGGTATGGAAACGATTATTACCAACAGCATCGCTGGCGCGAATTACACCTGGGATGTTGCCTTGCCGGGTGCAGTGCCGACACTCTCAATTTTTCAAGATACACTGCCACCCAACCCCACCGATGACTATCGGATAGTGTTAGACTATAATTTACCTTGGGAAATACTTTACGGCGACAATCTGGACGATAACGACCGATTTTCAGAAAAAGTTTCACCGGGGAAAATTGATTTCTTCATTTGTGATGAAGAGAACTTCAGCCTCTATTCTTCCGGCGATGATTTCGAGGCGTTTGAGATTAATCTGGCGGATACGGCCGGGACGGTAGAATTTGTTCTCCCCACGAATGATTCCTGGTACGCGGTCTTTTCAAACCGCTGTACAACGGTCTTGAGCGAAGTGTTGGAAGTGGTAGCACAGTTGTATCAAAGTGTTACCACCCCGGATATAACCGTGACTCTTACGCCCTACAATCCCCCCATCCTGATCCCTCAGACCGGGGGTAGCTTCGAATTCAACATCGCCGGAACCAATAACGAACCCGACATCATCAATTGCGATGTCTGGTGCGACGTAACGTTGCCGAACGGATCCGTATATGGGCCTGTTTTAGGGCCGGTGAACGTCGACATCCCCGGCAATACTACTCTAGACCGCGACAGAACTCAACTCGTTCCCGGCAATGCGCCCGCGGGCGATTACACCTTTAGCGCCTATATCGGCATATATCCTAACATAATTTGGAACGCGGACAGTTTTCCATTCAGCAAAGAAGGTGTGGTGGGGGTTGATGAGAACTGGGCTAATTGGGGCGAACCTTTAGAAACTCAAGATGGATTATCCATTTCTCCACCAAAATCCTTTATTCTCCATGATCCGTATCCGAACCCGTTTAATCCGATAACAGATATCAGCTTTGAATTGCCCGGTGCAGGGTTTGTGAATCTGACGGTTTACGATATTTCCGGACGGGTAGTTGCCAATCTAGTCCATGATTGGCGGAAAGCTGGCACCTATAAGGTCACTTTCGATGGATCGAACCTGGCATCGGGTGTATACCTCTATCAGTTACAGGCGGGGGAATTTAGTGCCATCAGAAAAATGGTGCTAACAAAGTGAGACTGTTGCGAAACTAAGGGAACAGATTCATCCTATTTTCGCTTATATTTATA
>CAZHMN010000090.1:0-4925 GCA_964533705.1 uncultured bacterium
TGGACTTGAAGTCAATGTGGCCCAATTGCCGGTGCTTGATCGTGCCGCCTAAGGTGGTAAAGAAGACAGCCGCGACGCAAGTTCCGGCCGCCGTCATGGGAGACAGCCCCAGAACAAAGCGAAGGTAAGGCATGATGATGATGCCGCCACCCAAACCTAATAGCCCCCCTAATGTGCCGGCGGCGATTCCCGCTAAGAAGGCGATGAAGATTTCAAAGAGCATCTTTAAGGCGTCAATTCTCCGTAAGCCTTGCGGATCTCCACGCCTGTGTAATAATGGCTTAAAATGTCCCTGTACTTGTATTTGTCCAGAGCCATTACCGCCGCTCCGATCTGGCACATGCCCACGCCGTGTCCCCAGCCGGCGCCCTTAAAAGTAAAAGCCATCGGTGTCCCGATTTCGCCCATTTCAATGTCAATGACGAAGCAGGCACTGCGCAAGTAGGTCGGGGACAACGCCCGGCGGATGTTCAATTCCTTCTTGATGCGGATGTTCTTGCGGCTGCCCAGAACTTCGATTTCGGTCAGACGGCCGGAAACGCCTCTTTCGAGCGGGATAATGTCATAGAGCGTGCCGATATCCTCGCCGGTGCGTTTCTTGATGATCTCTTCCAGCTCCTTGCGGGCGTAGCTGACTTCCCAGCGGAAGTATTTCTTACTGTATGCCAGGATGGTGGGCAGGCTGTCGCGGTTTAAACTGCAGAAGACGTCAGGTCGCTCCGAGATCCATTTGCGGACGTTTTTCTCCTTGGTGAGGTCCAGATCAGGATTATCCGTAACCGTCGTCTTGGCATCGAGAATACCCTGCAGGTAGGGTTCTTCGGGCGGATTCCAGACGTTATGCTTGTGTTCGGTATGACCGCCGCAGACCGCGGAATAGACGGCGTCGCAGATGCGGTCTTCATAGTATAGCACTTCACCCCGAGTGGCGATGACTGCTTCGTTGGTGCTCTCGGCCTCGTTGGTCGTGCCGGAATAGACCTGGCAATGGACGTTGGCGCAGAAGTCGAAGGGATCGTTCAAATGCTTCGTTCCCAGTTTGGCCAACACCTCGCTTCGAGCGGATACTGCTTGGGCCTTGAGAGCCTCGATGGGGTATCCGGCGGGCATCTCCGCCGGAACGACGCCTTTTAGATACTGGTCTATGGGTATTTCGGATATCCCGCAAAGCCTGGCGTCGTTTCCCACCCGGATTTCGACGATGCCCTTGTAGGTGCGATCCGCCATGGATTCCCAGTTGAATCCCGAGCCGACCTTGACCCCGTACAGGGTGATGGTCGTCTCATCCGACAGAGGCTCGATTCGAAAACCGTCCTCAATCATAGCCGAATAATCGTATTCAGCATCGTAAACTTCAATTTTGCCTTCCGGATCCTTCACCTTTTCCCGGATAACCCGCGGGGCGTAGCCATCGCTGAATTTTTGCACCAGCTTTTTCGCTTCTGCTTCAGTTTCGAAGGCGCCCGCCAGAATGCGGTATTTGGTGTTGTCGTTGATCATCTGACCTGCGATGACCAACTGTCCCCCGAGGCGCTGCATTCGCACCTGGGGATAAAGACGCCGCAGTTTTTCGACTAATTCGATGGCCTGACTTTCATCTCGGCAGGCGGTCACCAGGACGCTGTAAATAAAGGTGGCGCCGTGCGCTTGATCCAGCAGTGACCGCCATTTGAGGGGCGAGGTGACCTCGGTAAAAATCGGTTCTCCTTCGAGGTTCGTCAGGTTAAACTCACCTGAGACTCGAAAATCAATCTTCTCATACCCCTCCATGAAACCGATGCGTAAAATGGGCTGGGTAGGATATTTTTTGAGAACAATTTTGGGGATGGTTTCTTCCATCTCGGCCATGGAACTATCCGGCAAAAATTCCAACTTCTTATGTGACATTGGCGCCTCGCGTTTTGTTAGAACGATGCAACCACTGCTGACGAGTGTAAGGATCAGTATAAGCGTGCATAACGCCTGAGTTCCAAGATCGTAGGAGTACTTTTTCATCCGTAGTGTTTAATCCGCTTGTGGAGCACAGCCATGCCGCCTAACGCCCCGGTTCAGGTTCGATCAGACCGGAATGGAGGTGACACAAGATATCACCTACCCGCCCGTCCGGAACGCAGAAAGAAACGCGGATCGGGCTGCAACAATACCAGCGGGGTAATACATGCCCTTCCTCCAACCTCGTCAGGAGGCGGGCAAAATGTTTACCGCCTGGTTCCAACCCTGAACCGATTACGGATACTCTGGCGTATAGTCTCTTGTATTTTGATGCTCTCTTGCCCCAGTCGGTCGTTTTTAACAGGTGATCCACCAGACGTATTGATTCCGATGTCGTGCCACCAGTAAGCATGACGGGACGCGTTGCCTCACTGTGCAGTCCCGATATGCTGAGGCCTGCGGCGCGGCAATCCGCTAAGGCGCTCAGCAAGTCGCTTCGCCGGGCTAATTTAATGACGATCAGGCCTCGCTTGGCAACCAGACCCTGGACTCCGTGCCCCGAAAAGTCCCCCGTGGTGACAATCGTTCCGACAGCTCCTGTATCAGCACTGGCGATAGCGACTTCAATGCTGTGATGGCGGGCGAGATCCACGGCGTCGGTGGCCAATACCTTTGATCCGGATGCTGAAAACTCCAGCATTTGATCGTAAGCCAGCTTGTCAATAATCCTGGCGTCGGGGACTTCACGAGGATCGCCTGTGTAGATCCCGTCAACATCTTTCATGACCCGAACCTGATGAGCTCCCAAAGCTGCGGCCAGTGCTACCGCCGTCGTATCGGACCCACCGCGACCTAAGGTTGTGATCTCTTTTTCAGTGGAAACGCCCTGAAACCCGGCAATGATGGGGATGTATCCTTTTTCCAGGACTTGTTGTATGCGCCCGCAGCGAATCTCCAGGATTTTGGCTTGAGTGTGATTGGTGTCCGTGATGATGCCTACCTGCGATCCCGTCAGGGATACGGCTTCGTAGGGGCCTTCGGCGTTGATCGCCATGGCTAACAGAGCGATGGAAATGCGTTCACCCACGGAGAGCAGCATGTCCAGCTCTCGGGCCCCAGGGTGATCTGTAATTTGATAAGCCAGTTTTAGGAAGTGGTCAGTTGTATCCCCCATCGCAGAAACGACCACGACCGGATCTTCACCCGATGCCTTGCTGTGGATGACCTGCCGGGCAACGGCGCGAAGATGTTCCGGCTCTGCCAGGGATTTGCCCCCAAATTTCAATACGACGGTTTTCAGATACCTATCCTTCCCTGTAGAATATTAATCTGGTCATTACCATACATATTCTCAAATGCCTAAAACTTTGCGCATGTCGTAAAAGCCAGGGCCCTGATTGGTGATGAAGTGGACTGCGGCCAAAACGCCTTTGGTGAAAGCTTCCCTGGAGCCGGCTCGATGCGTCAATTCCAGGCGTTCACCCACTCCGGTAAAGAAAACCGTATGCTCTCCGATGACGTCTCCAGCCCTTATGGAATGATGATTTACGACAACTTCGGGATCAATCATGCGCAATTGCTGTTCGATCATCAAGGCGGTGCCTGAAGGAGCGTCCTTTTTGCCGCGATGGTGCGTTTCGACGACGTCAATGTCGAATCCACCGCCCAGAACTTCCTGGGTGCGCTGAGCTAAGGCGATCAGCAGGTTGACTCCTAATGACATATTTGCCGCATAGAGGATGGGGATCACCTTCGCCAGGGTTTCCATCTTGTCACGGGTCTCTTCAGAAATTCCAGTTGACCCGATCACCGCGGGAATTTTCTTCTCTGCGGATTTCTCTAAATGCGACGCGATATTCTCTGGCGGCGCTGAGAAATCAACCAATACGCGACAATCCTCCAGGAAATTCGGGACGTCGTCCGCTTCGATCGCAGTCTCGCCGATTTTCATGCCCAGCGAACGATGTCCGGGAGCTTCGTAAGCGCGGGCAATGTATAGGTCCGGGCTGAATGCCGTGGCTCGAAAGATTTCCCGACCCATACGCCCGGCGGCTCCGCACAGTCCGATGGCGATTGCCTCGGTCTGATTTGATTTACTTGTGGAGAAGGCCATGCTTGGTTAACTCCCGGACTAAGATTTCACGATTCGAATCGGATAATGGAGCCAAGGGAAGTCGCACCGAGCCCACATTATATCCCATCAACTTCAGAGCCTCTTTCACTGCAATCGGATTGGTTTCTATGAAAAGAGCTTTCAGTAATGGCCAGATGCGCAGATGAATTTCGATCGCATCCGCTACCTGCCCCGCGAAGAACGCTTTCATGATGCTTTTCAACTCTGCCGGGACGACGTTCGCCGCGGCTGAGATAGCTCCTTTCCCTCCGCAACTTAGCGTCGGCAGAATCAAGGAATCGTCACCGGCCAGGATGCTGATTTTTTCGCCGCAGAGAACGGCCATCTCCGATACTTGATCGAGGTTTCCGGATGCTTCCTTGATGGCTGCGATGTTCTCGTGTCCGCAGAGACGTTCGAGGGTCTTCGGCAGCAGGTTGACGCTGGTGCGGCCAGGGATATTATAGAGCACCAGAGGAATCGTTGAGTTGTCAGCCACGGTCATAAAGTGGCGGTAAAGACCTTCCTGCGTAGGCTTATTATAATAGGGACAGATAACCAGCGCTCCCGATGCGCCCAGGTCGGCCGCTCTATTGGTTCGATCTATACTGGCCCGAGTATCATTCGTTCCCGTCCCCACGATGACGGGGATGCGACCAGCCACCGCTTCCACGCAGGCGGTGACCACCAGATCGCGCTCGGATTGCGATAAAGTCGGCACCTCGCCGGTGGTGCCCAGCGGGAGGATGCCGTCAACGGCCTTACCCATTAAATCCACGACGAGCTTTTTAAGCACCTCGCTGGCGATCCCTTTCTCTGAAAAAGGAGTCACCAGTGCGGCATATAACCCTTCAAACATGAATTTACCTGCTGTAAATTA
>CAZHMN010000090.1:5025-10489 GCA_964533705.1 uncultured bacterium
GCTGAATGCTGATTGCTGAATGCTCAGAGCTAATCAGGAATAATTTTACCTGGATTGAAGAGGTTCTCGGGATCGAAAGCCTCCTTGATTCTCCGCAAGGTATCCAATTCACCTGAGGCCATCTGCAGACGCATGTAATCCCGCTTGACGGTTCCGATGCCGTGTTCGCCGGAAATGCTCCCTTCCAACCGAACGACCTCGCGGAAAACCTCCTCGACAGCCTGAAAAGCCCGTTTCTTCTCCAGAGTATCGTCAGGATTGTACATCACGTTGACGTGGATGTTGCCGTCCCCGGCGTGACCGAAGCAGGGGATCATTAAACCATAGCGTTTGCCAATGCGGTTGGTCTGTTTCAGCAGTTCAGGAAGCTTGGAACGAGGGACAGAAACGTCCTCGTTGATTTTTCCCCTCGCCAGGCGGGCCAGCGACGGAGAAATCGAACGCCGCAACGTCCACAGCTTCTCCGCTTCCACCGGATCTTCGGTTGATTGAATTTCGACGGCCTGCCGGTTGCGGCAGAGGCTCTTGATTTCCTCCATCCCCGTCTTGACTTCTTCTCCCGATCCGTCAACTTCGATCAGCAGAAGCGCTTCTGTTTTGGGGGGCAGCGGCGTTCCGGTATAAGCGGTTATGGCGTCGAGGACGGATTTATCCATCAGTTCGCAGACCGAGGGGACAATGCCCGCCGCCATGATCTCGAGAACCGAGTTGCCGGCCAGCTCTAATGAGGGAAAAAACGCCTGCATCGTCCCGCGGCCGGCTGGCGCCTCGATCAATTTCAGGGCAATTCGAGTGATGATACCCAGAGTTCCTTCGGAACCCACCAGCAGGGGCGTCAAATCGTATGTGTCGGATCTTTGATTTAAACTCCCGGTACAGCAGATTTCACCCCGGGAAGTGACGAATTCCAGGCCCAGCACGTAATGCTTGGTCGTACCATATTTTACGCAGCGCAGCCCCCCTGCGTTTTCCGCGACGTTTCCCCCGATCGAGCTGACCTTGTAACTGGACGGATCCGGAGGATAGAACAACCCCTGGGCTGTGGCTTCATCCTGTACCTGCGCCGTCGTGATGCCCGGCTCCACCACCATATATTTTTCGTGGACGTTAAAATCCAGGATGTGATTCATCCGTTCCGTCGAGATGACCATTCCGCCTTTCAGCGGAATGGCGCCGCCCGACATCCCGGTGCCCGCTCCGCGCGGAGTGATCTTATAACCCTCATCAATGGCGAAGTTGACCGCCGTCAGGACGTCTTCGGTTGATTCGGCCAGAACGACTACCTGGGGAATGCTGCGATTGAAGGAAACGTCATAGGAGTAAGTAAGCAGATCCTCTTGTGAAGTCAGAACTTTATGGCGGCCCAGGGATCGTTGGAAAATTTTCAGTGGTTTGGAGTGAAAAAGCATGGGGATAGTCAGACCAGCCGTAGCCCTAATTGAAAAATGAACTAACTAATTTAATAAAATTTAATGCCTTTATCAAGCGAAACTTGGAAAAATTTGCCTAAGTGATAAAAAAATCTACCCCCAAAATGGGAATTATCTCCGCAATATTTGGAGATTATAACGCACCCAATACTATGGTTTTTTTGTTTTATCCGATTCGGTCGGTAAAACACCCCTTCGCCAGTAAGCACCCAGCCCGGACTCCACGAAAAGCAGGACCAGGCCCACGACTAATGCCATCTTCCATAATTCGCGACCATAGCGGTAACTACTGACTACTTCGGTCAGATGATCGGGAGCGATTTGGCGTGCTCCGGCTTTGAACCAATCGGGATAGGCTTCCTTTAGGTTCACCGCTTTGAGATTGGATTCTTGTTCGGGGACGTTAACCGCCGCTAAATGAGTTTTCTGCCTGGCCTCAAGCGAGTAAATTCCCGCAGGATTCAGCGCAGTTTGAACGAATGAGGTCTTTTGTCCGATCACTTTCTTAGGTAGGCTTACTTTGTGTCCATCCGGGTAATTTAAGCTGGCCACAGCGCCCTCTGCCGCAGCGGCCGATACCTCCAGGTCATCGCCGACGATCAGACTCTGGCAGTACTCTGAAGAGCTTCCGGCTAAACGCAGGACGAGACGATGAACGAGCGGTGCGAAAATGCCTCTCTGCGTCCAATCAGACCATTCAAGTTGCGGGGAAGAGGAGCACAGGATGATCGTGCCTTTTCCCACCCGGTTCTCGGTTAAAAGGGGCATTCCGTTGCTGAAATATATCGGGATATAATCAGCTGAGCCCATCAGATGCAGCGCCTGGTAAAAACGAGGTGTAGAGGGACGGCTTTCCGGCCTGAATATGCCCCTAAACAACGGCGAGCTTAGATCCGGTTCCCGCCAGCCCAGATAAGATTCATTTCCTCCAGCCCGTCCGATTTTTTCGCCCCATTTGGGAAGATCCAGTTTGTCCAGGAGATTGCGGTTCACCCCGGCGACGTCCATATTGCTGCCGGGAAAAATCAGCAGGCCTCCGCCCTTCTTAACGAAGTGCGCCAATCGCGAACTCTGCGGTGGGCTGAAACTTGCAGGATCGGAGAAAATCAGGATGTCGAAGTTGGAAATCTGCTGCACGTCCCAGGACGCGAATGAGGCTTGCTGCAGGTTAATCAGATTTTTTTCACTGGGATCGGATGAAAGAGCTAGGCGCAGTGCCCGAGTCGCTGAATCATCACCCACCAGCAGGACGTTCAAACGTTCCGGAATTGCAAAGCAGAAGTAAGCCCGGTTATCCACCGCCAGAACGTCGCCTTCTTCGATCTGCACCATTCCCTGCTGCAAACCCGTCTTTTCCGGAAGAATCTGATGTTGTCGCTTGATCTCACCGCCCGCTGCCAGAGAAATGACGTCTTCCCCCACGCGCTTGCCGTTCAAAAAGATGCTGTAGTAGACGTCCTGGCGATCTCTAATGCCGGAATTGTGAAGGGTTACTTCGATCTCCATAGGCTGCCCCGGTTCGATGATTTCGCTCAGGACGCGAACTTCTCTCAAGGAAAGATTCTCGGAAGATTCCGGCGGAATTTGAACGAAAAAGGGGAATATACCTTTGGTGGGGGGTGGGAGATCTATTTGGCCGGCAAAATCGCTGATGACGTAAAGTTCACTGCGGAAATCCTGCGCAGCAGCGAGGGCTTGAATGCCGCTCGTAATGGCTGTGGAGATATCCGAGGTCCCATCCCAGGTGGTTGCGCTTTCCAGGGGACGAAGCAGGACTTCGCCATCTTCCGATGGTGACGGCGTTAACATTTCCGGTTGCCCCTTCGCCAGAACCACTGCGGCGCGGTCACCCGGATTCATCATTGATATCAGCGTCCGAGCCGCCCTTTTGGCCTCGTCAAACGAAGAGCCTTTTAGACCTTTTGACTGCATACTGGCCGAAGCGTCAATGACGATGACCATTCCAATTCTGCCCGCCGAGAGCGCGCTAAATCCGGATAAACCCTTGAGGGAAGGCCTTGCGAAACCTAACACAATCAGGAGAATGGCCAGAGCGCGCAGCAGCAGCAGCAATAATTGTCGAAGTTTCAGCCTGCGCATCTGCTGGCGTTGCAACTTCTTCAGAAATCGCAGGCTGCTGAAATCAATCAGTGGATAGCGCCGGCGGCTGAAGAGGTGAATCAGGATGGGAAGAGCGACGGCCGCCAATCCTGCCAATAATGCGGAATTCAGGAACGTCATCTCGGTCAATCGCCGCCGTGTTCAGCGAGTCTTCTTTCAACCAGGCCCACCAGTAGATGACCGGCTGTGATGTGCCCTTCCTGGACGCGCTGTCCGTTGTCGCTGGGGATGCAGAGACATAAATCCGCCAGGGCACCCAGTTCTCTTTTTGCCGAGCCGAGAAGGGCGATGACCTTCATCCCGCGTTTCTTCGCGGTCTTCGCGGCTTCGACCACGTTCGGCGAGCGACCGGAGGTGGAAATGGCGATCAAGATGTCACCCGGGCGGCCTAAAGCTTCCACCTGTCGGGAAAAAATTTTGTCGAAACCGAAATCGTTGGCGGCGGCCGTCAAGGTGGACGTATCGGTCGTCAGGGCGATGGCGGGAAGGGCGTCTCTCCGGCTGTCAGATGTGAGACGAACTACGAATTCCGTGGCGATATGCTGTGAATCCGCGGCTGAGCCCCCGTTGCCGCAAATCAACAGCATATTACCTTTTTGCATGACTTTCGCGATCCAGGCGGCTGCGGTTTTCAGCGTTTCGCCGCAGGAGGAAATCATTGCCTGCTTCGTTTGGGCGCTCTCTTCCAGCGCCCGACGGATCAATTCATCTTCGTTCATAGTTACCGGTTTTATCTCCTTGGGCTGCGGGTTTTTCAATTGTACGCCCCAATCATTCAAACGATCCCGTTTATCACCATGGCATTTCAACCCGGGACAAATAGCGCTTTTCTTCATTCCAAAGGGACATTTATGAGACAGGCATCAAAAAGTAGGCGGTCATTCTTTCATCCGCGTTGTTTTTAATATATAAATAACAAAGACATAAGAACAGGCATGCACCTTGCATATTGTACGAGATGAGAGCCTTAACGACAATCAAAATAACAGTCGCGAGAAAATGTGATGCCTGATCCAGAGAGCGTTGCATAATGAAAATTTCTCACCGTCTCGGGGAATCAAGCGCCCTTGAATGACACCTAAGTTCTTGTTATCGAGTCAGACGGGGAAGAATGACAGCACACTTGTTCAACTTTTCGACACTCTCAAATCAATAGCCAATGGACAATTTGAAACCGTTCTTGACAAATCCATTAAAATGTTGTATATTTAAAAATTGAATTTTTATCCCCTTGGCCCTCATAAATCTTTGAAAAATATTCTGGGATTTTATCGCTTAATGGATATGGGCAAAAACATCGGTTCAGTGAATATCCTGGGCATTTCAGCTTATTATCATGATTCTGCCGCGTGTCTGGTAAGAGACGGCGAGATCATTGCTGCGGCTCAGGAGGAGCGCTTTACCCGCAAGAAGCACGATCACCGTTTTCCTTCTCATGCCATCGCTTACTGCTTAAGTGAAGGAGGCCTCAAAGCTCAGGATTTGGATTACGTTGCTTTTTACGACAAGCCCCTGATCAAGTTTGAGCGTCTCCTCGAAACCTATTTGACCTACGCGCCGATTGGCTTCAAGAGTTTTCTGATGGCCATGCCGCTCTGGCTGAAACAAAAGCTTTTCATGCGGGATACGATCGCCAGAGAGATGGATTACGAAGGCCCTATTCTCTTTCCCGAACATCATGAATCTCACGCCGCTTCGGCTTTCTTTCCCAGTCCCTTCAACGACGCCGCTATTTTGACTCTGGATGGGGTAGGGGAATGGGCTACCAGTTCGATGGGAGTGGGGCACGGCAATCGCGTCGAGCTGCTATCCGAAATACACTTCCCGCATTCGCTGGGCCTTCTTTATTCCGCTTTTACGTACTATACCGGCTTCAAGGTCAATTCGGGCGAATACAAGGTCATGGGATTGGC
>CAZHMN010000091.1:0-10446 GCA_964533705.1 uncultured bacterium
CGCCTCCATCCTTGAGCTTCTTTCTGTAACGCCAGATGTAGCTGGGATTGACGTCGTGGCCAATTTTTTTCACCCCGGAGAGGATGCTGACCTGTTTTTGAGGAAATTCGTGAATAATATAGAGGGTTGTGGAAATAGTCACCCCTAAATTCCCCAAAACCAGCACTTTCTCACCCAGGTCCACCCTACTCCGCAGGACGTCGAGGCAACTGACGACATGCGGTAGATCAACGCCGGGCACCTCCGGCTTCGCCGGTTGAGCACCCGTTGCGATGATGGTTACGTCCGGATTCTGGTCTTTTATGAATTGTTCTGTAACTTCTTGATTTGTAACAATTTTACCGCCGTGGAGTTCGGTCATGTAGGCCAGGTGGCTGATCAATCTCATGAATTCTTCATCACCGCCGGGGCCGTGTGAGGCCGCTTCCATTTGACCGCCCAGCTTTTCAGACCTCTCATACACGGTCACCTCATGACCCTTCTGCGCGGCAATTGAAGCCGTTTGCAATCCTGAAACTCCTCCGCCTACAATCAGAACCCTCTTGGGATTCTTCGTCTTCTCGAATCCGTAGAACCCGTATTCCGGTTCCGTTTCATGCCCCAGCGACGGTCTGACCATACAGTTCAACTCGGCGTCCCTGAAAAGCCTGGCCAGACAGATATTGCAGGCCATGCAAGGCGTGATTTCCCGTTGACGGTCTTCCATGATCTTTCTGGGCAGGAATGGATCGGCGATCATAGCCCGGCAGCTTTCCCAGAAGTCCAATTTGCCCTCCGCAATGGCCTTGTCCGGGATTTCCGGGGTAAAGAGCCGGTAGGCCATTGACACCGGCACATTAACGTTATTCTTCATGCGTTCGGCGATATAGAGCCATGATCCCATGGGACGATCCCGACTGATGACCGTCTCAGCCGATTCCTGCCAGCCGACGGTGACCGAAAGACAATCTATTCCGGCTCGTTCGGCGATTTTGATGATCTCCAGGCATTCCTCAGGTGTATTGCCGCCCCGGTCATCCAATAGCTCTTCGCCGCAGAGCCGAATGATGATGGGGTAATCAGGGCCCACTGCCTTGCGAATCCCTTCAATGATCTCGCGCATGAAGCGAGCCCGGTTTTCGACGGATCCGCCGTATTCGTCGGTTCTTCTGTTCGTATATTTCGAGTTGAAATTGGAAATCAAATATCCTACTATACCCGATATCTCCACTGCGTCATATCCCGCTTCCTGTGTACGGATCGCCCCCTGGATGTGCTCTTCTACGCTCCGGTGGATGTCTTCAATACTCATCTCCCTGGGCTCACGAAAACGGGGAATCTTTTGCGGTACCACGGAAGGCCCCACCGTGTAATCCAATTCAACGCCTCCCACACGCCCGCAGTGCATGAGCTGCAGAACGGCTTTGGCGTCGTATTGATGGATGACATCGGCAATTTTCTTCAAACCGGGGATGAACTTATCGTCCCAGATGCCCATCATACCGACGTAACCCTTGCCTTCGGCTTTCGGATCCGTATAGGCGCCCTGTGTTGTGACGATGCCCGCTCCGCCGCGAGCTTGCGCCTCCATGTAAGCGATTTCTTTCTCTGAAACGAAGCCGTCGCCATAATTGAAATTGGTTTCGGTCGAAGCGTACTTAATCCGGTTCTTAGTCTCCATCTTTCCAATGCGGCCCGGGCTGAAGATGTGAGGATACTTTTTTTCTCCAGGTAACATCAAGCCTCCTTTCAAGGGGCGGATCAAAAGTTCCCGCTTTCACTTTTAATTCCTTAATAATTTACCAAAGTTGATGAAAAATGCAAGCGATTTCTTCCCGAAATGGAAATCGGAAAAGAAGACCTCCTTCAGTGAACCCGTTATTGAGACAAAAAGGGGCATGCAATACACATGCCCCTTCAGAATTTCTGTTTCCCAGGACTATTTCAGAAACAGCATCTTTTTCTCAATGGATTTCCCGTCCGCCTCCAAGCGGTAGATGTAAACGCCCGAAGCAAGATCACCGGCATTAAAGCTAACCGTGTGAACGCCGGCCGTGTAAGATCCATCCGCCAGAACGCGAACTGTGCGTCCCATCAAGTCGAACACACTCAGTTTGGCCGCGCCGGCCTTCTCCAGCGAGAAGGTGATTGAGGTGGCCGGGTTGAACGGATTGGGCGTGTTCTGATACAGCGCAAATACCGCTGGTTGTGGGGTGACGGTTGGTTCTTCGACGCCAACGATAGGTTCAAACACCGCACGGACGTAGAAATCGTAATCCGAGGGCTGCATGCCCGTTCCGAAGTCAGCGAAGAAGTGGCCCTCTCCGTGAATGATCTCGTCATCACCGTAGATATGGGGCTCGCCCAGATCATTCAGCACTTCGTAGAAGACCCAGAAGTCCGTCCGTGTATCCTGCAAGAAGCTGATTCCGGTAATGTCGAAACTCTGCCAGGCCGGGAATACCTGGGTGACGCTAGCATCCCATTGCGTAACTTCCGGCCCCGGCGTCGTTGCTGTGCCCGGTTCGTAAATGTGTATCCGGATCGTTCCCGGCTCGCGGAACAGGGCTTTCAGCGACTGGCCGTTCATGTTGAAGTCAATCCCGTCATCTTCGGGTGTATAACGGACGTAGATGCCTTCTCCGGTCATGAAGTTGAAATAATAGATGCTCGGCTCCCAGCTATACTGGCGGTTGTCGTAACCGAATTCCAGGACATTGCTGGGGGTGATTTCAACCAGACCCGCTTTGGTCGTGTCGTTCGACAGGTTTTCATCGCCGGTAAGTTGGGTGAAGGCATCTACGAAGTAGGAGCCAACTAACGGCGTTTGCCAGGACCACTCCTTCATGACCATGCCGCCTGAGGGAACGGTGGGCCAGGGGATTAAGGGAGTTGGAGAACCATAATCAACTCGCCAGAAGGTAGGAACTGAACCCTGATTATTCAAGCCCAGATTGTGTACTTCCACTGAGCAGTAGAGACTGTCGAAATAGGCAGAAGTCGGCATGGGTACGTGGAGTTTCTGCGCAGATACGTCATTCTCAAGCGATGAAGTATACACCACCTCGAAGTCGTCCACGAAGAGACCCTGGCCGAAGTAGTTGTCCGGATCCGACTGGAAGAGGATTCGAACCTGGACTTCGTAACCCATATAAGGGCTCAGATTGACAGGTTCACCCACATATTCGGACCATAGGGTGTACGGATCCGGCAGGGTAGTCCAGACGTAGTTGTCGCCGCCGGGTTGACCCCAGGGGTTGGAGTAATAGTACCAGCCGTAAGCCCCACCGAGAGGTTTGATCTGAACGGTCCAGTTATCCAGATTGGGGAAAGGATCCGGATCATTGACATTGATCGTACCGCGGATGAAGAAATCAGCCAGAACGCTGCCCGAATCGGGATGGTAAGATGTCAAGTCAATGACCGGCGATACCAACGCGTTGAAGATGTCGGGAATATAGCTCCCCGCTCCATTGGACATTTCCATCACGTGCGTCGGCGATGGCGGCAAGGGTGTCCCCGGTTCTGACAGATGCCAGAAATTGCCCGTCGGCGGAATACCCGGTGCGGGAACCAGGTCGCTGGGGACGGCGACGCCTTCCGCGTTGTTCATCAGATAACGATTCCCACCCTCCGCGATCAGGATATTGTCAACGAACATACCCGTCAGATCGGGATCATCGCCCGTGCACCAGACCGGATCGGAACAGAGAGCGAAGCGAATTTTGACCGTGGAAGTCGTATAGCCGGTTAGACTTGCGGAAGCATCAACCCAGGTTCCCGGCCTCGTTCCACCTGAAAATCCGCCCCAGCCGGCGATACCTTCGCCCATGCCCCACTCTTCACCGAAGCTATACATGCTCTGGCAAGTGTAGGCCGGTGTATCCATGGTGAGGACGTCCCAGTTCGCCCCGTCATCCGTGGAGACCCAGACATTACAGCCGTCCCAGCCATCCCATGGCGGAGTGGCACCTGCTGGTTCCTCCACTGCATAGAATAACGCAAAACTCAGGGTTGGATTCGTAGCACCTGATAAGTCCAGGGTAGGGCTGACCAGGTATTGCAGCCAGTGGTTGTCATATCCACCGAGTGTAGAATCACCGGCCCACCAGGAAAGGCCGCTGCTTCCGTAGGCGTTGTAGTCATCCACGTGCCAGGAGCTGACGTCGGTCAGATCCATGAATTCCCATCCGACACCGCCCGATTCGAAGTCGTCGAAAAAGATAACCTCATCAGTCTGGTCGATGACGGGTCCCGGTGCCTCAGGAATCAGCGGATTGTCTACAGCGATTGCCCCATCATGGACTGGGCCTATGGCAGCCGTTTTTGCCCAGCTTTGCACTGTAAAGACCAACGCTACAGACAGGAAAATCCACATCGTTTTTCTCAACATAGTACTCCTCCATTTTTTTAAGTTGTTTGCTTACGTTAACGTATTCGAAGCTTCTGATTCTAAATTTACACGGATGATGAGGGATTTGCAAGGATAAACTAATCAAATTAATAAAAAGTTGTAGTCAGACAGAAGATTCTCAAGGTTATTTTAACAGAACCACTCTCTGAGTTTCCACAATGTCCCCAGCCTCAAAACGCAGCCAGTAATTTCCAGATGGCGCTCCTTCGGCGTTCCACTGAATGGAATGAACACCGCTATTGAGGCGTTCATTCAATAATACGGCGATTCTCCTCCCCAATGCGTCGAACAAGTCAAGTTGCACAAGACTCGATGAAGGGAGGGCAAACGTGACGTTGGTCGCGAGGTTAAAGGGATTAGGATAAGCGGGTAGCAGCGAATAGACGAGGTTCTGGGGATTCGGCTTCTCGGGATTCACGGGAGTCGTACCGGTCAGAATCGCCCTGATATTGAAGTTGACGATCGTCGAATTGGCGTCCTGACCGTCGAAGACGAAGAAATGGCCGGGAACAAAAGAGTCGTCAATATAACCGGTGATATGAGGTGTATAATCATCCGAGGTGATTTCCAGCCACACCCAGAAGTCGGGATGCCCACCCTGCAAATAGGATACGTCAGTGATGTCGATTTCCGCCCAATTGGGATATAGACTTCCAGCATCTATGGTCACGGAGCGGCTGTAAATCTCAGCACCCGGGCTGGTCGGCGAACCAGCGGAGAATATATGCAAATTGAAAGTTCCCTCTGAGTAGAACACTGCCTTGATTATTTCACCGTACAAAATCCCCGGGATGCCATCCGCCGCGGGTGTGAAGAAGACCATCGGGCCGCTGCCCTGCGGAAAGTTAAATGTATAAAATTCCGGCATGTAGGTTATCTGCCGGTGGTCGTAGCCGAATTCAAACACACCCACTGGAGTCACTTCAACGGTTCCGGCCAGGCTGGTATCGTTGGATTGATCCTCGTCTCCAGAAAGCTGGGTATATGCCATGAAATTAAACTCACCAACGGATGGGGGCGTCCAGATAAAACTGCGGCTGACCGTCTCCCCCGCTCCGATATCCGACCAGGGAATCAGGGCGGTTGGAACGCCATTCACTGACCAGAAGGCAGGCACCTGGTTCTGATTTTCGGTGCCATAATTGACCAGATCGAGGGTGCAGTTGACCGAATCCTGATCTTCATAGGTCGGAAAGGGGATGATTAATCTGTGAGCTCCGACATCATTTTCGGGGAGAAAATTAGAAAGCAGTAATACATCGTCAATAAAGAGCCCCTCGCCCTGTCCCCCGTCGTTGTTATCGTCCGTAACCACTCGAAAGCGGATCTGGATTTCCTGGCCGGCCCAGGGCGTCAGATCAATGTTGTCGGTCGGCAGTCCGTCCCAGTAGCCGTTAGTTCTTTCCACCCACGACAACTGCGATCCGTTGTGAGCCCAGTCATAAACCAGCGGCGTCCAAACCGCGCTGCCGGCCGGAGCCACTTCAATGTAATAGTAGTCGTCCAGGTAATCGTCGTTATCGCCGTCCGCGTCGGGCATGTCGCAGTAAACCCAGTAGCTCATCTCCGTTCTCATATCCACAGGAATCGAAATCGGAGGAGAAATCAGCGCATCCGAGAGGAGCGGTTGGTCATCACAGGTCCAGCTATGCGTCTGGCTGTGATAGCTCTCCTCGGTTAAAACCCAGAAATCCCCGTAGGGTTCGCCGGTAGATGAAGTAAGGTCGTCAGGGTAAAACTGATCTGGCTCAAAATTTGAAAGATAGAGTGTCTGACCGTCTCTGACTTCAATATTGTCAACGAAAAAACCGATCAGGGAAGGATTGTCCGAAGTACACGTTGCTTCATCGCTGCAGAAGGCGAATCGCAGTTGGAAGTTCGCCATTGCGTAGGCGGAGAGGTCAAAGCTGGCATCCACCCAGCCCCCGGAAGAACCCGCCCAGCCGGGGATGCCCGTCCCCATCTCCCAGCGCCAGCCAAAGCTGTAAAGACTCTGGCAGGTATAGGCCGGATAGGTGGGTTGTAATACCTCCCATACGTTACCCCCGGTTACCGAAGCCCAGACATTGCAGCCATCCCAGCCGTCGTACGCACCCCAGGTGCTGGGAGACTCAACAGCCCAGTAAACCCGACAGGTCAGAACTGGATTGCTCGTCCCGAATAGGTTGATCGGCGGGCTGATTAAATACTGAAGCCAATTATTCTCATATCCGACTAATAAAGTGTCCGCGCACCACCAGGATTGCCCGCTGTAAGCGTTGTAGCTGTTACGATGCCACATGGCACCGGGATCGGTTAGATCCACACCCGTCCATCCACCCGCGCCGTACTCGAAGGTTTGATAGTAGAGCACGCTGTCTTCATCAACTCCATCCGTATCTCCGCCCATCCTCTGCCATGTGGCAAGGTTCAGAGGGATTTCGGCTCTTTCTGCCTGCAAAACCTGAGTTAGAGCCAAAAAAATAAAGAAAGCCGATAGGTATTTCACTTTCATCGTCTACTTCGGGCTGGAATTTGGACTTCGAGCCATTTCGGGAGGTCCTGAATAGGGATAAAACAATATAGCACCAAAATTATCAAAAAGCAAGTGCAGATTTTTGCATGGGAACTAAAAAATGCTGCCGATAATAAATCCCACAACGATGCCCATAAGAAATACGACAGTTAGAACTCGATAGTTTAGAATCTCTTTTGCATAGCCGCGCTTGACCGCGAAGGCTGATAGAATGTATCCTATTCCGTTGAGAATCCAGAAGAGGGGAAGCGATATAACTTTCACGATGAGCGGGCCGATAAAGGGGATGAATGCGACTAAAGTCATTAGCCCTGCGAAGGCATTCGTCAGAAAGCCGAACAGAGTGACGGAGATGGCGATTACTTTCTTATCCACACCAAAGCGGATTCCCAATACTATGAATATGGCAATGATTATCCATAGCAGTACGATCTTCAAAATTGGGCGGACGACCGCCTTGAAGTGCCTTGGGGTATTCATCTGCAACGGATCCTGACGGCGAGAATGACTACTTTGGCGGGTAAAGTTTTCGCAGCTCTCTTAAAAGCTGCTCCTTTCCGGCTGTTGATATTTCCCGGCCGGTGAGCGGGAATCCTTCAATTTTACGCGCTAATGCGCGCAATTCTCTTACCGGGCGATCTTCCAGGAGAGGCTCAGTTCGGGCGGCACCTCTACTAACCTTTTTCCTCGCTGAGACGCCGCCCCCCTTGGCCCTATAAAGTAGGAGATCCTCAACTTCGTTGTGAGGACGCGGAATAATATGCGTAGAAATGAGTTTCCCAACTTTTTCTGCTGCGCGTGCGCCGGCATCAACGGCGGAACGTACCGCGCCCACTTCGCCGATAACCTTGATCGTGACCAAGCCCCCCGTCGTCAGTTCCTTGTCGAGCAACTTCACTTTGGCGGCTTTGACCATCGCATCCGCAGCTTCAATGGCGCCCACCAGACCGCGCGTTTCGATCAAACCGAGAGCGCGTTCGCCCGCGGGCGGCTTACCCTGAATAGTTGGACTCATTACGTCTTCTTCTTGGCTTTATCCGACGTTGGGATTCTCTCTACTGGGGATGATCATCTCCACTTCAGAGTGTGGCCGCGGGATGACGTGTACCGATACCAGTTCGCCGACCTTCTCCGCTGCGGTAGCCCCGGCGTCGGTGGCCGCCTTCACTGCGCCCACGTCGCCACGCACGAAGACGGTGACATATCCCCCACCGATCCTCTCTTTACCCACTAATTGAACCTTGGCGGCTTTGACCATGGCGTCAGCCGCTTCGATTGCGCCGACCAAACCCCGGGTTTCGATCATCCCTAAAGCTTCCAGGGTTCGCATGGTTTCTTCAGGCATTCTAACTCCTGCTAAGAACTCCTTCCAATTTTCGCTAAAATTAGTAAAATTTTCGATCATTGTCAACGGTTTTTTTAAAGTATCTACGGCCAGAATTTAAAGGAAAATGTTTGCATTTATTGCACCAAATGTTTATATTTGGCTTGAATTTCCAGATTTTTCGCGGGGTGGTGGACACTTGACTGAAGCTAAAAAGATTCGTATCCTTCTTGCGAAACCCGGTCTGGATGGCCACGACCGAGGCGTCAAGGTCATTGCTCAGGCTTTGCTGGAAGCCGGCTTCGAAGTTATCTACACCGGCTTGCATCAGACGGTAGAACAAATTGTCCAGGCCGCATTGCACGAAGATCCCGACGTAATTGGGCTCTCCATCCTCTCCGGGGCTCATCTCCCTATCTGCGAGAAACTCATCACCAAATTGAGACAAAGCGGCCTTGGTGATATACCCCTTGTTATCGGCGGAGTCATTCCGGATGAAGACCAGGAAAAACTGAGGGCAATGGGCGTATTAACCATCTACACTGCGGGGTCAAAGTTCGACCAGATCGCGAAAGAACTTGAACGAATAGCATCAACCAGATAATCCCATCCTTAATTATGTCTGAGGGCGAAAAAAAGGTCATTCTGGAATCCGGCATTGAAGTCAAGCCGGTTTACCGGCCGCAAGACCTGGCTCATATTGACTATAAAGAAAAAATCGGAGATCCGGGAGAGTATCCGTTCACTCGCGGTATCCACCCCTTGATGTACCGCAAGCGACCCTTCACCATGCGGCAGTACTCGGGATTCGCTTCGGCCGAGGAGACAAATCGTCGTTTCCATTTTTTAATCGAACAGGGGCAGACGGGATTAAATGTCGCCTTCGATCTACCTTCCCAGATGGGCCTGGATTCCGACGATGAACGCGCTTACGGTGAGGTCGGCCGGGTTGGTATGGCCGTTGATTCGCTGGCGGATTTCGAGACCGCTTTTGAAGGCATTCCTCTCGACAAAATCACCGTTTCGTTGACCATTAACTCAGTGGCTATCGTCATGATGGCCATGTACTTCGCCATGGCGCAGAAGCGCGGTTATGACCTTAGGAACCTGCGGGGAACGGCACAGAACGACATTCTCAAGGAATTTATCGGGCGCGGTACCTGGATTTTTCCTGTTGAACCCTCGATCAGACTAATCGGCGATACCATTGAATTTTGCGCTCACGAGGTACCCAAATATAGCCCGGTCTCAGTCTGTGGGTATCACATTCGCGAATCTGGAGCTGATCCCGTTCAGGAAATGGCCTACGCCTTCGGCATCGCCCGCGAATACGCCGATGAAGCCCTGTGCCGTGGTTTGGACATTGACGAGTTTGCGGGACGCTTGAGCTTCAACTTTGATATCTTTGGCAATTTATTCGAGCAGGTGGCCAAATTCCGAGCTGGCCGGCGGCTCTGGGCACGAATTATCAAAGAAGACTATAACGCCAAGGATCCACGATCCATGTGGCTGCGCATGATTGCTGGGGGTGGCGGTGGCGGGTTGACCGTTGAGCAGCCTGAAAATAACATCGTGCGCGGAGCGTATTACGCTTTGATCTCTGCCCTCTCCGGAACGCAAACTATGGCCCTGTGTTCGTACGATGAAGCCTACACTATTCCCTCTGAAAAAGCGGCTCTCATTTCGTTGCGCACCATGCAAATTTTAATCGAAGAAATGGGCCTGGCCGATACAGTCGATCCGCTGGGCGGCTCCTATTACATTGAGGCTCTGACGGATGAGATGGAGAAACGAATTGAAGCCTGCCTCGAAGACGTCGTTACCAAGGGCGGTATGGTAAAGCTGGTGGCGGATGGAACGATTCAACGTCAGGTAGCCCGACAGGCGTATTTGACGGAAAAAAAGATCCAATCAGGTGAGATCCGCAAGGTGGGCGTCAACTGCTATCGGATTGAGGAAGAGGAACGCAAGGTTGAACTTCACCCCTATAGTGAAGAGGCAGCGCAGCGGCAGAGAGAGCGCCTAAGCCAGGTGCGGCGAGACCGCTCTAATTCTGCGATTGAAAAAGCGTTAGGGAAAGTTTCCAGAGCCGCCGAATCGGGCGAAAACCTGATGCCCTCCATTCTTGAAGCGGTCAAAGTCTACGCGACTTTAGGTGAAATAACAAACCTGCTCAAAGATGTCTTTGGAGAATTTGATGAGCCGGTGAAGTTT
>CAZHMN010000092.1:0-10283 GCA_964533705.1 uncultured bacterium
TGATCCCGGTGTCATCGCTTGAAGTGTCGCATTTCCAAGTAATCTCTCCGGTCGGCAACGTAACTGCCTCGCCCCTCACTTCGTCCCAAGTCGCCCCATGCCAGAAGAAATAGAAGCCCTCTTCATCACCTTCATCAAGCATATCTTGCGCCTCATCATAGTCGCGCTCGGCTTCGTAGTGATGATACTGAGCCTCGGAGTACTTCTCCATCCCGTAATCCCCGTAAGGGCGCAAGACGGCTTTGATGTCCGTCTCTCCCAGGTAATCCAAGTACGTGTCCAAGTCCTCATACCCTTCCAGGGAATAATTCCAGACCCCGGTAGGGTTCAAGGAATCGAAATGATCCCAGTGCAGACTATCGGGATGAATGTAGAGGATGCGGGGGAATTCGGTGCTCGATAAAGTGTTATAGAGCAGGAAGAGCGAGAAAGCCGATGCCAGGATTACCGGCATGAATTTGGATACTGAATGGGTCGTTTTCATGATAAACCTCAATAGTTTTTAGTTTCGAGTTGCGAGTTTCGAGTTTTTCAGGCTGTCGGATTCCCTATGCGCTTCGCTTAAGGGAATGACAGCCCAGCAAGGTCATTCCGGCTTGTCCGGAATCTGACCTTACCACTATCTAATTAGCACCATTTTTCGCGTTTCCTTAAATTGATCCACTTGTAGCTCGAGAATGTAAATGCCTGATGATACCGGCTGATTTAATTCGTTTCTCCCCGACCAGCTAATACTATAGCCCCCGGGGCGCATTTCTTTGTTCGTAATTAGATTGCGGATTTTTTGTCCCTGCAGATCGAAAACGGTCAGGTTTATAGTTGAGAGCTTGCCCAGTTCAAAGTGAATCGTCGTCGAGGCGTTGAAGGGATTGGGAAAATTCTGGTCTAATTTGTACCATCCCGGTATATGCGATAGTTCGCCCGGCTCCACCGGAGCGCCCAAATCAACCAAATCGGGATTTCCGGCAAAAAGATAGGCCTTCCCAACATTCATCCAGCTCATGTTGTCGTAATAAGGAAATCCCAGGACGAACTCATCGCAGCCGTCGCCGTTGACATCGCCCACGCCGTTGACGGTGATACCATCCAGAACCATCCAGAATTCCGAATACCACCACTCAGGCACCCCGTTGAACCAGGGCGATCCCAGGTACAGAACGATCCCACCGTAATCACCATCAGCAATGATGTCGCTGATCCCATCCCCGTTGAAATCGCCGCAAGTAAGGCCATCTGAACCGGCGATGCTGGGACCGAAATAACCCTGCAAGGCAACGTCGGGGATCGTATCCATGTTCACGCCCCCGAAGTAGATCCGCTGCCCCTGATCCCAGTCGCCAATGGCAACGTCGCTAAAACCGTCATCATTTACGTCACCCACCCCGGCGGCTGAAAGAGCATAGGGATAGAATTCAAGATCGGGAATGGTGTCCATTGGGCTGCCACCGAAGAAAATTTTGCCTGGCTCATGCTCTGGATAAATCCCGTACTGTCTATAAGCCAGAATATCGTCAAAGCCATCGCCATTCACGTCACCCAACCCATTGACTTTGATTGGTTGATTAGTTCCAAGACTACTATAATGCCAATCCGCGAGCGTGTCCAAATTCGGGCCACCAAAGTAGATCTCAATATACGCGCTGTTAATATCGTAAATTACCCCAGAAACGACGACATCACTCCAGCCGTCCCCATTTACATCCCCAGCGCTATCGGCCTGCCAACCGAAGAAATCCTCCCCCGATACGTTATGTTTTTTTATTTGAAAATCGGGAATCGTATCCAATTGCGGTCCTCCATAGAAAATGTCCACATAGCCTCCGCCTCGGTAATAAGCAGCACCAGCACCGGGAATCAGGAAATCTTGAATTTGATCCCCGCTGACATCACTCACATTGCAGACATCCCAATCAAAGCCATCCGAGGCGGTATCGCCGGTGAAAAAGTACGACGCTGTGTCGAAGAAATCGGGAGAACCCAAATAGAGATAGTCCTTTCCGATCGCATCGTTGCCGCCAATATTACCCCAGCCCCCAGCACCGATGAGCACATCGGAAAAGCCATCGTTGTTGAAGTCTCCCCCAGTGGCTCCGGCGCCGTAGTAATTGAGGGGTCCCTCACCATATCCTATCCAGACGATCTCCAGGGTGTTCTGGGCGGCTGCTGCGGTCAGCAGGGTTACAGCTGTCAGCGTTAAGATTATTGTGCGCATGGTGGGCTCCGTAGGTTGGTTTTTGAAAAACAAAAAGGCATAACCGAACCCATTATTCCTGGATATAAGTTCGATTATGCCTTCATCTTATAGGCCCTCGTCCTATCCGATAAGGCAACTCGTACCTCTTGTGCAAGCATCCTTTTAGGTATCAGCAGTCTGAATCAGGACTTGTACGCATTATAACACATAGGATTGAAAAAGTCAAGTGCAGTTACTTGCAGATTGCATTTTTTTAATTGAAAAAAAACATCTGATTGAAATCTCTTTTGCGGTAGATTGGCCCGGATACGAAACTGACTCTGGTTTCAAATCCAACTTCTATAAATCTCAAGAGAATTTTTATTTTCAAGCTTGAGCCCGTATAACTCTTCTTTGTATTGCAAATGTGTCATTAACATAGACCGGGCATCATATGACCAGGCTGATTTTCCGACTCACTGTAACAGAAGTATTGCAAAAAGGCTGTTTTCGTCGGTTTTTACGCACAAAACCACTGGCCTTCTAAGCCGAGGGTTCTGGGTTCGATCCCCAGCGGGCGTACAGGTTAAATCAATGATTTCTAAGCCATTTGCCCCGAAGTCCTGAGAAGGGATTTTGGGGTTTTTTGTGGTATTTTGGGGTGAGGATAATCGCACGATATATCAGTTCTCCCCAATACAATCTATATTCGGTTGACAAAAGCCATATCGGTATTCGAAATGAAAAAACTATAAAGCTAGATCGAGTCCTTACTCTGTTTGATCCACCTGCACCCGGGGTAGGAAATTTTTTACCGAATCCCTTATTTTGAAAAATTGGCCACGCTGGAGCAACCCGGTTTGATCGAATATATTTGGGTATTTCGCCCGGGGATCTCCTCATTGCTGCCTTTCCTTTTGGCCGACTCTGGTTATAATACAGTCATTTATCAATGGCAAAATATTACCTCGTGCAGAAAATTTTGCTTGACTTTTGATAAAAATTTCTTTAATTTGTAAATAATCTGCAAATTCATCCGACAAATGGTTAGCATTTCTTCCAGTTAACAGGGGAGGTCACCCATGAAAAAACTCTCAATCGCCGTACTGGCAGTGTTGTGTTTGTCAATGGCTGTCTACGGCACAACCCGTCTTGTCCCCAGTCAATATCCCACTATACAGGCTGCGATTAATGCCTGTGTGAACGGAGATACCGTGTTAGTGGCGGATGGAACGTACACCGGTGCAGGGAATAAAAACCTGGACTTTGGCGGGCGGGCAATCGTGGTCATGTCGGAGAGTGATGCCTCCGAATGCATCATTGATTGCCAGTCCAGCGGTCGAGGTGCCTACTTCCATTCCGGTGAAACCAGCTCTGCCGTTCTCAAAGGATTTACCATCAGGAATGGCAATTCATCCTACGGCGGTGGGATCAACATTACGGGCGCCAGTCCTACCATTGAACGTTGCATCATCCGGGGCAATACCAGTTCCAACAGCTATGGGGGCGGGATTTACGTCTCCAGTGGCAGCCCCGACATCCTCCATTGCACCCTCACTATTAACTCTTCCAAATACGGCGGTGGGATATACGCAACCAATTCCGCCATGACCGTCAACAGTTGTATCATCGTTAACAACAGCGCCTCTGGTTGAGGCTCCCTCTGCAGTGGGATCTACTGCGCCTCCGGAAGCCCGACCATTACCTACAACGACATCAACAACTCCGGCGGTAATTTTTACGGTGCTGCCGTACCCTCAGGTGCCGGTGTAATTACCACTACCAATTACAACGGCGACCCCTGCGATCAATACTACAACATTTTTCTGGATCCGATGTTCAACTATGGGGTGTACACTCTGCAGGAGGAATCTCCCTGCATAGATGCGGGTGATCCGTCGCATCCGATGGATCCCGATACCACGATCGCAGATCAGGGCGCTCTCTTCTTCGACCAGAGCATACCCGATCCCTGCGTTGCCGTTGATCTGGTGCCCCATGGAACGCCGATTTTCATTCCCGCGAGCGGCGGTGAATTCACCTTCGATTTCGAACTCGAGAACATCTGCGACAGTACCGTGGTTGTAGATGTCTGGACGGACGTTGACCTCCCCACTGGTCCGGTGTTCGGTCCGATTATTCTCCGCACGGATATAACCGTTCTGGTGGCACAGACTCTGGTAAGGGAATTGACCCAATCGGTGCCAGCAAACGCCCCAGCGGGTTACTACAGCTATCACGGTTATGCGGGGTATTACCCGGATTTCGTCATTGCTGAGGATCATTTCAGCTTCGGCAAGATGGTTGATGACGCTGGTTCCTCTCCCAGTTATAACTGGAACGTTTCCGGATGGGACGTCGAAACCGTCGCTTCAACAACACCGACGGAATTCACCCTGTCACCAGCTTATCCCAATCCATTCAATCCTGAAACGAATCTGACCTTCAGTTTACCTGAGGCCGGTAACGTTTCGCTGATCGTATATGACGTTTCAGGCCGTGAGGTTGCCAGGCTCTTCGATGGCTGGTATTCCGCGGGAGTGCACAAGGCCACCTTCGGAGCTTCCGGATTGCCTTCCGGTGTATATTTTGCCCGCTTAACCGCAGGCGACCTCCAGCAGACTCAGAAGCTGATGCTGATGAAATAATGACAACCGGTCTGTAGATTAAAGCCCTCAGCAATGGGGGCTTTTTTAATGATTATGCCAGAATTTGGCCGGTTTTGAGAATTTGCTTGATTTGGACGAGAATATTTCATAAATTGATTAAAATCGCCGGCATTTCAAAAGACCAATATCAAGAGGGAGTTTATGAAAAACTTGGGTTTGCTTTTTTCGCTGCTGCCGATCCTGAACCTCTCCTCAATCGCTCAGGAACTGTCCGGGCCTCTCAGTGATACGCTTGGCCCCGGATCGTATACCGTGGTCGGCGACATATTCGTGCAAAACGGCGATTCTCTGATTATCCTCCCGGGGACGACTCTTCTGTTTCAGGGTTCCTCCGGCTTCGAATTCGATATATACGGTTATTTCAGTGCCGTCGGGACTGAAAGCGACAGCATTAGGTTTATGCCGGATGCTCCCGGTTCGAATTGGGCCGGTATAGATTTCTACGCGGATTCAGACCCGGACTGTCGTTTGGAATATTGCTTGATTACCAGCAGCAGTGCAAGCGGTGTGGACTGCTTTAATTGCGGCCCGGTTATTTCACATTGCACCATTTGCGATAATACGGCGAACTTCGGAGGTGGGATTTACTGCACCGGCGGATGGCCGACCATCACCGACTGCCTCATCACCGGGAATTCGACCAACGTCTGCGGCGCGGGTATCTGGGCTTCTTCGTCCAATGTCACAATTCTGAATTGCTCCTTCATCGGCAATAACGCCGGAAACTCAGCCGGTGGGATTTATTGCTATTCATCCGATGCTTTGATCGCGGACTGCATCATCACCGGAAACACTTCGACTGCCGGAGCCGGAGGGATATTTTGCCGCTACGCAAATCAAACGATTTCCAATTGTACCATAAGCGATAATTTCACGGAGACGGTCGGAGGAGGGATCTGCTGCAACAATGCCAGCCCCATCATTGATCACTGCCTCATCACGGGCAATACGGCGAACCTATCCGGCGGTGGAATGGAATGCTACATTTCCAGCCCGACGATTACAAACTGCACCATCAGCGCTAATACGGCTGCGATGGTCGGTGGGGGAATTGAAAGTTTCGATTCGACACCGACGATTGTCAATACCATTATTGAGGGTAATTTCGGCGGTGGCATCTACTTTTTCAATGGGATCAATGCTTCGATCACTTACGGGAATTTCTGCAACAATGAAGGGGGCGATTTCACGGGGGATCCTCCTCAAGGATTAGGCGGGATCATCACCATCAATACCAACGGCGATTCCTGCGATGCCTATTTCAACATCTTCGCGGATCCATTTTTCGTGGATCCCTCAAGCGGAAATTATCACTTACAGGCGAACTCTCCCTGCATTGATGCCGGAGATCCGGCCAGTCCGCCGGATCCTGACAACACCGCGGCGGACATGGGGGCATTCTATTTCGATCAGGGAACCACCTCGCCTGTCTCGATCACCTTGACGCCTTACAATCCACCTGTTCAAATCCCGGCTGGTGGAGGCTCCTTTGATTTCAACATCGGAATTGCGAACACCGGTACGACGACGCAGACGTTCGACGGCTGGATCATGGCGACCCTCCCCAGCGGAGCCCAGGTCGGACCATTACTGGGGCCGGTAACCTTGGCGCTGGCCGGCGGTGTTTCTATAGCTCGGGATCGCACTCAAGCCGTCCCTGGCGGCGCTCCTGCAGGGATGTACACTTATGATGCTTACGTTGGGATTTATCCGAGCACCATATGGGATGAAGACCATTTTGACTTTGAAAAGCTCAGCACCTCCGATGGCGGTTCTTTCGTTTCGGAGTGGGGGAACTGGGGTGATAGCTTCGAGGCTATGGCCGGCGCGGTTTCAGCACGAATGCCGGACGAAATCGGGTTGCTTCCGGCTTATCCGAATCCGTTTAATCCGGAAACTCACCTGAGCTTAAGTCTGCCCGAAGCCGGATACGTTACCTTGATCATATATGACGCGCAGGGCCGTATCGTTGCCAGGCTGTATGACGGCTGGTATCCTGCGGGATATCACGAAGTCACCTTTGGAGCACACGGATTACCCAGTGGGATCTACTTCGCCAGATTGACCGCCGGGCAAGTCCGGCAGACTCAGAAGCTGGTGCTGATGAAGTAGTTGAGAGTTTCGAGTTGCGAGTTAAAAGCCCCCACGGTGTGGGGGCTTTTTTTTTGGTCAGAATTCAGAGTGGATTTCCTCACACATACCTCACCTCCTCCACCGTCAGCGTGACTGCGCCGAAGTCCTCCTCGACCTTGCCCTTCAGCAGATAGGGGCGGCTTTTGTTCAGCATGTGGCAGTACCGGTCATAGACGGCGGGGAAGAAGACCGTCTCGATCAGGCCGGTCTCATCTTCAAAGGTCAGGAATTCCATCAGCTCCTTTTTCTTCGTACTCACGACCTTGCCGGTGATCAGCCAACCCGCCATCTGCACCGGTTTGCCCACGTACTGATGCATGTCCTTTGCTGTGACCAGGTTTAGACCTTTCAATCTGTCGCGGTACAGTTCCAGCGGGTGCCTGCTGACCAGAAAGCCGAAGGTCTCCAGCTCCTGCTGGAGCAGGGTCTTAGCATCGTAGGGGGGAACCTGCGGAGGTTCGGTTACATCTTCTTCGAACAGGGATACTCGTTTGCCCGCAAGAGCAGGAGTTCTGCACTTCGGTTGGATTTCTAACCGCCACATCAGTTCGGCGCGGCGATCCCGACCTTTCAGGTTATCGAAAGCTCCGGCTTTGATCAACAGCCGCACGTCGGCGGGATCCATTTCGGTGCGCCGCAGGAAGTCATCGAAGCTCAGGTAGCATCCGCCCGTTTCCCGGCAGGTGACGACTCGCTCCATCCCCTTCTGCGTCAATCCCTTGATCTGCATCAAACCGACCCGAATCCACCGGTCTTTGCCCCTGTAGCGGATGTGACTTTCATTGACGTCGGGCATCAATACTTCCAGCCCCAGGCGGCGCGCTTCGGAGATATATGCGAAAGTGGAGTAATATCCTCCCTGGTTGGAGATGACCGCGGCCATGAATTCGGCCGGGTAGTGAGCCCGCAGCCAGGCGCTCTTGAAACTGACCAGAGCGTAGGAGGCCGAATGCGGTTTGCAGAAGGAGTAACCCGCAAAACTCAGGATCATCTCCCAGATCCTGCGGATGGATTTCCGGTCAACTCCCCTTTCCAGCGCACCCTTGACGAATTTCTTCTGCAGGTCAGCCAGGCGTTTCTCCTTGTGTTTTTTGGACAGGATCTTGCGCAGTTCGTCGGCTTCGCTGGAGTTGAAACCGGCCAGGCACATGGCGACTTTGGAGACGTCTTCCTGATAAACCATAATCCCGAAGGTATCCTCTAATAAGTCACCGATCAGGGGATGCAGGGGCTGGTAGGGTTTCCCTTTCAGTCTCTCCAGATAGTCGTGTATGTAGGGATTGGCGGCCGGGCGGATGATGGAGCTGTGGATGACCAGATGTTCGAAATCGCCGACCCCTGCCTTCTTCTGCAGCAGGCGCGTGGCGGGGGATTCCACATAGAAGACTCCCATGGTATCACCCCGGGCGATCATCTCCTGGGTGGCCGGATCGTCAATGGGATTCCAGCGGGTGTAATCAATACGGGTGCCGTAATTTTCCTCGATCATTCCAAGGGCATCGCGGATGACGGCCAGGGAACGGTTACCCAACAGGTCTATCTTCACCAGACCTGCATCCTCGGCCTGATCCTTCTCCCAGTGAATGATGTTGACCTCCTTGACCGCCCGCTGCACGGGGACGTGATTGGAGGTGGCATCCGGCGTAATGACGACGCCTCCACAGTGAACGGAAAGGTGCCGGGGGATGCCTTCCAGGCGTTCAGCCAGGCGGAGGATATCCGGCCAGGGTGGGGAGAATTCGTGATAGCGCAAGGAGGGATGTCTTTCCACCTCTTCCACCAGATCATAATAGTATCCCGACAATTTGCCCGTGACCGCGGTGATTTCCGCCTCGGGCAATCCGTATACTTTGGCAACTTCGTGAATCGCCGCCCGCTTCTTGAAGGTGACGTGGTTGGAGATCATGGCGGTGCGTTCCATTCCGTACTTTTTGAAGACGTAATCCAGAATGTCGTCGCGCTCGTCCCAGGCGAAATCCACGTCAATGTCGGGAGGATCAACCCGGCCCGGATTGAGGAAGCGCTCGAAATAGAGGTTGTGGCGGATGGGATCCACGTGGGTGATTTCCAGGCAGTAGGAGACGAGGCTGGCCGCCGCCGATCCCCGGCCGCAGGTGCGCGGCGACTGCCTGACGATGTCCTGCACCACCAGAAAAATTGAGGCGAAGCCCTTTTTCTTGATTAAAGCCAGCTCGTGCTCCAGGCGGGATTGCACCTTTTCAGTGATTTCTCCATAGCGTTTCTTCGCGCCGCAATAGGCTTCCTCGCGAAGGCGTTCGAACGTCTCTTCCGGGGTTAGATTTTCGAATTGCGGGAAAACGAGGCTGAAATCGGACTGAAACCGGCATCTTTCGGCGATGACAGCGGTGTTTTCCACAGCTTCCGGGCAGAAAAAGAAATAATCGCTCATCTGTTGAGGCGTCTGCAGATAGCTATCAGGGGATTCCAATTCAGAATCGGGCAGGCGGGAAAATGTGGTGTTCAGATCAATAGCTCGTAGCAGGCGGTGAAGTGCGTGATCCTCGGGTGCAATGAAATGCACCCTGTTCGTGGCGACCGGAGGGATTCCCCGCTTTTTCGAAAGAGCTAATGTCTCGTGTCCTTGGCGCCCCGGGACCAACTCGGCGTAGAGATCTTCGACGTTTCCCGCCAGTTTCTCGAGCAAATCCCCCGAACCGGTCAAGATCACCAAACCGGGGGAAAGCTCCAACAATGATCGGGCGATGTCGAAGCTCTCCTTCAGATGACGATCGGAGAGGATGCGGCAGAGGTTAGAGTAGCCCTGCCGATCTTTCACCAGGGCGACGGCTCTTTCATTTCCGGTGCGGATCTCCGCTCCCACAATGGGGCGCAGGCCGTGATCCTTGGCCGCCTCGAGGAACTGCACCAGACCGTAAAGCCCGTTGGTATCGGTCAAGGCGAGGGTGTCCATGCCCTGAGTCTTAACCGCCTGGCAGAGCTCCTCCGGCGACGCGGTTCCCCGAAGGAGGGAATAGTGGGAGTGGAGGTTTAGATGGACGAACATGATTAAGGAACCAAAAGCTCGTTTTTCATTTTACACCCGAATGAATTTGAGGCCCAACTTGTGTTTCCTTTGGCATGGAATGACTCAACCCCCTTAGAAACGGGTCACACCCTACAATCACCATCACCGCCATCACCTCCGGCACCAGACTCAAGTCTGGTGCTGAGACCTGCCTTAAAATCCCCACCTGTGGGGATTCGGAGTCGCAATAGTGACTTTAAAGCTGATCTAAGCCGCAGAATTCATTCTGCGGCAACAAACAGCACGCAGGCGCTTGAATTAG
>CAZHMN010000093.1:0-10153 GCA_964533705.1 uncultured bacterium
GAAGGGCCGAAGCGTTCCACGCGGTCGGGATTTCTGCGGTTGTACAGGTAGGTCAGGAAAGCGCCCAGCCACATAGCGATGGAATAGACTCCCGGCACGATGAAGGCGATGCCCAGGGCCACCGGCGAGGGCAACCATCTGGCAATCCTCTTAACCTTGTGCAGTACCGTGACCACTATGCCGAAGAGGGCACCGATGACGGCCGCCCAGAGCGCGCTGGGTTCCAGCGAAGCAATGCCTTCGACCAGCACCCGGGCCATTAAATGCCAGGCGACGACGGCCGGGCCGGCGAAATCCTCGCCGGGAATTTCGTAAGCTGCAGTCAGTAAACGGTAAACGGCCGCAGCCGCGAAGATGCCCACCACCACTCCGATCAACTGTGTGATCACCTGCTTGCGGATGGAAACCTTCAGTATGTACCCTGCCTTGAGATCATGCATCAGGTCGCCGGATTGGCTGGCACCGGCGGCGGTGATACCGGCAGCCATCAGGTTGGTGGTAATGTGGCCGGGATCCAGGAAACCATAGACCACCTGGGTGATCTTGCCCATCGCTCCCACCGGATTGATGTCCGTTTCGCCGGTGGCTCGCACCGCCACGCTGGCGATGAACAGCGAGAGGATCACTGCCAGAATGCCCATCCAAAAGTGTATGCCGAAGAACCACCAGGCCAGGGTGGCCGTAAAGAGCGTCGCCAGAGTCATACCGATCAACCACCACTTCATGGGAAAGGGATCGGGAGCGTCCTCTTCCTCCAATTCGGCTTCCACTGATCCCACCGTTACTTTTTTAAGTGATGTAAAGGTGCGGGCGATGGTTTTATACTGCAGGGCTAAACTCGTGAATCCGGCGGCGATCATACAGGCGACTCCCGGCCAGAGAATCCATCTCAGCGCGTCGCGGTAAATCGTAGTGCCGCCGCTGTATTCGATCAAGCCCATTTGATTCAAGATCGGCGTTATAATCCCCCAGGCCAGGATGGAACCCCCGAGCAATGACCAGCCGACCTTGGGACCGATTAGAATGCCTGCTCCCAGCATCATGGGAGATAGATTGATGCCGATGGTCAGAACGGCGAAACTTAAACCAAGCACGCCCAGAGTGGCCAAGCCGATGTCGTCCAGGGAGAAGTTTTCAAGTGAAGTCAAACCCAGCGGCTTGATGGACATGATCAGCTTGAAAGCCGCAGCGAATATGGCGGAGTAGAACAGTACCTTGGCTTTCTTGACCGCCTCGACTCCCGAGGCGTACATGGCCTTGATGGTTTCGGCTGCTGCGGTGCCGGTGGGATAGCGGAGTTTTTCCACGACGATCATCTGCCGGCGCAGAGGCACGGCGAAAAACACGCCCAGAAAGGCGATCGAGATCCCCCACAGGACCAGCTGCGGGTATGTCAGCAAAGGCTGTCCCTGCTCTTTGAAGATGAGTTCAAGAGCCGGTATGGAGGCAGTCAGGCCGGCGGCGGAAGCCATGGTGCCTGCCGATGAGCCGGCTGTAGCGGTAATTAAATTTTCCTTAGCGGAATAGGGACGTTGCAGGGCATGCGAAAAGGTCTTGAAAATGGCGAAGGAAATCACCGCCGCGGTGATGGATGCTCCGAAGGTCCAGCCGATCTTCAAGCCTATGCAGATGTTGGAAGCTCCGATTAGACAACCGACGAACAAGCCGGAGATTACGGCTCTAAGGGTGAGTTCCGAGTAGGATTTTTCCATGAGAATCCTCGAAGTTGCCGGCTCTTTGGGGCTCTGCTATTATTGGATAAAAAACGAAGGGAAACAGCCCCTAAATTAAGGATATTCTAAATCTTTTCAAAGAGGAAAATCTGGAAACCGGTTCGGACTCACTGGCTTCCATAATCCCCACGCGATTTAGAAGCCCATGAAGGTGCCTTGACCCCTGCGTTTTTCGACCTTTATATCCTGCAGTTGCGGTGATTTGATGTTTATTTTCAGATAATATCCCTGTCCAATGCCCAGGGGATTCCAGATCAAGCGGGCTTCCCAGCAGTGAAGATCCCGATAGATGGTCAAGCCCGCCGAGATTACCTTATGATCAATTAAGTCCACTCGAGTGTTGTAGCTGACCTGCCAGTTGGTGGTGATGGAGGCGTCAACCGAGGCGTTCATCCAGAACGTTTTCGAGGGGTTGTTGGGATTATATTTGCTCAGGGTATAATGGAAAGAGAGATCCAAATCCCAGGGGATTTGCCCCAGATACCATTCTTTCAATTGGGGTTTCTTTTTTTCCAATTGAAGGGTGGTATCGAATTGAGCTTCTGTGGGCGCAAGCTCGGTTTCTACCTGATCCTCATCGTAACGTACTTTTTGACGGGGGTGAATGAGAGTGCCGATGGAGAATTTGCTGCTGGTCGAAATGTCGAAGCTGGTCAGGCGCAGAATTCGGCCATTTTCGGGTTCGAAATAGTACTCGTCGTACTCTCCGTTGGCGCCGTATTTATAGAAACTATGGCTGGTCGTGAGGTCCAGGGATAGCGACTCAAGGGGGCCCAGGTCCTGGGCTTTGGTGATGGGCGATGCGCGAAAGCTGCTTCGCAGACTGCTGAACTTCAGGCTGTCGGCGGCGAAATTGTAACTGGAGGAAAAGTTTAACGTAAAAAGATCCCGCTTTTTCTTTTCTTCTCCCCGCCCGTATTTCATCTGGAAAAGGTTATTCAGCTGGAAATTTAAAGCCAATTGCTTTCCCACCGGAGTGCTTCCGTAGAGCGAACCGGCGAAGCGATCCTTTTTGACTTTTTCGCCAGTTGCTTCCGTTACCTCCTGGTAATATCCCCAGAGTGGGTCGCTGAAATCGGGCCTATAGCCCAGCGAAATGCTGGGCGTTGCGGTGTGGCGGAAAGCCTCTATGCCGGGCAATGGGTTTATCCAGTAACCGTACATCTTCGTGGACAAACCCAGGGATGAGCCGAAGGTGCGCCGAGCGGCGAAACCTATATCTTTGCGGCCGGACGAATCCTGTGTGTAATCGAGACTTTCGTCAAACCACTCTTCCTTATAATTTAATGTGGGCGTAATGTTGAAGTATTTAAGGATTTTTTGCGGGCTGTTGAAATTGAGGGAATGCCTCGCAGCCGAGCGCCGCTCCTGAACCAGAGCGGTATCTCCCGACGTCGTCTGTTCATCCAGTACCCGGCGGTGCAGGTATTCACCGGAATAGGAGTAATAAAGGTTGTGATACCAGCGGGGTTCAAAGGTTGTGGTGTCGTCCGGGGATTTTTTGGGCAGGGGGATGATGGCGCTTTGCCCCCGCCGGAACGTCAAACGGGGAATATTCTGGCTGATCTCATCGGTCCTCAGGTTCTGTTCGTGATGGATGTTGGCGGTGATGGAATTTTTCGTCCCGGGGAAGGATCTGGTCAGTGTGGCATCGGAACGCAGCGTTTGCGAGAGTTGTTCATTCAAGTTGAAGGAATAATCCTGGTAGTAGCTGCCGTCGCTGATAATGTTGGCGTTCACAGTCAAGCGAGTATCGGGATCAATTTGTTGATCGTGATTGAGTTTTAACTCCCAGCGTCTTTTTTTCTCGGCGCCAAAATGCTGGTTGATGTAGGAACCATTGACGGTTCCCGATAAGTGGTAACGCCAGTTGTACCTGGCCCGCGCATTGAAGAGGAATCCTGATCTTTCGTAATAGTCAAGCGCACCGGTGAGGTCGCAGTAGTCGTTGGTAGCCCAGTAATATCCCAGGTTGCGGAAAAAGCGCCCCTGACCGGCGCTTTCCCCATATACGGGGACAATGAGACCCGATTGGCGTCCTTTTTTCGAGGGGAAAACGCCGTAAGGTATAGCGGCGACGGGAACTTCCCCGAAATAAAGCACAACGGGTTTGGCGACCACCTTATCTCCGGCCAACTTCATTTTTTGAGTTCTAAAAGTGTAGTGGGGATGCTCCTGATTGCAGGTTGTAAAACTGCCGGGACCGGCGTAGAGGATTTCCTGTGGTTCTTTTTTCAGCGCAGCTCCCCAGTAATAGCCTTCCTGATCACTGGTGGTGCCTTCAGTGATCCTGCCGCGCCGGGTTTTTAAATTATAGGTCATCTTCTCGCCGAAGATCTCCTGACCCCCTTCGGAAAAAACCGGCTGACCTTTCATCACGACCGTGTCCATTTCGGTTTTTGCTGAATCCGCCCAGATCGTATCCGGCAAGCCTTCGGCGATGATTAAATTCCGGTCCCAGTCCACCGTGATTTTCTCGGCTCGCAGTTGCATCCGTTGATAGGAAACCTGCGCATTCCCCTGCAATACCGTTATTTTGTCTGCGACGAAAAACTCGATGGATCTGGCGGAGTAGGCGATCGTCGTATCCACGTCGCTCTTTTCGGCTTGCAGAGTATCGGCGTTGGACTCGTTTTCTATAACGGTAGGCGCATTAGGGGATGAGGTTGTGTCCGCCAGTTCGGGCGGGAACTTGACCGGTTGGGCCTTGCCGGTAGCGTTGAAGATTCCTACAGCGACCAGCAGGGTGACAGTAAGGAGAAAGCTGCGCGCCATGCCGCATAATTTACGCGCTTGATCAATTAAATGCAAGTCAACTTTTGCTTTAACCCATGTAATTGAAACTCAAAGACTCTGCTAATTCTCCGCGTTTTATCGGAAAAAGAGACGGATGCCAAGTTTAAAGAAATGGGTTTATATGAACCGGCCAGACATGGCTCATTTGAGCCATTTCCTGGTCAATATCTTAAGATGGCTGGGAAGGTGGATTATATATCTTTAAAATACAAGATGATAAAGAAATGGCACACGCTTTGCAGTTATATGTTGCAGAAGCGAATGGGCAAATGACCTCGAAGAAACATGGAGGGGATCATGGAATCAAAAAAGAGCATTTTAAGTGCGTTGGGGATTGCGGCGTTGGGGTTGAGCTTGATACTGGGAGGATGTTCCCAGTTTGAGTCGCCCGATAACGATGGATCCAGGGATCTGAGCTTAACCGCATCACCGCGACCGACCTCACCGGATGACATGGAGCCGCCGCCCTTCAATTTAACTCGCTACCAGTATCCGGAGAGCGCCAATTGTCCTCCTGAAGGTTACGAGTTCGTTCCTATTGGCGCTCATCGAACCGTTCGAAGCACGGATTTCCCCGGGGGCGATGATTGGGAAATCGGCATCATCTGGTACTGGTGGGGCGGTGAGGTTCTGCTGGATGATGATTCCGGGATTGAGGTAGGCTCATATGCTATTCCTTATTGGGCTACCTGGGTCGCCGTTACCCGTCCTGATTCAGCGGAACCCTGGATTGAATTCGAGCCGCACGGCTTGGTGTTCAACTATTCGCAGGTGGCCCGCATCTCCTGGGCTGAGTGCGGATTACCGGAGGGCGTGCAGCCGGAGGACTTGACGGTCTGGTATTACCATGAGGAAATAGACGAGTACGAATACATCGGCGGTACCGTCTACCCGGAACTGCAATACATCGAATACCCTATAGACCACTTCAGTCGTTATGTGATTGCTTATCAGCCATAATTCGGTTTCTCATCGAGTCTCCTCCAATAAGCCGGTCTGCGGACCGGCTAATTTTTTTTGAGGTGCTGGAATGGCCAAATCCGGCCTTTTCTGCTTAGGTGGTATAGTACCGATTTGAGGTTCGCTATGGGGTATGGCTCAAATAGACCAGTACTGATTGGTTCAAAAGAGCCATTTCGGTTGTTCTACAACGTTATCAAACTTAAATGGAGATATAGCTTTATAATTATCAGCATATTAAAGAAATGGCACGCCCCTTGCATTAATCTTAGTGAAAGCATCGCTACCACACACAGGAGGGGGAATCATGAAGACGAGAAAACGGATCTTAAATCTTTTAGTAATCGCCCTGATGGGATTGGGTTTACTGTTAGCCGGATGTTCAGAGCTGAACCATGATGGAGCGACGGTCAACGATAGTAATCCCGTCGCCCCGAAGGACGGTTTAACGCAGCCTCAGGATGATCTGTACAACAACTCTGCTCGGGGGACACTCGATGGTGAGGGTGGTGATTCGGAGTCCGGAAGAAAGCTTCCGCCCATGGATTTGACGCGTTACGAGTATCCTGCCGAAGCAGACATACCACCTCCGGGCTATCAATTTGTCGAAATCGGACAAAATAATACCGGCAGCACGGAAGATGGCTGGGTGTACACCTATATTCGAGCGGCCCTCGGTGGGGAACTATGGCTTAATGGCAACGGCCTTGTCATTGAAGCTTACGGAGTTCCTTATAATACCTGGATCGCGATGACCGAACCGATGCCTGATGAGCCCTGGGTGGAGTATGAGCCCCACGGGTTAGTTTTTACCAGCCCTCAGTACGCTCGGATATCATATGCGGGTTGTGAACTACCGGCAGGTATGGATCCCGATGACCTGGAGATATGGTACTGGAATGACAAACTGGGGCAGTACGAATACGTTGGCGGCGATAACCACATTGAAGAGGAGTACATTGAATTTGATATCGAGCACTTCAGTCGCTATGTCGTCGCCGGTGAGGAATAATCCGAATTAAAATCAGGCCAATAACAGCGGGCTGGCTGAACGCCAGCCCGTTCTTTTTGTTGAAAGCCTAACCGTAAAGAAGGTCCTAATTAAACACGGATCGAGCGAAGATTTCCAGCCCCAGAATTTTTAGTCTTTTCGCCCTTCGCCTGATGACTTCAGGGGGAAGCTGATTGGGAAGCAGTGCGGCGCGGGTGTGCGGTCGTGCTGAGAACTCGTGAACCTTGAAGTGGTCAACTTTCAGTTGGCGGGCGTAGTCCATCGTTTCCTGGAAATGTGCTTCCGTCTCGCCGGGAAATCCCACGATGAAATGGGTTCGAAGAATCAGTTTAGGTACTTCCTTGCGAAGGCGAACGAACGCTTCAGCTGCTTGCGCAGTGGTATAGCCTCGATCCATCAGCGATAAAATCGTCTGTGATCCGCTTTGCACCGGAGCAACAACGTAGGGAAAGCGGCCGGTTTGGAATAGAGGAATAAGGTTATCCAAATCCTTAATTAGCCATTCGGGATCGAGATTGCGCAGAAAGATCTGGTAATCGCCCGGGCGTTTGAGGAATTCCTTCAGTAGTTCTGCCAGCGTGGTGCCTCTATCCCTGCCGTAGGAGCCTGATTCGTCCGCGCTAAGGACAACATCCCGGTAGCCTTTGGCTAAACCTTCGTCGAAATCCTTCAGGATGTGTTCGGGATCGCGGGAGAGGAGCTTGCCCTTGGCGCGCCTCACAGCGCAGAAACTGCAGCGCCCCAGGCAGCCCACGCTGATCTTGACGTAATAAGCCTTATCATCGTAGATATAACGGAACTGGCGAAGTCCTCGGGGGAGTTTCCAGGGTGACATCCGGTCAACGGCTTCGACGCCGCGCTTGAGCGTGATCATGGCAGCCCGGAAGCGGTCAATTCTCTCTTCATCCGGCGGCAGAGTGTTGGCTTCAACTTCCTCGATGGGGATTTGGGCATTGATCAAGTCGTTCAGGGCTCTGAGGTTGCGGGGGATGACTTTCAGCCCGTCGCTTTTCTCGCCTGCCGCTTCGGGGTTGATAGCGGGAAGGCAGCCCACCAGGCGGATGCGGGCACCGGGTTTCAGGGAGGCCCTCAGATGATCCAGTGCGCCAAGGCTACTCTTTTCCAGAGCCTCCGTATAACCGCAGGAATTGACCAGGACGAGGTCTGCCTCAGAGGGATTCTCGGTCAACCGCCAGCCGTTGGCCTGGAAAAAACGCTCCATGCGGGCGCCGTCTAACTGGTTCTCAACGCAGCCCATGGAGCAGATGTGCACGGTTCGGTTTGTAGAAGCTGAGCTCAAGGCACTGTTATCCGTTATTTTACCTTATTATACAATCTAACAATTAATCCGGTTGCAAGCAACCGGAATTTTCATTTAAGATTGTGAAAGCCCCGACGATAACAGCGAAGCTTTTGTTTTATTGGATTGCTCCGGGGCGATACAAGAAAAATCTTCGTGGCGAAACGGTTCTCTATGTCATTTCAACAGCACCATTTTCTGACTGGCGCTATACTCCCCTGCCTGCAGCCGTAAGATGTATATCCCCGATGCCAGATTTGATCCATCGAAGAGGAGGGTGTGGGTGCCGGGGGAATACCAGCCATCCGGTAGGGGCGAGGCATGCCTCGCCCCTACGATTCGCCCGGATATATCGAAGACGTCCAGTTTGACGTAAGAACGCACCGGCAAGGAGAAAGTGATTTTGGTGGTGGCGTTGAAGGGGTTGGGGTGAGGGGGAAGCAGGGAAATAGTTGTAGGTACAGGTTGTAAGCCACCATCTATTACACCAACGGGTTCCATCCAGTAATAGATGCTGAAATCATACCCGTCCGCAACGTAGATATAGGCTGATCCTTGAACAGCCAGATCCAGGGCTCTATACGGTGTATCGTAATAAGCCAATTCGTTCAGTTCCATGTCGTACATGCGAATCCCTTCATAATCGTTAGCGATGAAAAAATGCCAGTAGTTGCTGTAAATGCTGGCGATATGATCAGGCGTTACGACAGAATTCATTTCATAAGGCGAAGTAGGATCCCAGACGTTGATTCTTCGAATAATGGTGTCCGCATCAGCTATGGCTACTTCTGCGTATGTTGCATATTCTACAAAATCAATTGAATTTCCCGATTTCCAAACACCTACTTCAGAAGGGGCGGTTGGATCGGAGACGTCGATAATACGCAGACCGCTATCGGCATCGGCGATATAAACATAGCTGCCACAGACATCGAGAGAACGTGCATATCCCGGTGTATCATAGTGTCCTACAACAAACAGTGAATCCGGATCAGATATATCGACGATGAATAAGCCCATCGAGGAGGCCGCGATATATCCTTTATTACCCCAGAGGCAGATATCGTAGGAATTGCCCGCAAGGCACAACGTATCTAAGAGGATCGGATTAACCGGATCGGACACATCGATGGAAGTGATACCGTAGGGACCCACGGCATATACTTGATCGGTCCACTTTGTAACTATGGAATAATAATAATAGAATTCTTCAAACTCGCCTACAAGCTGGGGATTATTATTCTGACTGATGTCAATGATTTTCAAAGGATCATTAGAACCGGTGACATAGGCGTAATCGCCCAATATCGCTACATCCGTTCCCCATTGACGTTCGCCGCATGAGCCAGCTACGATCAGGTCTTCCGGATCGAGTACGTCAACAGTTATTAGACCCGAAGAACCGTTGGCAGTATAGGCGTATGTGCCCCATATCTTGATGCCAAGCAGTCCATACCCTAAATCGATATAGTCCAGGTAGAAAGGAACAAGGGGATTTGAAACATCAATGGCGCGGAAATCATAACCCCCTATGAAAGCAACATCACCCACGGCATCGACTGACTTTGTATTTGACATTTGATAGAATCCAGCTTCAATCGGCGCCGCCGGATCTGCGATATTAACGATGCGCAATCCTTGCGAGCCGTTTGCGACGTAAGCATAAATCCCTCCAATATCAACTTCATAGGCGTATCCTGGCAGATCGCAGTGCCCGATTTCGATGGGTGATATGGGATTGGCTATGTCGAGAACGCGCAGACCGGAATCACCATCCGCGACGTAAGCGTAATTGCCACTAATTACCACGTCATTTGCTTCTCCAGGAGTGTCGAAGTGGCTAACTTCAAACGGATTTAATGCGTATGAAATATCCACAACCCTCAATCCAGCGGAATCGGCAGCGACGAATGCATAATTTCCTGAGACAGCTAAGGAATGCGCAAAATCCGGCAGATCAAACGAATTGGTTCTAACCGGAGCATAGGGGTCAGCGACGTTGATGATCTGCAAGCCTGAATCACCATCTGCCACATAAGCATACACCCAAGATAGAGCAACTCCTCGAGCACTGCCAGGTGTATCGCAATAGGAAACAGGAATAGGATTTTCAGGATCGTTGATATTGACTAAACGCAATCCGCCCATACCATCGGCGATATATGCGTAACAGCCGGCGATTTCTATGTCGTAAGCATCATGCCAGTATAGAATTTCACCAACTTTCACGACATCCAGGCTGTCCTGGGCCAGGGGAAACGACGAGAATATCAGTATCCAGAGAATAGCAGTGCTTAGACTTAAGGGCTTCATGATTGCCTCCTTTTAAGGCTAAATTGAAGTCTTATTTCA
>CAZHMN010000094.1:0-2191 GCA_964533705.1 uncultured bacterium
GTGGGCGGATTGCCTCCCCGCGATCCCACCACCGCCGAAGCGCCGTAAAATGAACTACCTTTATCAACTTCGGCCAACTGAGGGACGGTGGGTGGAAGCTCCACGATGAGCATGCCATGATGTAGCATGGGAATGTACGATGACAGCAGCGTAGTCTCTTGCCCGCCGTGAAGCGTATTGGATCCGCAGAAAAATCCCACTGGCTTGTCCGCCAGAGATCCCTTCACCCAGAGCCCTCCAGTGCCGTCTATGAACGCCTTCATTTGGGCGGCCATATTGCCGAAACGTGTGGGCGTTCCCAATACTAATCCATCGCAGGTCTCCAGGTCTTCAAGTGTGGCGGTGGGGATGTCCTTTTGCGCCTCCGCCGCGGCTTTCATGGCTGGATTCCCTTCTACCATTTCGGGAGGCAGCGTTTCCGGCACCCGGCGGATTGGCTTTCTTGCTTCCATCCTCAAAATTCCCGACCGAATTCGCTTGATTTTTGAGTTATATTTTCTTATGATTTAAGTCGTGGTGTCTTCGCGGTGGCGGTTGCTGCACGAGAACACCCTTTGCGGCCTGGTTCCAACAATGTTAAGACTAACCAACATCACAAATCACCATGCGTCTCTACGAATTCGAAGGCAAACAACTGTTTGCGGAAGCCAAAATTCCCATCCCGCCGGGTAAGGTCGCGTCCAGCGCGGAAGAAGCCGTTAAAGCGGCGTCGGAGCTGGGCTATCCGGTGGTTATCAAAAGCCAGGTGCTGACCGGCGGGCGCGGCAAGGCGGGAGGGATTCAGTTCGCTGATAATGAGAAACAATTGTGGGAGAAGGCGAAAGCCCTCTTCAAACTCAAAATCAAGGGCTTCCCCGTCGAAAAACTTCTGATCGAGAAAAAACTGCCGGTGACCGCCGAGTACTACCTGGGCGTGACCATCGACCGGGTCCATTACCAGTGGACGGTCATCGGGTCATCCGCCGGCGGGGTGGACATCGAAGAGGTCGCCGCAAAATCCCCGGAGAAGATCGTTCGCATCAATATCAATCCCGATAGCCCCATGTACACTTACCAGGGTATCGAGCTGGCCAATGGTATGGGTCTTTCGGGGGATGCCATGAAGACGGTGGGCGGCATCGCCCGCAGCCTCTTTTCCGTTTTCCGCCGCTGGGACTGTAAGTTAGCTGAGATCAACCCGCTGGTCGAGCTGAAAGATGGCAGCTTCGTCGCCGCCGACAGCCGTATTTCCGTGGACGACGACGCCCTCTTCCGCCACCCCGAACTAGCCGAGCGCGGCATTGAAAAACGCCATGAAGAGGGCGAGATGACGCCTCGGGAACGACAGGCCCGTGAATGGGGCATTCCCTACCTGGATCTGGACGGCGACATCGGCATGTTCCCCGGCGGAGCCGGCTTCGGCATTATGGGCAATGACTTTATCCACCACTACGGTGGGAAACCGGCGAATTTCATGGATTCCGGCGGAGGCCCCTCGCCCGAGAGGTTGGCCAAGATGCTGGTGCTATTGGATGAGAATCCTCAGGTTAAAGTCATCTTCGGTGCACGATTCGGAGGAATCTCCCGCTGCGACGACTTTGCCAGGGGCGTCATCATGTTCTTAAAAGAGCACGGCCTCTCAAAACCCATGGTCATGCGCTTCACCGGCAATGAGTGGCAGGAAGGCGTACGCATCTTCAAAGAGGAGCGAGAGAAGAATCCCCACCTCTTCGAGAGAATCGAAATTCACGGCATCGAAACGCCCATCGAGGAGATCGCCAAGCGGGCGGTGGAGCTGGCGAAAGAAGCTGATTAGCGAGCATTAGGCTGTTGATTTTGAAGGGGTTTGATTTATCAAATCCCGACTGCTGTTTTCCAAAAGGGCTTGATGAATCAAGCCCCTACGGAAGCAGTCCCTGGTTAGTTTGTGAATGTTGCGTTAGGTCTGGTCCCGACTTTTCGGGATGTGACCTGACTTTGTTTTTGGTGCTGTCCAGTCCCCGAACTTGACGGTCGAGTGGCCTTCGTTTCCGCCAGGAATGAAGGAGGTAGTGCGGGGGCTTGCCCCCGCCAACCGAATCCCGGATCCTTACCCCACAAAAAATAGCTTTTCGTTTCCGCCGGGAATGAAGCGAAGCGGTTCCCGGCGGTGCTTCATAGGTCGTGAGACTCTTACGAGCGGAAATGCCGCCAGGAACCGCCCTATGGGCTT
>CAZHMN010000094.1:2291-10077 GCA_964533705.1 uncultured bacterium
CGCAGGCATGACGGGTAGATCGGAGAAAAGTTCAGGAGTGACGAGGAGGCCCAGGGAGCCGTTAAATGAAGTTCCCTTTTTATATGATGAGCGGGCGGCTATAGAGCAAACGAGAGAGTGATAGGGTTCTTTAATCACCACACCAACATCGCCCCCGGCGACCCCAAAATAAATATACGTATAATGATAACCTAATCCGGCATAAAATGGGCTGCGCCAGAGCCGTTTTTCCAGCTTAATGGAACCGTAAACGCCCAGGGTGTAGCCAAAATCCGATGATACCAGAAGAGAGGGCATCCCATCAGTATCGCGCATTAAAAAATGCTCAAACTCTAAACCGACGATAAAAGGAAATCCCGCGCCTAATCCGAAATGACAAATTCTACTCGATTGAGAATCTGTTGCAGTATCCTCAAGAGTCCCAACCTCTGCATCAGAAATTCCTGTTATATGATTTGATAAACCAGAATCTGCAGCGGAAGTGGAAGCCGCTGAAAAGGATACCACCGCAAGTGCTACTGCTAAATAGACTAAAGGCCGTTTTGCTTTTCTCATGCATGCCATAGTGCTAACCTCGCATTTTTCCGCAGATAACATTGGAAAATCCCCGCTGCAACCAAAGTCACTGCCGAACACCGTGCAACGGGGATTTCCCTGTCCAGTTTATTCCAGTTTATTTTAGAAGCGTAAGTTATTTATTCAGGATTCCATAATCTGTTTTTAGTTGGCATATGTAAATCCCATTACTTAGGAGAGTCGCATCAAATGTGTATGTATACGTCTTATTCGCTTCAACCTGTCCTTCAAAGAGTTCAGTTACCCTTTGCCCGATTATATTGTATAGTGAAAGGTTTGCTCGCGTGGTGGAAGTAGTTGCAAACGTTATCTTAGTTATATTGTTGAACGGATTTGGTGCTATTATTAGCCCGTATTCATCGTTTAAAAGCTGTAACACTTCAAATGCATTTTGCCACTCATCGGTTCCATCGATAGAATTCCCAGTTCCTGATTCCATCCCTTACTGGGTGGAATACTATTCCTACGGTCAGTACAACCAATTGCAGGTGGACTGGGATTCAACCTACTCCGCGCAAAATCTTAACGTAGATGGCAAAAGCTACTATTATTTCTGGCATGATCTGAGGACACAAAGAATAGAGAACCATCCAGAAATGGGAACGTGCGCACTGTTTTGCCCCAAAGATTCCTGCCAGACGGGTGATGGTCGATTCCCCGACGGTTGCGATGATCTGGATGAACGTCGGTGGACTGTCCGCGATATTATGCCCAGTTCGACTCCATCGGAAGAATCTTGCTGGAATTGGAACGAGAGGCTGCCTACTGTGTGTATCCAACTCCTAATCACAACGAGCGATTGGGATTGGGATGAAAATGATAAAATAGTTTTAGCGGATTCGGTTCTCCCCACGGGCCCAAACGGGTGGCTTTCCATTGATGCTGGGACGACTGTTAAAGCCACGAAATCAGGTTTGCTCCTATTCGCTGGTAATACTCACTTAGACTACAATGGGGCATCTAGTGACACGGTGGTGTTCACGCCTTGGAAGAGGATTTTGGCTGGAGAGGCATTTTATATAGACGGCAAAGAAGCTGCCGGCTACGAGCGAATTAACTGGGACAGCACCAACCGGTACGGCGGCACTCTTTCCAGCGGTGTGTACATCCTGCAGTTGATGGCGAAAGGGGAAAGCGGGAAGAGGTTTGTCAGAGTTCAAAAGATGTTGCTGCTGAAATAGGCTTTAAGAAAAATGCCTCATGAAGTTAGGGAAATAATTATGAGAAAGAAGTGGGATTTCGGATCCCGCTCTTCTTAATTGCATGAATCGAATGAAATTCATGATTATCTAATCGCCCCTGAATCATGCTTTTCATGCTAATTGTTCCCCCGCGAAACCTTTCGGACAGCTTTGCCATAAAAGCTAGGGGAGAGTTTTGGGTCTATAATCCAAAGGTCGAAGGTTCCTCCAGGGGCGTCCCTTCGGGTAAATCCTTACCCCGCTACTATAATATAAATAGGGCCATAGAAACGATTCTGAGTCCTTATTTTGTTGGGTAAAATTCGATTACCAACCGTATTTCCAACTCCTGAGGAGTTTTGGGGATATTTCAAATATACGAATACTCCCAAAAGCATAAAAATGATCCGATTTTATTTCATCAGCATCATTTTGCCAGTTTCAGTGAAATCTCCAGCGGTTATGCGGTAGATGTAGATGCCGGAAGAGAGCTTGGTACCGTCGAAGGGGATCTGGTGGGTGCCGTGACAGGAGAGACGAATAGCTAACCTTAAAAACTCCAACAACCGGCCTGCACTTGTAACTCTTGCAAATAACAAAACTTTTTCTTATCTTTTCTGTAAAACTTTCCAAAAGGGCTTGACGACGTACACGCGAGCTCTAAAAACAAATTCACCCGATCTAATCTACATAACCCGACACTCATTTTAGGAAGTCAATATGGCATCTGTCATCCAGTATTATGAGGGAATCAATTCCGTTGCCGTCATCGGCAACTATTTGCCCCGCCGTTGCGGTATTGCAACCTTTACGACTGATCTTGTTGAAGCTTTGTCCGCAGAAGCGCCTGAGATAAACTGCTGGGCGGTTGCCATGAATGACACGCCCGAGGGATATGCCTATCCTGAAAAAGTCAGGTTTGAGATCAACCAGAATCAACTGACCGATTACAGCACCGCATCGGAGTTTCTCAATATCAGCCAGATTGACATTGTCTGCGTGCAGCATGAATACGGTATTTTCGGCGGCCCGGCCGGCAGCCATCTTCTGAAACTTCTGGGAGAGCTTCGCATGCCGATCGTGACAACGTTGCACACGGTTCTGAAAGACCCCCCCTCGGAATACCGCAAAGTCATGCGCGCGCTGTCTGACCTATCCGACAAAATAGTCGTGATGAGCTGGAAGGCCGTTGATTTCCTCAGGGACATCTATGCCGTTCCGGAGGAGAAAATTGCCTTTATCCATCACGGCATTCCGGATACGCCGTTTATGGATCCCAATTTCTACAAAGATCAGTTCGGCGTGGAAGGCAAAAAAGTGCTTCTCACATTCGGTCTGCTTTCCCCCAATAAAGGCATTGAAATCATGCTGCAGGCGCTTCCGTCCGTCATCAAAAAACACCCTGATGTTACCTACATTATCCTGGGAGCAACACATCCTCATATTTTGAAGGCACAAGGAGATGAATATCGTATCAGCCTGCAACAACTGGTGCGCAAACTGGGCATCAGCGATCATGTGATTTTTCAAAACCGCTTCGTCGAACTGAAAGAATTATGTGAGTTTCTCGGCACCGCCGATTTATATGTAACTCCCTATCTTGAAGAAGCCCAGATCACTTCCGGAACGCTCATCTATGCCATGGGGACCGGCAAGGCCGTCATTTCGACCCCTTACTGGTACGCCACCGAGATGCTCGCCGAAGAACGGGGTAGGATTGTTCCATTCAAAAATCCTGACGCTCTGGCGGAACAAATCATTGATCTTCTGGACAACGATATCGCCCGGCATGCGCTGCGCAAAAAAGCCTATACATTCTGTCGCGAGGCAATCTGGAAGGAGGTATCCCGAAGATATCTCGAGGTTTTCAGCGAGGTTAAACTCCAGCGTGCCCGGCACCCCCGTCCTCGACATTCCTATATTGAGAACATCAAATCCATCACGAATTTCGAGCTCCCGGATCTGAAGCTCGATCACCTGAAAACCCTTACCGATGATACCGGCATTTTGCAGCATGCCACCCATACCATTCCCGATCGCTTTCACGGCTACTGCACTGATGATAATGCCAGAGCGCTGATGGTTGCCGCCATGGGCCGCAAATACCTGCTCGCAGACAGCGGGTGCTTCGATTCCCTAAGCAACCTGTATCTCGGCTTTCTACTGTATGCCTTCAATATCGAAACGGGGCGGTTTCGTAATTTTATGAACTATTCGCGACAGTGGACCGAGGTGATAGGATCCGAAGATGCACACGGCAGGGCGCTCTGGGGCCTCGGTAAAGCTGTGGCTCATCTCGACAATCACGGACAACTGGCCACGAGCACGAGGCTCTTCACCCAAGCGCTGGGGGCTATCGAGCACTTTACCTCGCCCCGCGCCATCGCTTTTGCCCTGGTGGGCATGCACGCTTACCTGCAAAAATTTTCCGGCGACAGTGAAGTGCGCCGGATTCGGGAAATCCTCGCCGACAGGCTTTTTAATCAATTCAAGACCAATGCGAAAAAAAGCTGGCTTTGGCTTGAAAACTGTTTATACTACGCCAACGGCAAGCTGCCCCACGCCCTGCTCCTGTCCGGTCAATGGATGCAGCGCAACGATATGATTGATATGGGGCTTAAATCCCTTAAATGGCTGCTCAGCGTCCAGACCGAAAACGGTCACTTTGTGCCGGTTGGCAATGACGGGTGGTATGAACAAGGAGGGAGCAAGGCCCGTTTCGACCAGCAACCCATCGAAGCCAATGCCATGATTGAAGCCTGTGTCGAAGCCTATAACATCACCCGCGACAAGACATGGATTGACAACGCGGTCATGTGCTTTAACTGGTTTCTCGGTCATAACGACTTGAATATGTCGCTCTATGATCCCAAGACCGGCGGCTGCCGCGACGGTTTGACGGCGGATGGCATCAACCAGAATGAAGGCGCCGAGTCAACGCTTGCCTGGCTGCTTTCGCTTATAACCTTGCACAAGCTTTACGCTGACGAGATTCTGAAACAATCATCGTCCAATTATCCGGCTAAGGTAAAGGATTAGCCATGCGCATTGCAATGCTCTCGCCGATTGCCTGGCGAACTCCGCCACGGCATTACGGTCCCTGGGAGAGCGTGGTCTCCCTTTTGACCGAGGGGTTGGTATCGCGAGGATATAACGTTACCCTTTTTGCCACCGCTGATTCGGAAACGAGCGGGAAGCTGCACGCCGTTTGTCCGCGGGGCTATGAAGAAGACCGCTCCATTGTTCCAAAAGTATGGGAGTGTCTGCATATCTCTGAGCTCTTTGAGCGGGCGGAAGATTTTGATATTATACATAATCATTATGACTTTTTACCTTTGACCTATTCCGGCCTCGTCGCCACCCCGGTCGTCACCACCATTCACGGCTTTTCATCGCCCGGTATCCTGCCGGTTTATAAAAAATATAACGGCAGAGTATTCTATGTTTCCATCAGCGACGCTGACCGTTCGTCGGAACTCGACTATATCAAAACCATTCATCATGGCATTGATCTAAAACATTTTGACTTTCAGCCTGAGCCGGACGATTATCTGCTTTTTTTCGGGCGTATACACCATGATAAGGGTGCCAGAGAAGCCGTTGAAATCGCCCGGGCCTGCCATAAAAAGCTGATATTAGCGGGGATCATCCAGGATGAAGCCTACTATCACCAGTACGTCGAACCGCATCTGGACGACTCTAATGTGGTCTATGTCGGCAGCGCCGGGCCGGCTGAGCGCAACCGACTGCTTGGCAAGGCAACCGCGCTCCTGCATCCCATAAATTTCAATGAACCTTTCGGCCTGTCCGTTGTAGAAGCCATGGCTTGCGGCACTCCGGTGATCGCCTTTAACAAAGGCAGTATGCCCGAACTTATCGAAAACGGCAAGCACGGTTTTCTAGTAAAGACTTTGGACGAGGCTGTAGATGCTGTGGCACACATAAAGGATATTAACCGGGCAGACTGCCGCCGCCATGTTGAACAGCATTTCACGGTCAACCGCATGGTTGAAGAATATATTCAGGTCTATGAGACCATTCTTGAAAAGACCGAAAGAGAAAAACACCGACACCGATTATGACGACTCAAGATCCCATCATAAAGCGTTATAAGAAAAATCCCATTCTCACAAAAGAGGATATCCCCTATCCGGTAGCCACGGTGCACAATGCCGGCGTCGTCAAGCATAACGGACGCTACATTATGCTTTTCAGGTCACACCGGCTCAACGGGCGTTCCATCATCGGCAGGGCCGACAGCGATGATGGTTTTTCCTTTACGGTTCATCCCAAACCTTTTCTTACCCCGGCGACGGACGGCGTATTTGCGGAATATGAAGAGTTCGGAGTCGAGGACCTGAGAATTTGTCCGGTGGAGGACGACTACCTGCTTACCTACAGCGCCTATTCCCGGCACGGTGTTCGGATTGCGCTGGCGCGCACCAGGGATTTTGAACAAGTTGAGCGCATTGCGCTTATAACCCAGGCCGACCTTCGCAACGTGGTCATTTTCCCGGTTAAATTTGGCGGTAGGTATGCACGACTCGACCGGCCGCATTCCGAAAGGTCACCCTGGTCCATCTGGATTTCATATTCACCCGACTTGATTCACTGGGGTGATTCGCGGGTGATTATGAAGCCGGCGCCCTATCATTGGGATGAAATGAAAATCGGGCCGGGCGCACCGCCCTTCAGAACCGAAAAGGGCTGGCTGCATATTTACCATGGGGTCTTTAAGACCATGGCCGGAGCGGTGTATCGCCTTGGCGTCGCCCTGCACAACCTTGATGACCCGGCAAAAGTCATCGGCGTTTCCGATCAGTGGATACTGCAGCCCGAGGATCCGTGGGAAGTGAGCGGCTACGTTCCCAATGTTGTTTTTACCTGCGGCGCCGTTCCCGAGGATGACGGTACGGTAAAAATATACTGGGGTGGCGCGGATACCGTCATGTGCGCCGGTACAGCCGTGATTGATGACTTGATCCAGTGTTGCTTGCGGGGTTCCCGGCCGTCTCTGTAGCTTATTATCAGGTATCCTGACCGGCTTATGAGGAAGTCGAAAGGCAACCCTGCTGGACAGATCTTCGATGAAATGCACCCAATCTCAAACTGCCCTAATGGGATCATAATATGAATATCACAAATTACCCAAAACCGCCGGTGAAAAGAAAGAAGAAAAAAATTCTGAAGGACACTTCGCGTGTCATCACCCGCCTCTATATGCCCGACAACGTGCACCGCATACCTAAAATCATTCAGCGGGTGTTGAACTTGCCGGAAACGACCGCCGAAACACTTCTCTCGCAAATAATGCTCGATTTTTCCGAACGGCACCGAGACATCAGACACCTTTTTGAGCTTAACCTGAATAGAGTAAAAGAATATATTCCTGGCGAGGCTGTGCTCAGTGAAACCAAAAGAGCACTCATCGGGGCCTATTTTACCATGGAGTACTCCATTGAATCCGCCGGCCTTTTTAACCCTTCGATCGTGCCCCACCCGGATCAAAGCGGTCTGGATAAAGACAGCTTGCGTTTTATCATGAGCCTGCGGGCAACCGGCGAAGGCCATATTTCCTCGATTGTATTTCGCAGCGGCGTCCTCGACCGGCATAATACGTTTATCTTTGACCCGATCAGCGATTATGTCGAAACTCCGGATGTGCATGTAAATCCGGTTTACAACCGGCATCTGTTCCAACTTAAACTCCACGAAATGGAGTCCTGCAATGAGGTAACCGGTTATCTTCTTAACCAGCTGCCGGAAGATTTCACCTATAATGAACTGAAAGAAAAAATTGCAGCGCTTCGCGCAAAACCCGTTTTCTCTGTGGCGCTTCAAGACGAAACCTTCGACATCGTGTGCTGGTTGGCCAATTCCAATTACGAGGTGAATTTCCAACCCGATCACCGAATATCCGAACGGGTTATCTTTCCCGTTTCGGAAAACGAAAGCCAGGGCATTGAAGACGCCCGGTTCGTACAATTTTTTGATGATAACGGTGAAGTGACCTATTATGCGACCTATAC
>CAZHMN010000095.1:0-9769 GCA_964533705.1 uncultured bacterium
TCGCCCTGCGGGAGCGAATCAAGGAATTGACCTGCCTTTACGGCATAGCAAGATTAGTCGAACGCCCTGACATATCCTTGGATGAGATCATGCAGGGCATCGTGGAGCTGATCCCCCCAGCCTGGTTATATCCAAGAATCACATCGGGACGGATTACCCTTGACGATCGCATCTATACAACAAGCCGCTTCCGTGATGGCCCCCAGAAGCTCTCCGCTCCGATTATTGCCAAGGGGCAAAACCGGGGAACGGTGGAAGTTATCTATGCTCAGGAAATGCGGGAATTGGATGAAGGACCTTTTCTGAAGGAGGAACGCAGCCTGATCAATGCCATCGCACGCGAAGTGGCCCACATCATCGAGCATAAACAAGCTGAAGAAGAAAAAGAAAAACTCCAGGATCAACTGCGTCACGCAGACCGGTTGGCTACCCTGGGGCAACTGGCTGCCGGCGTCGCCCACGAGCTCAATGAACCCTTGGGTAACATTCTCGGATTCGCCCAGTTGGCTCAAAAATCCACTGATCTATCCGAACAGGTGGCGGGTGACTTGCAGAAGATTATCAATGCCTCGCTGCATGCCAGAGAGATTATCAGAAAACTTATGGTCTTCGCCCGACAGGCTCCATCAAAAAAGACATATGTGAATTTGAACAAGGTTGTTGAAGAGGGCCTTTACTTTTTCGAAGCAAGGTGCGCCAAGGCGGGCATTGAACTGAATCGGATGTTGACTCCGGACCTGCCTGAAATCAGCGCCGATGCGGCGCTCTTAAATCAGGTATTGGTGAATCTGGTGGTCAACTCAATCCAGGCCATGCCGTCCGGCGGCAAATTGATCGTCCAAACGATGGCCAGTGACACGTCCGTCTCGCTCATCGTAGAGGACACGGGCACAGGTATGAGTCCGGAAGTTATGCAGCAGATATTCCTCCCATTTTTTACCACAAAAGATGTGGACGAGGGAACCGGATTGGGATTGGCGGTTGTACACGGAATTGTGACCTCGCATCGGGGGACAATAGACGTCAAAAGCGAGATCGGCAGTGGCACGCGGTTCGAGATTCAATTTCCCCTGCCCACACCGCAAAACGGGGAGGAGATGAAATAATATGGTCGCACGAAACAGAAAAGAGAGCATTTTGGTGGTAGATGATCAGCCGGCGACGCTGGAGGTGTTGCAGCGGAATCTATCCTCTCAGGGTTATCAGGTTTACACCGCGCCGGGGGCGATTGAAGCCATTGAAGTTCTCAAATCGACAACGATTGATCTGGTTATCACGGATTTGAAAATGCCGAAGATCAGCGGCTTGGATCTGATTCGGCACGTGCGGGACAACTTCAAGGACACCGAAATTATGATGATTACCGGATACGCTTCGGTAAACGGCGCGGTTGAAGCCATAAAAACGGGAGCTGAAGAGTATCTGGCGAAACCCTTCACGGATGAAGAGCTCTTCTCCGCAGTGCGGCAATCTCTGGATAAACTGAAGTTGCACAGAGCGCAGAAGCGAGAACCTCTGGAGGAAACGGCCCAACCCCACGGCCTCATCGGTAACTCCGAACCGATGCTCCGCGTCTACGACGCCATTTCCAAGGCTGCACAAAGTTCCGCCACCGTGTTAATCACGGGCGAAAGCGGCACGGGCAAAGAGTTGGTCGCCCGGGCAATCCATTACAACAGCCCTCGAGCTTCCGCTCCTTTCGTCCCCATCAATTGTGGAGGCATCCCGGAATCACTGCTTGAAAGCGAGCTTTTCGGTTACGTCAAAGGGGCTTTCACCGGCGCCAACGAATCGCGCGCTGGTTTCTTCCAGACCGCCGATGGAGGCAGCATTTTCCTGGATGAAATCAGCGAAACAAGTATAGCTATGCAGGTTAAATTACTGCGAGTGCTGCAGGATAAGCAAGTCTGCATGGTGGGGGCCAACCGCATGCGCAGAGTTGACGTCAGAATCATGGCTGCGACCAACAAAGACCTGATTTCATTGGTGAAGAAGGGGTCGTTTCGCGATGACCTCTTCTTTCGGTTAAACGTCATCACGATAGCGGCTCCACCCCTGCGCGATAGGGGTGATGACATCCTGCTATTGATCCGTTATTTTACCGAGAAATTTTCCAGTGAAGTAGGTAAAAAACCCCTGCGTTTCTCAGATAAGGCCTTAGATGCACTGAGAAGCTACAACTGGCCGGGCAACGTGCGGGAACTCGAAAATGTCATACAGCGTCTGGTGGTCATGGCGGACGGCGAGTCGGTTGACGTCCCCGATCTGCCGTCTCTGATGCGTTTTTCCGCTCTGCGAGGAACAGGATTCAATCGCACCCTGGCCGAGGTGGAAGCTGAATATATCGGCAATGTCTTATCAAGCGTGGGTGGAAATAAGACTCGTGCGGCGGAAATTTTGGGCATTGACCGAAAAACCCTCCGTGAAAAACTGAAGAGCGTCGGAGGCACAAATTGACCTTCGTTCGGCAATCAACGGATTATAACTTGACAGGAATCCCTAGAAAGCTTTAACTGTAGATCTTTAACACCCTCCTCAACACCGGGGAATTATTCCCCACCGGTGCATTTTTCCCCAATTTCGCCCCGACGAAAAATCTTCGATGCGATTTTATCCCACTCCGCATATACGATACCACTTTACTTGTATGTAACAGTAAAATATAGACATAAGTATATTTTAGGGCTTTATTGTCTCCGCTGAATACCCTCCTCCGAAATCCTTTATGACAACATTTTAGATTGGCACACCCCTTGCTTATTACCTCTGCGATCAGGCAAAAAGGTGAAAACTTCGGTTTGAAGAAGGGGCATGGTAATCAGGCTATGGAGGAAATGGCCATGTATAGTATATCAGTAGCGAGAAAAGTGGAGACAACTCCAAAGGAAAGCTCCACGCAATACACCGGGTTGTGCGCTACCTGCATTCACGCTTCAACTTGCGCGTACAACAGGAACTGGAAAGAGCCGAGGTATTTCTGCGAAGAGTTCGAAGCCAATCCGGCTCCCAGTTTGGATGCCATGTTAGGCACAACGGTCAAGGCTCCCGCTGAACCATCCAAGGATACTTCCCAACACGAGGATAGCGTGAAGTATGAAGGGCTATGCGTTAATTGTGCTCACCGGGAGAGCTGCACTTTCCCGAAACCGGAAGGTGGAGTCTGGCATTGTGAAGAATACTCCTAAAAAACGATAACATCGTAAATCGGAAGAAATCAAATCGGATAGATTTCGATGAATCCAGAAGTCGTTCAAAACATCCTGAAAAAGCACAGCGAGAATCGAGACGGCTTAATTTCGATTTTAGAAGACATTCAAACCCGTTTCGGCTATTTACCGGCCGATGCGCTGAAGATCGTGGCGGATGAAACGGGCAAATCACTCGTGGACATTTACGGCGTGGCGACGTTCTATAAATCCTTCAGCCTGAAACCGAGAGGGAAGCATTTGATTTCGGTCTGCTTGGGAACGGCTTGCCACGTTCGTGGTGCGCCTAGCATTGCTGAGGAATTCGAGAAGCAATTGCACGTTAAAGCAGGCGAGACGACGGCGGATCGCGAATTCACGCTGGAGACCGTCAATTGCTTGGGAGCTTGCGCTTTGGGACCGGTGGTCGTGGTGGACGGGCATTATTTCTCGAAGGTGAAGAGACCCCGCGTCAGAGAGATCATCGCAACCAGCCGAGCGGGTTTTGACAAGGTGGAAGTGGCATCTGATCAGCGCGTTTTTCCAATTGAAGTCAGTTGCCCGCGTTGCAATCACAGCTTGATGGATTCCAAGCATCTCGTGGATGGTCACCCCTCCATTCGGGTAACGGCCTCCTTTGAACGCATGCACGGAAGGCTGAGCTTATCCTGTCTTTACGGCAGCTACACTGTTTCTTCCGAGTATGTGATCCCGTCCGGCAGCGTCCTAAACTTTTTTTGCCCCCATTGTCATGCAGAGTTAAGCGGTGGATCGGATTGCGCTGAATGTGGAGCACCCATGGTGCCGATGATCGTGCGAGGCGGCGGCATGGTGCAAATCTGTTCACGCCACGGGTGCAAGAATCACATGTTGGATCTGAGCGGAATTAACTTCTAAGACAAACCAGCTGCTAACCACTAAGCCGACAAGGAATCAGATAGACAGATGGAAAAACTGCAATCGCTCGAGGGTCTCAAATTACTACAGGAACGCCTGATCGCAGACCTGGATCGAAGCACACCCATACTGGTCATTACAGCGGGCACCTGCGGCCAGGCCAGCGGCGCCAATGATATAATCCGGGTTACCAAACGCGAAATCCTGTCCAGAGGCATGACCGAAAAAATAAAATTGCGCATTACCGGCTGTTTCGGTTTCTGCGAGGCGGAACCTTCCATTCTGGTTGAACCTTATGGGACTTTTTACCCCAAAATCGGTACGGATGCGGTTCCGGGGATCATTGATGCCGTGGTCAACAAGGAAGTTATTAAGGAGCTGCTATACAAGGATCCCGTGACGGGCGATCCCCTGGAGAAAATGGATGACATTCCTTTTTTCAGCAAGCAAGTGCGCACCATTCTAAGCCGCAACCAAAAAGTTGATCCCATCCGCATTTATAATTATCTCGAGAAGGGCGGTTATTCCTCATTACTAAAGGTACTGAAGAAAGGCCAATCGAAATGGGTCCTCGAAGAGGTCAAAGCCTCGGGACTGCGCGGACGCGGCGGCGCCGGTTTTCCCACGGGTCTCAAATGGGAACTTTTAGCCAACCAGACGAATGGCGCCGGTAAGTACCTGGTCTGCAACGCTGACGAAGGCGATCCAGGTGCCTACATGGATCGCAGCGTTCTGGAGGGCAATCCGCATAGCATCATCGAAGGAATGATCATTGGCGCCTTCGCAACCGGAGCTACGGAGGGCGTCATTTACGTCCGTAATGAATACCCTCTGGCCATTAAACATCTGGTGATCGCTTTGCGGCAAGCATACGGGCTGGGGCTACTGGGTGAAAACCTTCTGGGCACCGGCTTTTCTTTTGATCTCAGGCTGGTGCGCGGCGCGGGAGCTTTCGTCTGCGGTGAGGAAACGGCCTTGATGAGATCCATTGAAGGGAAGATGGGCGAACCCCGGCAGCGTCCACCATTTCCTATTGAAAAGGGCATATATGGAAGGCCCACGGCGATCAACAATGTTGAAACTTGGGCGAACATCCCTATCATTTTTGAGATGGGAGCCAAGAAATTCGCTCGGATCGGGACGACCAATAATTCGGGAACAAAGATTTTCAGCTTAGTAGGAAAAATCAAAAACACCGGCTTAGTCGAAGTCCCTCTGGGCATGAAGATTAAGGAAGTGGTATACGACATCGGCGGCGGTCCAGTGGGTGACGCCAAGATCAAGGCTGTGCAGACTGGTGGTCCATCCGGTGGTTGTATTCCGGCCTCCATGTTCGATCTTCCCATAGACTATGATAGTCTCACCAAGGTGGGATCGATCATGGGTTCGGGGGGCATGATCGTCATGGATGAGACCACCTGCATGGTGGACATCGCCAAATATTACATGAAATTCCTCATGGGAGAGTCCTGTGGAAAATGTTATCCCTGCCGTAAAGGCACACAGCGGATGTATGAGATACTGGATGACATCTCACGGGGCAAGGGAACCTTGGAGCAATTGGATCTTCTGGAAGAATTAGCCTGTGTTGTAAAGGATGCGACGATGTGCGGTCTGGGTCAGACTGCATCGAATCCCGTGCTCTCAACTCTACGATACTTCCGGCAAGAATATATCGAGCACATTGAAAACAAACGTTGCCCGGCCGGCGTTTGCCGCGATCTGGTCGGGGCACCATGTCAGGCAGCCTGTCCAGTGGGCACCGAAGCCTGGCGTTATGTGGCTCATATTGCTCGCGGCGAATACGAACAGGCTTACATTGCCATCCGTGAAGCCAATCCGTTCCCCTCCATCTGCGCCAGGGTTTGCGATCACCGATGCGAGGAGAGATGTAAGTTGGGTCAGACTGGTACCCGCCCTGTAGCCATCCGTGCTCTGAAACGCTTTATTACTGATAATATCGATCCCTCAGTCTATCAACCGAAGAGATCCGCCGTCAAGCGAACGGATCAAGTGGCAATTATCGGTTCGGGACCCGCTGGACTGACAGCCGCGCACTATCTGTCGCTGATGGGATATCAAGTAACGGTATTCGAGGCGGAGGCAAAACCCGGGGGGATGATGTTCAGCTGTATCCCGGCCTACCGTATGCCGCGTGATGTGTTAAGTAAAGAGATTGACGCTGTCCTCGATGAAAATGTTACCTTGAAGTGCAATATGGTACTGGGTAGAGATATCACCATTGAAGACCTGTTGGCTGAGGGATTTAAAGCTATATTCGTCGCAATAGGCGCTCAGAAAGGCCGACGTCTCCGCCTCGAGGGTGAGAATAGCGAAGGAGTTTTCCCTTCAATTGAATTTCTGAAAGCTTATAATATAGAGGGAAAACAACTGGCAAAAGGGCGCGTGGGTGTGGTCGGTGGTGGCAACTCCGCATTTGACGCGGCCAGGACGGCTTTGCGGCAGGAAGGTGTAACCAGTGTAACCCTCCTCTATCGGCGCACACGTCGGGAAATGCCCGCTTTCGAAGAAGAGATCGAAGCAGCCATCGAGGAGGGAATCAAAGTTGAAACCCTGGTCACCCCGACAAAGATTCTAAGGCGAGACGGTCGGTTGCTGGGAATCGAGTGTATCCGCAATAGTCTGGGTGAGGTGGATAACAGCGGTCGCCGCAAACCGATACCCATACCTGGCAGCGAATTCACGCTGGATCTCGATACGTTAATCGTGGCAATCAGCGAACAACCCGACGTAGATTCCATTTCACCCAAAGGCGAACCAGAGTTGAAACTCTCGGAAGACGGAACGCTCGACGTTGACAAAAACACCTTGTGCTGTAGCCGTCCCGGTGTATTCGCCGGCGGAGACGTCGTGACCGGACCGAATACCGTAATAGATGCTATTGCTGCAGGAAAAAAATCAGCGATTATGATTGATCGCTACATTCGCGGTGAGAACCTCAAGCAACCGATGAAACCCAAATCGCCGGACATTTACATTGAACCCTGCATGCTTAGCGATGAGGAATTGGATCAATTACGGCGTGCCGAACCGCCTCGAATCTCGGCGGACCAGCGCAAGCGCAGTTTTGCTGAAGTAGAGATGACGCTGTGTGAAGAAGATGCCAAACGAGAGGCAATGCGATGTTTACGCTGCGACCTTGAATTCACAAAACCCAAAATGGAACAAGGAGAAACCATCGGATCCTTGGCAGGCGAGGAAAGATCAGCATGATTAAACTAACCATAAACGGCCTCGACGTTTCTGTAGAGGAAGGTACGACTCTGTTAGAGGCAGCGCAGTTCCTGGGATTTCCCATTCCGACTCTTTGCCACATGGACGGCCTTTCGCCGTATGGAGCCTGCCGGCTCTGCCTGGTTGAAATCGGCGAGGGAGATAAGGCGAAATTGGTGACTTCATGCACTTATCCCGCTGAAGAGGGTCTCAAAGTAAGAACGGCAACCGAACGCGTTGTTCGAGCGCGAAAAATGATCATTGAGCTATTGCTGGCTTCCTGCCCGCAATCGAAAATAATACAAGACCTGGCGTCCCAACACAATGTCCGTCAACAGCGATTTAGACAGGAATATGAAGACTGCATTCTCTGCGGCCTGTGCGTGCGCATGTGCGAAGAGCAAATGATGGCCAAAGCCATTGGATTTCGGGGTCGCGGCGAAACGCGCAGCATCGGCACTCCGTTCGACATAAAATCAGAAGTCTGCCGGCTCTGCGGCGGCTGTATGTACGTCTGTCCCGCCTGCCAGTTGCGCTGCACCTATAATGAGCCGGAAAAGGCGGTGTGCGGAGCGTGCGCGAACTTAAGCCCACCCTGCCTCGAAAAGGACAATTTTGACGACATGATGTGCTATATGGACCCCTGCGTCGCCTGCGAAATCAAGAAATAAGAAATAAAGAGGCAATAAGGAGAAAAAATGGCAGAGACTTTCTCGAGAATAAACTCTTCAGCTGCCACCCTTACCAAGAACAGAACTGAAGGATCTGTAACGCCCATTTCCGGAATGTGTGTGACCTGCGTGGACGGATGCATCGGCATGTGCGAGATCGGCAAATCCGCCTACCGAGGACACGAAGTCATCTATCCGCAGCCGTTCGGGGTTATCACAACCGCTGCGGAAAAGGCTTATCCCGTTGACTATTCCCATTTTAATATTATGGGGACTTGCGTCGGGGCTCACGGCATTGAAGAAGATAGTGACAAGGCCGTTTTCCCGGCCGTTAATCTGGAAGTGCATTTCGGTCACGACAAAGGACTGAAATTCCGCCTGCCCATCATGATTCCCGGGATCGGGTCAACGAATATCGCCAAGAACAACTGGGAAGGCCTGGCCATCGGCACGGCGCTGGCGGGAACGGGGTTGACCATCGGCGAAAACGTCGTCGGTATGGATCCTCAAGCCGTCATCAAAAACGGCCGCGTCCTGGATACTGTGGATCTGAAACGCCGCGTGAATCTATTTAAGGATCACCAGCGCGACGGTTACGGCGCTATTGTAGTGCAAGCTAACATCGAAGATACGCGGCTGGGTGCACAGGAATACGCCATCGAGCATTTGGGCGTGGAATGCGTGGAGTTGAAATGGGGTCAGGGCGCCAAGAATATCGGCGGCGAAGTGAAAATCACGGATCTAAAGAAGGCACAGCTACTCTACAGCCGCGGATATGTGGTTCTTCCCAACCCCACCGATCCGAACGTGATCAAGGCTTTCGAACGCGGCGCCTTCAAGGAGTTCGAGAGGCATTCTCGCGTGGGCATGGTATCTGAAGAATCCTTCGCCAAACGCGTTGAAGAACTGCGCAAAGCCGGTGCTAAATACGTCTTTCTGAAAACAGGGGCCTATCGTCCGGCGGACCTGGCCAGGGCGGTAGCCTTCGCTTCCAGGTATAAGATTGACCTCTTGACCGTAGATGGTGCCGGTGGAGGGACAGGCATGAGCCCCTGGCGCATGATGAATGAGTGGGGCGTTCCGCCCGTCGAGCTGCACTCTCTGCTCTACCAGTACGTCAAACGCCTGGCCGACCGCGGTGAGTATGTGCCCGCTCTGGCGCTGGCCGGTGGATTCACGTTCGAGGATCAGATGTTCAAGGGTCTGGCTTTGGGTGCTCCCTTCGTGAAGTTGATCGGTATGGCTCGAGCGCCCATCGCAGCCGCTATGGTCGGCAAGACCATCGGCCGCACGATCAATGACAACCAGGTGCCGGTTTACATTGAACGCTTTGGCAACTCGAAAGATGAGATATTCGTTACCGCTTCTTCTCTGCGAAAGGAACTGGGCGATACTGAATTCGAAAGGATCCCCACGGGCGCACTTGGGCTCTACACCTACTACGAGCGACTGGCGCAGGGGTTGAGGCAGCTTTTGGCCGGCAGCCGTAAGTTCTCCGTGGATCTCGTTTCCCGGGACGATCTCGCCTGCCTGACTCGCGAAGCAGCCGAGATCAGTGGCATCCCGTATGTCATGGACGTGGACAAAGACCTGGCCATCGAAATCCTCGATAAAACCAACGGGAAAGAACCGATAACAGCCAAAACCCGGATAAAAAAGGCTTCAAGCTGAATAAATAGCGCATATTGAAGGTTTGACATTGGGTTGAAAGCCCTATACATTTGAGGCGAGTATTATTCTCAGCCCTTGCCCCGCTTCACCACTTGATGCGGTAAAATCGGA
>CAZHMN010000096.1:0-9422 GCA_964533705.1 uncultured bacterium
GCCGCCGAGCGCGGCAATCAGACCATCGAGCCGGAACACCTGTTGAAAGCTTTCCTGGCGGATGACGAAAATCCCGTCCGCGAAGTGCTGTCCAAGCTGGACGTCAACCTCGCCAACTTAGACGGCGCTCTGGAAACCGAGATCAAGCGCTTTCCGCAGGTCAGCGGAGCGGCGGCGCAGCAGCGCTACCTCGGCAAGGATCTGAACCAGATCGTGGCGCAGGCCGAGAAAGAGGCCGGTTCTCTGGGCGACGAGTTCATCAGCCCTGAGCATTTCTTGTTGGCTATGGTCGAGCAAAAACAGGCCTTCATCGGCAAGTTGCTGAAGAAAACGGGCGTCACCCGCGACGGCATTCTGAAAGCCCTGAAAGACGTGCGCGGCACCCAGCGCGTCACCGATCAGGCGCCAGAGGCCAAATACAAGGCTCTGGAACGCTATACGCGTGACCTGACGGGTCTGGCTCGCCAGGGTAAACTCGATCCCGTCATCGGCCGGGACGAGGAGATCCGCCGCGTCCTGCAGGTGCTCTCGCGCCGCATCAAAAATAACCCCGTCCTGATCGGCGAACCCGGCGTGGGTAAAACCGCCATCGCCGAGGGATTGGCGCACCGCATCGCCTCCGGCGACGTGCCCGAAAGCTTGAAGAGTAAGCGCGTCCTGGCCCTGGATATGGGCGCTCTGGTCGCCGGCACCAAATTCCGCGGCGAGTTCGAAGACCGACTGAAGGCTGTCCTGAAAGAGATTCAGGCTTCAGAGGGTGAGGTCATTCTCTTCATTGACGAGCTCCACACCATCGTCGGGGCCGGTTCTGCCGAAGGGTCACTGGACGCCTCCAACATGCTGAAACCCGCGCTAGCCAAGGGCGAACTCCGCGCCATCGGCGCCACCACCCTGGACGAATACCGCAAGCACGTCGAGAAGGACAAAGCCCTTGAGCGCCGCTTCCAGCCGGTCATCATATCCGAGCCCTCCGTGGAGGAGACGGTGTCCATCCTGCGCGGTCTGCAGGAGAAGTACGAGGCTCACCACAAAGTGCGCATCACCGATGCCGCCCTGGTGGCCGCTGCCGTACTGTCGCACCGCTACATCAGTGACCGTTTTTTGCCTGACAAAGCAATTGACCTGGTGGATGAGGCTGCATCAAAACTGCGCATCGAGATAGATTCCATGCCCGAAGAGCTGGAGATGGTCACCCGCAAGATCACGCAGCTTGAAATCGAACGCCAGGGCCTGAAACGGGAGAAGGACGAAGCCTCTAAAAAACGCCTTGATGGAGTTGAGAAAGAGCTTGCGGAATTGAAAGAGGAAGAGAAAGCGTTGCGCACTCGCTGGCAACGTGAGAAGGAGATCTTAAACGAAATCGGCCGTATCAAGGAGCGCATTGATCAGGTGAAACAGGAAGAGTCCATCGCCGAGCGGGAGGGTAATTTTTCCAGGGTGAGCGAACTGCGCTACGGCGTCCTGCGTGATCTGGACAACAAGCTCACCTCGCTGAAGGAGCAACTTCTGAAATTCCAAGAGGATCGCCAGCTCCTGCGCGAAGAGGTCACCGACGAGGACATCGCCGAGATCGTCTCCCGCTGGACCAAAATCCCGGTCTCCAAGATGCTGGAAAGCGAAAAACAGAAGCTCCTTAAAATGGAAGAGAACTTGCACAGCCGGGTTATCGGCCAGGATGAAGCCGTTGCAGCCGTATCCGACGCCATCCGCCGCGCCCGCGCCGGGCTGCAGGAGGAGAACCGCCCGCTGGGCACTTTCATCTTCCTGGGTTCGACCGGAGTGGGGAAGACCGAGCTGGCTCGCGCCCTGGCGGAGTTCCTTTTCGACGACGAATCCGCCATGGTGCGGCTGGACATGTCGGAGTACCAGGAACGCCATACCGTTTCCCGCATAATCGGGGCACCACCCGGGTACGTCGGCTACGAAGAAGGCGGCCAGTTAACCGAAGCCGTACGGCGCAAACCCTATTCCGTCGTCCTTCTCGACGAGATCGAAAAGGCGCACCCTGAGGTCTTCAACATCCTGCTGCAGCTTCTGGACGAAGGCCGCCTAACCGATAATCAGGGACGCACGGTCAACTTCAAGAACACCATCGTTATTATGACCTCCAACCTGGGATCTGACCTGATTCGTTCCCGAATGTCGGATAGCGGGAAGGATGCGGAGAAAGTCGCCGAACAGGTCAAAGGCGAACTGCTGGCCCTCCTGCGCCAGACCCTGCGCCCCGAATTCCTGAACCGCATTGACGAAATCATCGTCTTCCACCCGTTGGATCGGGAGCACTTGAAGCAGATCCTTCGCTTGCAGTTGAATCAGCTTTTGAAGCGGCTGGAGAAGCAGCAGGTGACTGTAGAGCTCACGCCCGCCGCCGAAGACCACTTGATCGAAGTCGGCACCGATCCGCTCTTCGGAGCGCGGCCCTTAAAGCGCGCTTTGCAGCGCGAGCTGGTGAATCCACTGGCAAAGGAGCTACTGGCCGGCAACTTCGCCCCGGGGGACATCGTCAAGGTGGACTACAGCAACGGAGAATTGCGCTTTGTGAAGGAGGTGCAGGTGGAAGTAGTGGAGGATGAAGAGGGGGAAACTGAGGAAGGAGAAAAATCGTAGGCTGTAGGGGCTTGATTCATCAAGCCCTGCCGGAAGGGAATGGATTGGGTTTGATAAATCAAACCCCTACGAAACTAACGAAGATCCTACGAAGTCCACAGCCTGATACCGTAATCGGGGTCGTCACTGACTTCGATGAGCTTAAAAATATTTAGGTAAAAACTATAATCAAACCCCTAAGAAGCTAATAGCATGTTTGTAGTGAGGCCGCCATTGCGCCGCGGCAGGTGTTTTTCACCTACCGCTTTCTATTTTCTGTTGCGTCAGGTCTTGCCCTTGAGGGTGTGACCTGACGCAGATTTGTAGGGGCTTGATTCATCAAGCCCTTTTATTTCTCTTCCATTTTCCCCTTGATTTCCTTGTTCGAATTCCTTATATTGCCGCATCATGCAACGCCCGCCCACACGCTACCTGGAAATCATTACCGGCATATTCGTGGCGGTTGTGATCATCTCCAACGTCGCCTCGACCAAGATCCTGCTTTTAGGGCCATTCACCTTCGATGGCGGCACTCTCCTCTTTCCTATATCCTACATCTTCGGCGATATCCTGACCGAAGTTTACGGCTACAAGGCTTCCCGCCGGGTCATCTGGACCGGTTTTTCATCCTGTCTAGTCATGTCTCTGGTGCTCTGGATTGTCGGTATTTTGCCGGCGGCTGAGGGTTGGACTCACCAGGAAGCCTACCGCAGCATTCTGATGACCACGCCGCGCATCGCCCTGGCTTCGCTGATCGCTTTCGCCGCCGGTGAATTTTCCAATTCCTTCATCCTGGCCAAGATGAAGATCTTCACGAAGGGGCGCTATCTCTGGACGCGCACCATCGGTTCCACCATCGTCGGCGAGGGCGTGGACACGGTGCTTTTCTGCGTTATCGCCTTTGCAGGGACTATTCCGGGCAGCCTCCTGGGCGCGGTTATCATTTCCAACTACATATTCAAGGTCGGCATCGAAGTTCTGGCCACTCCGGCGACCTACAAGGTGGTCGCATCATTAAAGCGCCGTGAAGGGCTGGACGTTTACGACGTCGGCACCAATTTTAACCCGTTTTCCCTCCAGATTTAATGGAGAATGATGATGCCAGGCAAAGAGATTAAGCCACGCGAGAATTGGGGGTCGAGAATTGGGGTGATTCTGGCGGTTTCGGGCAGTGCCGTGGGATTGGGAAATTTCCTGCGCTTCCCGGTACAGGCGGCTTCACACGGAGGTGGAGCCTTCATGATCCCCTATTTCCTCGCTTTTCTGCTGCTGGGCATTCCCCTGGCCTGGGTGGAATGGACCATCGGGCGTTACGGTGGTCGCCAGGGCCACGGTTCGGCTCCGGGTATCTACCATATCATCAGCGGCCGTAAGCGCTGGGCGAAATATCTGGGCGTCACCGCGCTGCTGGGGCCGATGTCTATTTTTTTCTATTACTGCTACATCGAAGGTTGGACGCTGGCCTACGCGTTTTTTTCCTTGACCGGTGAGTATCGTCAGATTGCTGATCCCGGTCAGATGACCGCCTTTCTATCCGGTTTCCAGGGTGTGGAAACTAATGCCTTCTTCAACGGCCCCTGGACGGCCTATGCCGCTTTTGCGGTTGTCTTTGTGGTAAATTTCTATTTCATCTATCGCGGCGTGACCAGGGGGATCGAAAAGCTGAACAAGATCGCCCTGCCCATCATGTTCCTGATCGGCTTGGTGTTACTCGGCCGAGTGATAACTCTGGGATCGCCGTATCCTGATAAACCCGATCAAAATTTCATCAATGGTCTTGGATTCCTGTGGAATCCCGATTTCAACGCTTTGAAGGATGCTTCCGTCTGGCTTGCCGCCGCCGGGCAGATGTTCTTTACCCTCTCCGTCGGTATGGGATCCATTATGGCCTATGCCAGCTATCTGCGCGCCCGGGACGACGTGGCTCTGTCATCCCTGACCGCCAATTCCACCAACGAATTTTTTGAGGTCATCTTAGCCGGCTCAATCGTTATACCCGCAACCTTCATCTTCTTCGGAGCGATGGGAGCGCAGGAAGTCGCCCAGGGCGGATCGTTCAATCTCGGTTTCGTCACCATGCCCTTGATTTTCAATCAGATGCAGGGCGGGGCCTTCGTCGGCTTTCTGTGGTTCTTTCTCCTCTTTATGGCCGGAATTACATCGTCGGTCTCGCTAATCCAACCCATGATCACCTTCCTGGAAGATGAACTGAAATGGACTCGGCAACAGTCCGTCGTGGCGATCGGTGTAGTGAGCTTTCTGGTTACGAATTTTATCATCTTCACGCTGGCCCGCGGCAGCATGGATGAGCTCGATTTCTGGGCTGGTACGCTCTTCCCGGTCCTGAATGCTTTTCTGGCGATTGTACTATTCGCCTGGTTCTTCGGTTTAAAGAAAGGCTTCAGGGAAATAGACCTGGGCGCAGATTTGCGAGTGCCCCGCTTTTTCAAGTTCGTTTTTCTGGTGATCACACCGCTTTCACTGCTGGCCATACTGGTAACCTGGATCATTCAGCAGGGTCTCCCTGTCCTGACCCTTGAAAACGCCAGCCCGGAGAACCGCATCACCATCTGGATCACACGCCTGATTTTGCTGACTGTGATGGGAATTCTGATCAGTTTCATCATCCTGGCCCGCAAACGGGGTCGCTTTATCAAAAAAGAGGAATTGCGATGAACGTCGGTGGATGGATCATGGTTACTGTTTCCTGGCTGGTGATTCTATCTCTCGTGGTATTCTGCTATACCCGGATTCTAACCGCCCGAAAAACGCACATGAGAGCACCGCTGGAAATCGACACCGAAGAGGATCAAGCAGATCAATAAAAACTACTTGATTTCGATTTGAAAATTGCTTAAATTTGTGGGGATTCGGCAGTTTAAACCAGAGGGAAACGGTAATGAAAAAAGTAATCCTTTCGTTGACATTCTTAGCTTTGATCTTGGCACTTGTTATCGGCTGCCAGAAAGGCCCCAAGGCCGAGGATTTGTTCACTGAAGCTAAAAAGCTGCAGGAAGAGCAGAAATACGACGAAGCCGTGGTCAAATATGAACAACTGGTGGAGTTGCACCCCAAGAGTCAATACGCTCCTCAATCGCAGTTCATGATCGGTTTCATCTATGCTAATGAGATTAAAGATCTGGAGAAGGCGAAAGTCGCCTATGAGACTTTCCTGAACCAGTATGCGGATCGCTCTGACAGTGGCATGGTTGCTTCGGCCGAGTGGGAATTAAAAAATCTGGGTAAGGATATCAATGAGATTACCGATCTCTCCGCTGTACCCGAAGAAGGGGTGGAAGAGGGGGAATCTGAGGGTGAAAAATAAGAATCTCACTCTTGCTGCCTTGCCCCATTGTTCAAAGCGATTGAAGCATTACCTGAGCTGAATTTAAATCTTACACCGCCGGATCTTGGTATCCGGCGTTTTTCATCATGTTTCCCTCTGTTTATTATAGATCCAACCATTAGCCCGTTTGAATGTGCAATCGTACCAGTTCGATATGGAAGCCGTTCTGAAACCGATTAAACCGTCGGGTGGGCTCGATCGTAAGTTGACTGAAGCCGAAATCAGAGAGCGCATTCTCCGCATCGAGAGAGTACTCCCCGAACTTCGACGTCGGCAAGAACCCTGCGGACTCTGCCCGCGTCGCTGCGGAGTCGCGCGAGTCGCTGGAGACCTGGGCGAATGCGGCCTCGCTCTGGATTTCCGCGTAGCTGCAGTGGCCAGGCACTGCGGCGAAGAGCCCCCCATTTCCGGCGATGTTGGTGCGATAAACATTTTCTTTTCCGGCTGCAACCTTCATTGTATCCACTGCCAGAACTGGCCGATCTCGCAAAATCACGTCGGCCTCCAGATATCCCCTGAGGATCTTGCCGAAAAGATCCTCAAAAAGTGGTGTAATGGAGCGCAAAGCCTGGGCTGGGTGACGCCGACGCCGCAGATTGTCCCAGCCTTGGAAGCCTACCTTCTTTGTCTGCAGGAAGGTTTCAACCTTCCTCTGGTTCACAACAACGGAGGATACGAGGATCCAGAGGTGATCCGCTTGCTTTCGGGTATCGTTGACGTCTGGTTGCCCGATGCCAAGACCGCTGATTCCGACCGTGGCCGATCTATCCAGGGCGTTCCGGACTACCCCTCACGAAGCCTCGAAGCCATCAAGGCGATGGTGGAGCAGCTCGACGAAGGCGCGACCCGCGCTGTTATCGTGCGCCATCTCGCCCTACCCGGTGGTCTGGAAGACAGCAAGCTGTTGCTGAAAACCCTGAGAGAACAATTTCGAGATCAAATTCATATTAGCCTGATGGGACAGTATTTCCCCACATACAAAACCATCGGACACCAGGTGCTGGGAAGAAGAATAACAAGGTATGAATACCATAAAATCGTGAGTTTTGCCCGGAATCTCGGATTTGAGAAAGGTTGGGTGCAGCATTATGAAACGGATACCGGAATATCGCCATACTGCCTATCGTAGCCCCGTCGGGACGATTCACCTGCTGGCTGGCGAACGGGGATTGGTGGCCCTATCTTTGGCTGAGAAATGGGATGATTTTGAGAAACGATACCGGCGGCGCTATCAGGGCAGTTGGGTGGAGGTTAATCCCGATGCGGATAACAACCTGAGGACGGCCGTTCATGCGCTTGATGGTTATTTTCATGGGGGAGTTCCCCTGCCGAATGATTTCCCACTTGATCCGGTCGGAACACCTTTTCAGCGGAATGTGTGGAACCAATTGCGAAAAGTTCCGCATGGAAAAACGGTTACCTATGCTCAAGTTGCCGAGAAAATAGGTTCGCCCCGTGCCGCGCGAGCTGTGGGCGGAGCCTGCGGGGCGAATCCCATACCCCTCTTCATTCCCTGTCATCGAGTCATCGGAGCGGACGGCAACCTTTGTGGATTCGGCGGCGGAGGGGTGAGCGTTAAGCGCAAACTGCTGGCTCTGGAAGGCATAAAGTGAAAAAAAGTGCTTAAATATAAAGCTGAAAATTCGCTTGACTTTTTGGACTTTAATGCATAACTTTTCACTTCAGAGTCTTTCTGGATCATTGCATCTGAGACGTTGCCCAGTTGGACTTTAGTTCTTTGTGCGTATGTACTTCCGATTGATTCTGAATAAACCGCCCGCAATAGGCTTCTGAAGTTCCATATCATTGACAGATAAATCGCTGAGTTCAACAATCGTCGTGCCTTGAATGTGTCATTAAACATTTGCTGGGCCGATAAAAAAGGAGTGTGCTTATGGCAACATTGAAACAGAGGATGGCGGAGATCGTTCCTGCTATGCGGGAAGACATCCGCTCGTTTCTCAAACAATACGGTGATAAGGTCGTCAGCGAAGTAACCCTGGCGCAAGCGTATGGTGGAATGCGCGGTGTGAAGGCGTTGGTCTGTGATACTTCCGAAGTCCCCCCTGAGAAAGGTCTTTTGATCCGTGATATTCCTATCGGCGAATTAACAGACCGCCTGCCCGAAGAGATCTTCTATCTGCTCTGTGTCGGGAAGCTTCCCCCGGCGGAGGATCTGGAAGATTTAAAGGCGGACTTTCGCAAACGCGCCGAAGTCCCGCAATACGTCTGGGACGTTCTGGAAGCGATGCCCAAGGATTCACATCCTATGTGCATGTTTAACACCGGCATCCTGGTGATGGAGCGTGAGTCAGAATTCCGCAAGGCCTACGATGCAGGGATAAAGAAAACTGAATATTGGGAACCCACGCTCGAGGATTCCTTGAATCTGTTGGCGAAGTTACCTGCCCTCGGTGCCGGTGTCTATCGTCTACGCTTCAATAAGGGACCTCGCATCGAGCCCGATCCCAATTTGGACTGGGCCGGGAATTTCGGCCACATGTTGGGAATCCCCGATCCTAAGGGCGATTTGAAAGATCTGATGCGCCTCTACATGGTGCTGCACAGTGACCATGAAGGCGGCAACGTTTCGGCTCATACTTGCCACTGTGTCGGTTCGGCCCTTTCTGACGCCTACTACGCTGTGTCCGCCGGTTTGAACGGTTTGGCCGGTCCGCTGCACGGGCTTGCCAACCAGGAATGCCTGAACTGGATCCTGATGGTCCACGAGAAATTCGGCGGAGTTCCCACCGACGATCAGTTGCGCGATTTCGCCTGGGAAACCCTGAATTCCGGTAAAGTCATCCCCGGTTATGGTCACGCTGTTCTGCGCGTCACCGATCCCCGCTTTACCGCTTTCCGCGAATTTGGTCTGAAGCACTGTCCGGATGATCCCGTCTTTAAGATCATGAGTAATGTCTATAACGTCATTCCGGACGTCTTGAAAGAGCACGGTAAGGCCAAGAATCCCTGGCCGAATGTGGATGCGGCCTCCGGATCGCTGCTGTATCACTACGGCATGAAGGAATTCCCCTATTACACGGTGCTCTTCAGCATCTCCCGGGCCATGGGAATGTGCTCACAGTTGATCGTCAGTCGCGCCTGGGGCGAAGCCATCGAAAGGCCCAAGACGCTGACCACTGCCAAATTCAAGGCGATGCTAGGAGCATAATCAATCACCCTGAAAAACAGCCGGGACGGAGCAGAATCCGTCCCGGTTTTGTTTTTCTCTAACTGCAACCTCGACTGTTTTCATCTGCTATATCTGCACGAAATACGACACTTTCATTTTGATCTTGCGATCCCGCACTGAATCCCAGCCCAGAAGCTTACTGCGGGAATCGTCGTAGACCAGGTAAAAATAGCTTTCCGGCGCAAATTGGTAACCGATTAGAGCATTGGTATAATATTCATTATCTTCATGAACGTATTGCAGGTTCAAGCGTGTGAACAGCCTTAAGGTTAAAGTCCATTCCATCTTAAAGCGGCC
>CAZHMN010000097.1:0-9316 GCA_964533705.1 uncultured bacterium
TGACGAATGGTGAAGGTCGGGTTCAGGCCACGAAGCGGGGGCTTGGCTCGGCGACGGCGATTGCATACCCGTTTTCTTGCTGTCAGACTCCGTAATCGGGGTCGGTAGCTGTCCGACAACTAGGTCATTCCGGCTTGTCCGGAATCAGACCGGTTATGTGAGTTGTTGATATTAAGCGATTTCCGACGCGCTTCGCTTGCGGGAATGATGGCTTGTTCGGGGTTGTCGGACAGCTACTCGCCCCTGACCCCGATTCATGCTGAAGGCAACTAGTTAAAAACTTTCAGAGCTGCCGCAAAAGTATAATCCGCTAAGACCGCGTCCCCGCCAGTACCCGTTTTCCTGGATTCCGGATCGGGCTGACGCTTGTCCGGAATGACACACTATTAGAGTGCTGTCGGGTCTCCGTACCCGACAGCTTTAAATTCCCTTACCGTTGGATGCAGAGACCTGGCGACATGCTTGATCCTCAGATTCCGGATCAGGTTGACGCCTGTCCGGAATGACGAATGGTGAAGGTCGGGTTCAGGCCACGAAGCGGGGGCTTGGCTCGGCGACCCCGACTACGGAGTATCTTCGAAATCAGCGGGTTAAAAACCAAAATATGACGTCTGACAAGCAGACAAAACACATCTCAGGTTTTACCAGCCGCATCCTTCCCCTGGCGGTCGTCCTGATCTCCGTTAGCTGGATTTTTCAGCTTCACATTTACCTACCACCGCAAGATGCTCGGATCCCCTGGCTCCTATACGCTGTGGCTTTTATATTACTTCTAATTCGAATTTTAAGCAGGAGCCGGGAACCCTGGACGGAAAAGCTTCCCTCGCCGCGCTGGGCTGCATTCCTGGGTTTTATCGCCTGTATGTTTGTACTGGTTCTCTTGCCTTATCCCTACAATGTCGGTGCCGCGCCTCTGTGCATCGGTTGGATTTTGCTGCCCTTTTTTCGCAAACATTCGCTGGCGGGATACTTTTCCGCTGCCCTGGTTCAGCTCGGGATACTCCTTCTAATCAGTGCTTCACTGCTGCCGCTGGTTTTCGCCTGGGCGGCGCGGGTTCATCAGCTTTCGGGGCCTGGTTATTTCTTTACACCGGCCATTTATGCTTTATTCAAACTGTTCGGCCAACCCGTTGACATCATCGGCTCTTCCATCTTCCTACGCACCTTCGAAGACCTCTATCCCGTAACCATGACCACCGAGAAATTGCTACCTGTTCCATTGGTGCTTTTCATTCTGATCTGGAGCGCGGTAATCATCATTCGCAGCGAGGTGCGCCGAGTTGAAAGATTGCTTTTCTTCTGGGTTATCGCGGCTTTATATGCCGTGATCCGCCTGGCGGTTCTTCTATTCATCATGATGCAGCGGGTCAATCCCTCTTTTTTCTGGGATCCCGTATTTATGATGATCTCACTTATACCTTTGAGTCTCATTACCACTGAGCCTGATGATCTGGTTCCCTTTAGGCGCTCGATGCAGGACAGGCACCCTGCTTTTCCACATAACCGGATCGCTCTTTTAATCGGAATCACTCTGGGATCGGCAGCGGTGATCGGCTTGACTTTCCGGGATCCCGGTAAAACAAAGACAGGCAGACTGCTGATCAACGAACACGGCTCGGACTGGGAATGGACGACCGAACCGATGAATACCGAGGTTTATAACGAGAGAACAACCTATAATTATTATTGTATGGCCGAATTCCTGAAATATTATTACGACGTGGGCGTCAATTTTGAACCGCTGTCGCCGGATGTCCTGAAAGATGTGGACGTCCTCATCCTGAAAGTTCCCACCCAGCCCTACCAGGCTGCGGAAATAGACGCCGTGGTCAATTTCGTCAAGCGGGGTGGAGGCCTCTGGGTGATCGGTGATCATACCAACGTTTTCGGCAGTTCCAGTTTTCTCAATCCCCTATTACGCCGCTTCGGTTACCGGCTGCATTACAATTCGACACACGATCTGCAGACCGGTAAACTAAGTCTCTATGAAAAGCCCCCCATGTTTGCGCACCCTTCCGTGGTGAATCTGCCTCCTTATCTGTTCGCCACCTCCTGTTCGATGACCGCGCCCTGGAACGCTGACGCCGCCATCATCGGTTACGGTTTGAGAACAGATCATCTCGACTATTCCCAGAAGAATTTTTTCCCCGACCGCACTCGCAAGCAATTCGATCACGGTTTCGGGCTCTTCCTCCAGCAGGCCGGAGGGCGATACGGGAAAGGCCGCATCCTGATCTACACTGACAGTACCACTTTCTCTAATTTCTTCATCTTTGTCAAAGGGAAGCCAGAATTAGTTCTCGGTTCCCTGAACTGGCTGAATCGCAGTAATCTCTATCACTGGGTCAATCCCGTCGCCCTGGTTATCGCCCTGTTGGCGTTCGTGCTCTTGTTCTTTGGTCTGGGTTGGAATGGGGCTGTGCTGGCGGGCATTCTGGTGGGCGTTTCACTGGCGGGCTGGTTAACCGATTATGCAACGCGCGCAGCCTATCCTCTGCCTCAACCTGCGCGTAGCGTTCCCTGGATCAATTTCGAAAGAGAGCATTCGCAATATTTCCTGCCGACCCTGAGGCTGTCTGAGGAGGGGGATAAATCCTGCCTGACCTTCTTCGTCTGGACGCAGAGAGTAGGGGCAGTCCCCAGGGAAGTCTATCAATTAGAAGAGGCGGTTTCCGGTAACGATCCCGTCGTTATGATTGATCCTGCAATGCCGTTGGATGCGGAGGAAATGAGGCAGTTGCGGGCTTACTTAAACCGGGGCGGCCGCCTGTTGGTCATAAATTCCGCGGATAACTCCTCGTCTGTTCCAGGGGACTTGCTGGGCGAATTTGGACTGCGCCTGAAAACCGAGCTTTCCCCGTCAGATACTTTGCACACCTTGACCCTGGAGGGTCGGTATTTTCCGCTGCGCATCAGGGGAAAGTTCTCCAGTATCTCCGGCGGTGAACCGTTTTTACACTCGGATCAGGGTGATGTTATTGGAGCAACGACTGAAGTGGGGGAAGGGAGGATCTGGGCCTTGTCTTGCGGTCACCTTTTCCGCAACAGCGGCATGGGGCAGACCACGGTGGTGCCCGATTCAGGCTTGAAGGCGCTGTATGAAATTGAGTTTGATTTGGTCAGGGAGATGATGGGGAAATCACCGGCCGAATGATGCCTATGCTTGTAACGGGGGATAAATAATGAAAAAGGTTCTATAGCAATTCCGAATAAAGCTCCACAATCCTCGCAGCGCTTTTTTCCCAGGTGAACTGCTGCGACCATTCCAGACCACCGGCCCTTAATTCCTTCCTCAATTGATCATTCTCTACCACTTGCAGCAACGCATGCGCCATCTCATCAGCATTTGTCGGATCTATGCATAGCGCCCTATTGCCGCTGACTTCGGGCATGGATGTGAGGTTTGAAGTAATTACCGGACATCCGCACGCCATCGCCTCCAGTATGGGATAGCCGAATCCCTCGCATATCGAAGGAAACAGCAGCGCCAGGGCCCCCGAATAAAGGGCTGGCAAATGATCTTCGGGAACAAAGCCTAACCAGACCAGATTCTTTTCGAAAGGATTGATGATGCTATTGATCTCGGCAGGAAGTTCAGGATGGGGATTTCCGCAGATCGCCAGACTGATATCAGCGAATTCTCTGCATTCCAAAATGCTTTTTAACGCCCGGACTGCTCCTCTTATATTCTTTTTGGGATCATCCACCTTTAGGAATAAGAGGTACCGTTGTGGAAGGCCGTATATCTTACGGATCTGCTGGATTGTCTCATCCGAAGACGGTGCAAAATAGGATTCGATTCCCGGGGGCACGATGTATATCTTGCCGGAAGCCCGCGGGAAGCGCTCTCTGACCTCTTCAGCCACATAGTTCGATTGGACTATAATTGCATCTGCCAGGTGCAGGGAACGGGGGAGTAAACACCGGGCCACGAAACGGTGTCTGATCGTGGCCAGTTCAGGAAAGTGGATCGGGATCAGATCGTGAACGCTGATGATGAGTTTCCGTGTGAAGAAGGTGTAAGGTCCCAAATAATCGAAGGAATGAAGCAGCTTGTAACTGCCGGTGGCGGAACTAAGCGGCAGGAGTAGACCGTTTCTGAGGATACCGTTAGTGCACCAATTCCATCGTCCGTCTATTCTGACTCGATCGCCCTGAAATTGAGTGAAGTCCCACCCTCCCTTGGCAGTATACAACTGAAAACCGATTTGGACAGGATGTTCCTCAGAGTAACGGAGTAGGGCACTGGTCATACCGATGGTATATCGGCCTATACCGCCCCTGTCCAGTGATGCCGCCCTGAGGTCAAGGGCGATTATGTTTTGGATATCCTCTTTCCGGGACATCACCGCCAGCGCGCCTTTGCGAAGAAGATATTCGCCATAACCGTTAAACAGAGGATAGAAACAAAAACTTCAGTGGCAACTGTGGCCCATGCAGCGCCGCATGCACCGAAGCGTGGGATCAGCAGCAAATTCAGAGCGATGTTCAATGCGGCCGCCAGGAGAGTTATCACGGAATAGTGGATGTTTTTGTCGTAGGCAATCAGGGATTGGGTCACCAAGTAGCCGGGAAATATAGCCAGTATAGCCCAGATTAGAATGCGAAAAAGAGGTACCGCGGGTGCATATTCTCGACCATAGATGATGACAAGAAAGAAATCGGCCAGAGCGTAAAAGGTTCCGCATAGAAGCAGAGCCGCAGGCGCAAGAAGCGTTAACGCCTTGACGAACAGTCGTCGGGCCTCAGCGGGCGCCTGGATGCTCCTACGAGACAGAGCCGGGAAAAGGGCGGCCAGTAAGATTGATGGGAAAATGCCGATCCCTTCCATGATCTTGTATGCCGCCGAATAGTATCCGATCTGCTCATTGGTAACGTACGCCTTGAGCATGACGATATCAATTCTAAAATAGATGTTCCAGCCGACGACCACCAGCAGGAGCGGTAGAGATTCCCTGAGAATTGATGTCAGGTGGATCCGAAGATTCCGGCAACTTTCACTACCATATGAAGCCAACAAAGGTTGAAGCCTATGTCGTTGGACAGCCAGGCGCGCGGCTGCCAATCCAAGGCTGGCGCTGAGGACCAGGCTTAAGGCTGCGGATACAGGCCTGTTTGCCAGTCGAAGGGCCAGTAGAACGAACAGGAGGGCAGCGGCTTTTTGAAGGATCATTACCCAGCTTTCAAGGTGCATCTTTTCGATGCCGCGAAAGCAGGCTGTATGCGTTTGAATGTTAATGAGAAGCGCAAAATATATGGCAACCAAACACAGTAATAGTTGATTCGATTGAATAAAGGCAAGAACGAATGCGATGAACAGTAAACAGACTCCGATAGAAAGTGTCGTTCGACCATGAAATGATGCCACTACGACTTCTGCCTGTCCGCGTGCCGACCATTTGACTAAGAGCGTATCCATTCCGAAATCCATGAGAACAGCCAATAGTGCCCCTACGCCAAGGGCGAATGAAAACAACCCGAAGTCCTCTGCACCCAACAGGCGTGCAGCGATCAAGAAAAAGAGAAAACCCAAACCGCGGCTGGTAACCTGTGTGAGAGCTTGGAGAGCGATGTTTTTTCTAATTCCCAATTGAATCCGGCTTGAATCCGATCATAAAGTTCAACCTTAAAGGCGGATAGAAGTATACGAATTTATCCTGGAGATGTCAAGATGTTTTCTATTTGTTTGCGAGAAAACAGATACATAGTGAATCCATGACAGGAACCGATTTACTTTCGACGCATTAGGTGTTATTCTTTAAACAACTATTTTTGTGATTTAAAACACAAAAAGTATTTTTTATCTTGACTTTTAGAAAATCCCTTATTAAATTTAGTTGAGTTAGCTTGAACCTACGACCATCGGATCCTGGCGGGTGAAATGGTGTCCCCTCCCAACATTTCCCCACTGAAGAATCCGATGGTTTTTTTTGCTGAAGCCTCGACAATTATGAAATGTTTGATTTATTTTTTTATATTGCTTGACTTTGACCGAATTATTTCGTATATTTTTCGCAGATTTCGAAAAGGAGTGTATTGTCAGGGGCAAATCTATAGGTTATTGGCGGTCACTTTGCAGGGGCATTCCGAACGACTTCTTGTAGTTCACATACATCGAAGAAATATCGAGGACTATCTCCAGTTCGTTCATGTGTGGATATGCCCTGCCTGATTCCAGGCCTTGTCGTATGGGGATTTAGACCCATAAGACGAAGGTGCTGCAGGAATATCTTGGACAAAGATGATTCCGGCCGTGCCTTTTATTTTTTTGTGAACCTTTTTGTGGGGATCAATTTCTGCCGCCTCGATGGAAAGAGAAAAATAACAGGAAAATTATCTTCAATGTGTTCTAGATCACCTCTGTTATGACTGTATTTTACGTATTATAGGCAATCACCAGAAAAACGAAAGGAGATACCGCGGATCGTTATTGTGATTGATTTCTGCTCTACAGTCAGTCTCGCTCTGTTTACCTCACACCAACTTTCCGCGCCAGCTCCCGTATACCTAACAACCAAAAGACCCGCAATGAGGGTTATGTAGCTTTTCACCACCAGGATTATCGGCATCTATTTAACGGGGGATACATGAGCGTTGAAAAAGCTTCTTTGTTTAAAGTTAGAGTAGATAAAGTTTCGATGATGGAGACCCTCGATCGTTGCGAGCAATTTATTCGCGCTCGCGTGCCTCACCAAATCGTAGTTGTCAATGTAGCGAAACTAGTCAAAGCGAAAAGGGATAAAGCTTTAAGGCGTATCATCAACAATGCCGACCTGGTCGGCGCCGATGGCGTTCCCCTGGTTTGGTTATCAAAGCGTCTCGGCAATCCCATACCGGGGCGGGTTAACGGCACTGATTTGATGGAAGAGCTGGTTAGACTCGCCGCCGAAAAAGGATATTCGATTTATTTCTTGGGGGCCAGACCTGAGGTCGTTCGTAAGGTTGTAAAAATTTATAGCGAGAAATACCCCAGTCTGAAAGTTGCCGGTTATCGGGATGGCTATTTTCGACCTGAAGAAGAGGGAAAAGTCGCCGATGAAATTCGCGCTAGCGGCGCAGACATCATCTTTTTGGCCTTCGGTTCACCCAAGAAAGAGCAATTTGTCAGCCGGTACTTGTATCAAATGAACGTGCCGGTTGTGCACGGAGTCGGCGGCAGCTTTGACGTGGTGGCGGGAGTCACCCGGCGGGCGCCGGTGTGGATGCAGAACTGGGGACTGGAATGGTTCTACCGCTTCCTGCAGGAACCCCGCCGCATGTGGAAGCGTTACCTTTTCACCAATACGGGTTTCGCCCTGCTGGTAGGATTGGAACTATTGCGAAGAACGGTGCGCGTACAAAAAGCGTAATAACATAAAAGGATGCCTCCTCCTTTGGCCGGATTCGGTTACGAATCCGGTTTTTTTATTCAGCTATTAGAGCTATTACGGCTTTGCCTTCAGGAAAAACGCAGAAATCGCTTGATACGAAACTCGATTTTTTCTATATTTCCAAATCTATAGAAATGATAGTGTAGGTAGGAATTAAATCAAGGAGGTCGCAGTGAATATCTTGGTCTGCGTCAAACACGTTCCTGATACCGAGACTGCCGTAAAAATTGGATCGGATGGCAAGTCCATCCAGACGCAGGATGTTAATTTCATTCTAAACCCTTATGACGAATTTGCCGTCGAAGAGGCCCTGAAAATCAAGGAAGCCCAGGGCGGTGAAGTTACCTTGATCACTCTTGGCCCGGAAGAAGCGAAGAAAAGTTTGCGCACCGGCCTGGCCATGGGTGCTGATAAGGCCATTCACATCGCCTGCGACGCCATGCACGACAGCATGACCGTGGCTCGATGCCTGGCCGAGGGAATCAAGGATTTGGCCTATGATCTAATCCTCTGCGGTAAGCAGGCTGTTGATGAGGACAACGCTCAGGTGCCCATCATGCTCGCTGAGAAGTTGAACCTTCCCAACGTTTCGGCCGTGGTCAAACTCGAGCTCGGTGATGGAAAGGCCACTGCTCATCGCGAATTCGAGGGTGGAATAGAAGTGGTTGAAACTTCGCTTCCGGCGGTGATATCGGCGCAGAAAGGTCTAAATGAACCTCGTTACGCTTCCCTGAAGGGCATCATGACAGCGAAGAAAAAAGAGATCGCCGATCTGCCCTGCACCTGCGCGGATTCTGATATTGAAGTTTTGGATCTCGCTTATCCCACACCTCGTTCGGGCGGCAAGATCGTGGGAGAGGGCAAAGACGCCGTTCCCGAACTGGTGCGATTGCTTCGGGAGGAAGCAAAAGTTCTGTAAATAAGCTCAGATAATGAAGATATTCTCCCGCTTCGGCTGGGAGTTGCATACAAGGAGGTATAATGAAGGTTTTGATTTTTGTAGAACAGCGCGGAGGGGAATTTCGTAAGGCGGCTATCGAAGCATTATGTGAAGGCCGTCGGCTGGCTGGTGATGGTGAATTGGCGGCTGTCGTCATCGGTAAGGGCGCATCCGATTTAGGCGGGCAACTGGCCGCTTATGGGCCTGATCGAATTCTGGCGGCCGATCATCCTTCACTGGAACTCTATTCCACGGAAGGCTATACCAGTGTTCTCCAGAAGGCGGTTGAGGAAGAAAATCCCGATGTGATTTTAATGGCGGCGACTGCGATGGGCCGGGATCTGGCTCCCAGACTGGGCGCCCGCTTGGACGTTCCGGTTCTGGCGGACGTTGTGCAGTTATCCTGGGCCGACGGCCATTTAGAAGCGGTGCGGCCTGTGTACGGTGGTAAACTGCTTCAGAATGTCCGCAGTAAAAAATCACCCGGCATCGCCACCACCCGCCCCAAAGCTTTCCTCCCCAGCGAACCGGACGCTTCGAAGAGTGCGGAAGTAAAGGCGCTACAAGTTGATCTCTCCGATGTTGATTTCAGAGCCCAGACGAAACAGGTCCAGTCTGAAGCCGAAGGTATGATCGAGTTAACCGAAGCGGATTTCGTGGTTTCCGGGGGCCGGGGACTGAAAGGCACCGAGAATTTCAAGATGCTGGAAGAATTGGCGAAAGTGCTTGGCGGTGCTGTGGGTGCCTCCCGTGCCGCGGTTGATTCCGGCTGGCGGTCGCACGGCGATCAGGTCGGCCAGACCGGTAAGGTCGTAGCGCCGACGCTTTACATTGCCTGCGGCATTTCCGGAGCTATCCAGCATCTGGCTGGCATGACCTCATCGAAGGTGATCGTGGCCATAAATAAAGATCCCGATGCGCCTATTTTTAAGGTGGCGGATTACGGCGTAGTCGGAGACGTCATGGAAGTCGTTCCGGCGTTGACGGAAGCGATTAAAGCAGTAAA
>CAZHMN010000098.1:0-9145 GCA_964533705.1 uncultured bacterium
CGTCCGAATTGGGGATGCCCGAATTGGACCAATCCGAGGTAGTCTGCGTCCCCATAGCGATCCAGCCGTTGGAGCAGATCGAAATGTTGGTGAAGTTCTGCCCGTAGTAGCGGAAGGTAAAGGGCAGATTGAACTGCATGGTCTGGTCGTCACCGGTGACCGATGTCACCGTGCCGGATCCGCCCGCCGCGGGAGCGATCTCAATCCAATTGTAAGGGTGAGATTCGCCTCCGTCGTTGTTGTCCCAGGCCCAGTAGCCGTGATTGTCCGGGCCGGTGGGAAGGTTGCGCTCATCACCCACGATTATGTCGAATTCTTCGCTGTTCGCATATCCACCAGCAGCCGTAATGTCCAGGGAGAGAGTAACAATCGTACCACTTCCCATGCTTGGATCTGCCGTGGCCACGTAGGTGTAAGTGGCCGTTTCCCCTGCGGCTATTGTCCCGAACGTGCCCGGATTGCCCGTGATGACCACGTCGGGATTACCGGAAGTCAGAATGACTTCAACGTTTTCAGCCTCCGTATGACCGTCATTGATCATCGTCAGTTCGAAGTCGGCCGTTTCGCCGGGATCAAGTTGCCCGTTGTTGTTCCCTGTTGGATCGTAAATAGTGAGCCGTTCCATAGAGACCACCGGTGCGTTCACGGTCAGCGTGAAGAAGCTCTCCCAGGATTGAATCCCTGAGACTGCGGTCAAGGTGAAGGGGACGATGTGCTGATCCGGAACCGTCGGGTCGGCTTCCATCTGGAATCCATCGGGAATGGACAGCGAGTCTCCAGCGTTGATGGTACCGTAGAATTCCGAGCCGTCTATAACCGTGACCAGCGGCTCATCGGTGGAAATGGTGACGTCCACGTCCGGAGCGCTTTCGACGCCCACGTTCTTCACTTCAATGGACAGGTTAACGGTTTCGCCGAAATCCCACTGGCCGTTGTTGTTACCCACCACCGCGTCGTTGATCTCGCTGGAATTATAGACTACATACGGTCCGCTCGGCGGGATGATGGAAATGGTCGCCTGGTAGGTGAGGTAATTGTGCGCCGAGACCGTGATGTTCAGGTCGGCAGGCAGCATGGGCGCAGGGTCGAATTCGAGGATGATGCTGCCGGTCGCATCCGTATAACCCGAAGCGTAAACTTCATCGTTCTGCGCACAAACCAGAGCGCCTTCAAAACCTGTGGATACCGTGATCGTATTCGTTCCCAGCAGCATGACGGGATCGTGAGTAACGGTCATGGTCTGCATGGTATTCGTCCAGGCGTCTATGCAGGCGTCGCCCAGCCACAGGTAAGTGCGGATGTTGGATTCTCCAATCGATCCGTGTACTATATAGACGGTGATATTGGCGAAGTTCGAGGCGTATCCGATGTGGTTGATGCCCAAATCGTAGATCGCCTTATAGAACTCCTTGTCGTAATCATGGTTGGGAATGGTATACGACGGAATGATGGCTCCGTTCACCGCGATGGCCGCCGCCGGAGCCTTCATGAAGGATTCGGCTAAGCAGTCCCCGTTATACCCGGGGAAGTCCATATTATCGCAGCAGACGTCGTAGTGCACGAAGTAACGGTCGAAGTTCGTCAACTGGTAAACATGCGTCGCCGTGAAATTGCCTGTGGGGCCCCAGCTCGACCAGGCTGTCTGTGAACCGTGACCGCGATAGTTCAGGATACCGGAGCCGTTGGTGTTCAAGTAGTCAATTACATCCTGATTCGTCGCACCGGCTCCGCCGTAAGCCGTCCCAAAGATGGGCACCTGGATGGAGTACGGATAAGTGCGAATCTCTTCCTTGCACTGGGTGTACTTCAGCGGATATTGTTCCTGGTGGGCGACCAGCAACGTGTGCTCCGCCCAGTTGGAAACCTCCGGAGCCGTCAGGTAATCCATGGTTTTGTCAATTTGATGTTGGAGCTCGTCCATGTTATCATAGACGATCCGTCCGATGGCCAGGTCGGCAAGATAATCGTCCGGGCCGTCCATCATGGTGTACCAGGAGTCTGAATAAGTATTGATCCAGTAGTACATTGGCACATCAACCGCACCCGGGCCACCGCTGTAGTATGCGTCTCCGACCAACAGCACGTATTCCAGGCCGTAATCCTCATAGAGCTGGCTGATGTAAGCCTTGATCTCTTCGGGACTGTCGAAATCCGGGGCGATCGTCCTGATCTCGGCCTCGTATCCCTGAGCGTGCCTGAAATCAACCAGCGGTTGGATGATAGGCAGGCATTCATCCTTGCAAACCACCAGGTATTTGGTGCCGGGATTGTCCGTGCCACCGTTATCCAGAGGGTATCTCATCTGATCGAAATTGATGATGGCGGCTCGGTAGAGTTTTTGGAATTCCGGTTCAATGGGTTTGCGAACGCGGCTGAACTCGTGCGTGCGGTTAACGCCAAAATAGTCAATTGTCACGCGCATTTTAGTCGCAACGGTCAGCTTGGTCGTGCCCGGGTTGTAGGCGAGCGGGCGGATTTCCAGTCGGCTCACGCGGACGTCTCTCCAGATCTGAGGATCGTCAACGCTGGCAGCAGCGTCCGGGTAAGTGACGTTTTGGCTGTAAAAATCCGCGTCAATAACGAAGGCCGGTGTTTCCTGGCCGTCCACCGTGAGCTCCTGTGCGGGCCAGACGGTGTAACCCGTCAACGTCTGCGTTTCGAGGATTTGATAGGATACCCTCAAATCGCTGCGATCGGGGATTCCCAGAAGGCGGGTAATGATCGGCAATTCGGGCTTGCCGACCTCGCGCAGGGCTGCGTTGTCACCGAAGCTGAGTTGGTGATAAACGGTTCCCGCTTCCTGCACTCTTTCCACGTAAAAGCCGTAGACTGTAACGTCTAAAACTGTGGAAGAGGGATTCGAAGAAATCAGGTCTACTTCAGGTGCTCTGGGCCCGGAAGCGCCGGTTGAGATCCATTCCGCTTGTGCGATTCCGAAACAAAGTAGCACTGTAAGCAAGCCGATTCCCAAAAACCTATAAGTACTTCGCGTCATCTGTCTCCTCCAGTCTCTTAGTGTTTTAGTTAATCAGGCTATTTCTCTAAGTATTATTCATAATAAGATAATCATTTTTTCCGGCAAAGTCAAGGGAACCGCGAAAATTTGTAGTTTTTTTCTGCCTTCCGCCTCAATCTCATTTACTGAACAGGCTCCTCAGAAGGGGACGTCCTCGTCATCCGGAGCGCCGTTTTCGTCGGGCGGTTCGGGCGGAGGTGGAACCGGTTCGCGCTGGCCCGCTCCCTGCGCTCCTTCCGGTGGCGCATCCAGCGGCACGAAGTTTTCGGTGACCACTTCCGTCATATACCTTTTCTGACCGTTCTGATCTTCCCAGCTCCGGTGAGTCAGGCGGCCCTCAATGAAAATCCGCGATCCCTTCTTCAGATAATTTGCGATGAATTCTGCCTGGTTTCCCCAAACGACGATATTATGCCACTGGGTTTCATCCTGGAATTCGCCGTCTTTTCCTTTGTACCTGCGGTTAGTGGCCATGGTGAATGTGGTAACGTGCGTCCCCGAAGGGGTGGAGCGAAGCTCCGGGTCTCTCCCCAGGTTGCCGATCAACATCACCTTGTTTAATGAACGAGCCATGATTTAACCTCCTCACATGAACGTCATCAAGAATTGTATGGTCTAATGTTCTTATAAGCCATTCTGGAACGGAGACTGCGAGTAACCTGGAGAAAGATGAGCAGCCCTACCACCACCCCGATGCTATCCGCTAAGATATCGAGCGGTGACGCCCACCTTCCAGGGACATGCAACTGATGCCATTCGTCACTGGCGGCGTAAAACACGCCGAAGAAAATCGCCACCTGCACGAACCTCAAGCTGATCCAGCGGTGTCCTGAAAAAAAAGCCGTTCGCGCCGTCAGGTAACCCAAAATGCCGAATTCAACGACATGAGCCAGTTTATCCCAGGAAACATACTTGCTCTGTGGAATGATTGCCTTCGGATAAGCTGACAAAGCAAAGATGACAACTAACCAGAACAAAAACGGAACGAACAGTCTGACAGTTGACAACCGGGGAACTGGTTGCGCTTGAGGGCTTTTCATCAAGCCTCCGGGCTCACCTGGCGAATCACACGGGGGAGTAGCTTGTCCAGATCACCCGCAATCGTCGCCGCAATCCCGATTTCTTTGGCGGCAAAATCGCCTGCTAAACCGTGAAGATATACGCCGGCGCAAGCGGCATGAACGGGCGGGCAACCCTGGGCGAGTAATCCCACGATCATGCCCGTCAGCACGTCTCCCGAACCACCGGTAGCCAGGGCGGGATTTCCGGTGGGATTACAGAAGACTTCACCGCCCGGGTCGGCGATAATCGTCGGCGAACCCTTCAATACGACGACTGCGCCCCAGGAAGCGGCCTTTTCAGCGGTTAAATATACTCGATGATTCAGGATTTCCGCAATCGGCAAACCGCAGAGGCGGGAAAATTCTCCTGGATGGGGCGTTAATATTGATCCAGAGGGCAGCATCCCCGCGAATTCTTCTTCCTTGCCCAGTACGTTCAGACCGTCAGCATCAATGACCAGCGGCTTGTTGATGTTGGACAGAATCAATCGCACCGTTTCCTCGGTGTCGGGATGCTGCGACAAACCCGGGCCGATGGCGACCACGTCAGCCCAGGATATGAGTTCTTCGATGGTGGGCAGAGCTTCCGGGCAGAGGCAGCCATCATCGTTCTCGGCCAACCTGCGGGTCATCACCTCGGACAGCTTTGTTTCTAAGATCGGATTTAGACTCTTGGGAATGCCCAGAATCACCAGCCCGGCGCCAATTCGCAGGGCGGCCTGTGAGCATAGAGTGGCGGCGCCCGTCATACCCGGAGATCCTGCCAGTATGACCACCCGTCCGCAATCGCCCTTGTGATCCGTGGGTTGGCGTTGCGGCAGCATTCCATGGATGTCGCTTGCTTCCAGTAAATTAAAGGAAATGTGGGTTCCGGCGCGAACGTGAGGCGGTAGCGAGATGATTGCCACGGTAACTTCGCCGGCTAAGTCTCGTCCGGGAGGTAGGACCAATCCGCGTTTATAGAGTCCCATCGTCACCGTCCAATCGGCGATGACCGCAACCCCTCTGACAGCCCCGGTGTCGCCTTCAACTCCGGATGGGATGTCCACAGCCAAAACGGGCTCCGGCCGGTCATTCATCCATTCGATCATCTTCGCGACCATCCCGCTGGCACGGCCCGTCAAACCTGTGCCCAGCAAAGCGTCCACGATCAAGTCGGCGCTCGCCACCCTGGGCAAAGATCCGCTTTCCTTTAGCTCCTTGATTGTGCCGCCGATCTTCTCAAAGATTAGCGCGTTGGTTAGCGCATCGCCCCGTAAATCAGCGATGGGACCTACCGCAAATACCGAAACCTCCGCTTCCCGGTTCAACAGGTGTCTGGCCAGAGCGTAACCATCACCGCCGTTATTCCCCTTCCCACACAGGATGATAAAATGCCGTCCCCGCACGTCCCCGCCGAAGATTTCCTGTATTTTCTTGAGGATGCCGAGCGAGGCGTTTTCCATGAGGATTAATCCCGGAATGCCCGCTTCCTCGATGGCGGCATTGTCCAGCGCCTTCATCTCCTGAGTTGTGGCAATTTTTTTCATGGATTTGATCCCCGTTGAATATTGCTGCTGCCGGTTTTGTTGCTGTTGGGAAGGAGTAGAACCACTGCAGCCGCGATTTGACTGGTATGAGTCAGCGAAAGGAAAGCAGATCTGTTCCCGATTCGTTCTCTCAATGCGTCGGAAAGGCAAATGGTAGGGATGTCGTTGACGATCTTTGTTTCAATCTGCTGCCAGGGGACGGATTTCAGGGAAGGATCGGCCAGAGCTTTGTAAAGTGCTTCCTTGACCGCAAAACGAACCGCGTAGGAAGGCAGGGCGTCAGATTTGGATTCGCAGGCTTCGATTTCACTGCATGTGAATACCTTTTCCCGGAAACCCTGGCGCTGAAAAGCATCTTTAAAGCGGGGAATATCCACCACGTCAATGCCGATGCCCGCCGGCAAGTTCTTGGTGTTATCGGTTGAACTTGTCGTCATCCAGAATGTCCAATATTTCAGAGATGTCGTCAATTTCTCGTTCGGCGCCGGACGTCGAACTGTGGTAAGCGTCTCCGTAGCGGGCGTAAACGGTGTGGATGCCCACAGCCTTGGCGCCCGCCATGTCCCTTTCCGGCCAGTCCCCGATCATTACGGCTTCGTCGGCGGTGACGCCCAGCGTTTCCAGCGCCTTGCGGAAGGGCAGAGGACTGGGTTTCCTCTCCCCGGTGTCTTCCGGCGTGATGACCGTTTCAAAGATGTGCTGCAAACCCAACGAACATAGACGTAACCAGGCTTGCTTGGCCGGAGCGTCCGACAAGACCGCCAGCCGATAACCTCTGCGCACCAGTTCGATTAAGGTAACCTCAACATGGGGATAAAGCACCAGAGCGGCTTCGCGCGCCCGCCGATAGGCGATAATGCCAGATGCCAGTATCTTATGGTCTATTTTACCGTAATGTTCTATCAAAAACTTGTCGAACACTTCTTGGAATTCGATCCCCTCTCGGTCGTAAATTTCCCAGATGCGACGCGTGGCTTCGGAGCGATGAAGATCCAATCCGGCGTCAATCATGTCCGTAACGGCCGCATCCACGGCCGCCTGTTTCATCTTCATGAAATCGACGAGGGTGTTATCGAGGTCGAAGAGGAGTGCTCGAATTTTGGACATGGAACGGAAAGCTTGTTAATTTCCTCGTAACCTTGAGGTGGTTTGAAATTCCGGTCTTTTGAGAATCGCTTCTATGTCTGAAAATCGGAGAATCTAATAGACAATCTGCCCGATGACCAGCCCCATGTCTTCATCGGCGACGAAAACGAAATCCTCCGTCACGAAGAAGTGATTCGGATCCGACAACGGCATCTCACCGATGAGAGTGGGAAGGAAAGGATTGGAAACCTCAACGACGAAGACGCCGTCATTGTCATCCAGCAAATATGCTCGGTCTCCCATCACTTCCACCCATTCGATGTCCGTAGCGTACTCGATGCGCAGGGAACCCAGCAACTCTAAATAATCTGGATCGCTGACGTTCACGGTAATAATACCCTCATATCCAGCGGCCAAGCAGAGGACGTTTTCACCCTTCAGCGCGGCGTCGCGTACCTTTCCCGGTAGGTTCAACTCCCCCAGGACTTCGGCACTCCCTGACACGCCGTAATCCACGACGGCAAGGCCGGCACTATTCCTGGTGATGTACCCGGTATTGTTCGAACCGAGGCAAAAACCGTAGAGTGAATACAATTCTTTGTACTGGCTGCTGAGGTCGGGGCTGCTGCTGAAAGAGAGGGTATCCTCACTGCCGGTATTCGTGAAAGTCTCGTAGTTGAAACCGTCACCGGCATCCGTATCGCAACGAAATAGACGCATGACGTTGTCTTCGAAATAAACTTCGATATCAACGTGCCCGCGGGAACCGCGATTCATCAGGAATTCTTTGGTCGCCAGGTCGTAGATCTTGATGTCGCCGTCCGTCTGAACTGCAGCGATTCGACCGCTGGCATCAACGGCGATTAGATCCGCTTTGGTGGAGTTAACCAGGTCCAGCGAATCCACCAATTGCGGCTGAGATGGATCGGTAACGTCGTAAATGCTGATCCCGAAAGGTTCGTCCGCCACGTAGGCTAAATTGCCCACGACCGCCACGTCCTTAGCCGTTCCGCGCACTTGCGTGGTGCTTATGTAAACCAGCGCGCTGCCTCCGGAGCCGTAGGGCAGAACGGCGTCCTCCCGCTCGGCGCAGCCCATCAGCAGCGAGGTTACCGCCAAAGTGAAAATCAGAAATGGAATTTGATGTCTTCTCAAGGTTACTCCCGTGCTTTGCACCAACAAAATCTCAACAATTTACAAAAATTCACTTACAATGTCAAGCATAATTGTCCATGGCACGGCAAGCATCCCTTAAGAATCCTGCTTTTGCTTTTTTATTTGCAGAAGGCGTGGGGTGGGATTTGTCCCCTTTTTCGCCCACCGCTAAAGCGATGGGCTACACTTCGCAAAGGCCGCTGAACCGGCCTAAACTGAGGTAGATCAGTTTCCTGACAGGCCGTGTCCCTACGCCATTCCGTCGGTCATTTCAGCAACAGAGCCTTGCCCAATTCGGTGAATTTCCCACCTCCTTCTAATCCCTCCGCCGTCACTCGATAGAAATATACACCCGAAGATAACCCGGAAGCATCGAATCTTATCTTCGCGAAACCGGCATCCTTAATACCATCATAAATTGAGCCAATATGCTGTCCTTGCAGATTGTAAAGCTCAATCTTCACTGCTGATCTTCTGGGCAATTCCAGAGGAATCACCGTCTCCGCGTTGAAGGGGTTGGGGTAGTTCTGCCCAACCCTATACACTGCAGGTATCCCCGCCTTTTCGTCCCCCTCCACACCTGTCGTTCCTGTCATCCAGGTGATCAGTGGGTCCAGCAAATCTTCCGGCTGGTCAAAAATCGGGTTGCCGCTTTGCACGTCCTCGAAGCCGAAGCCCAAGACGCAGGTTTTGTAAGTCCCGTCGTATTTGACCGCCGCTCCCTGTCCGCCGGCGTAGGTCAGCAGCAAACCGGCATCGGGGTCGCCATCCGCTTCGATGACGTCCTGGTTGGAGCCATCCCCGAAGATGAAGAAGGACATGTTCTCCACCAGCGGATCAACGCCGTAGAGAACGACTATCGGCGTCGTGGCGATCGCCTGCGCGTGTAACACGTTCTGAAAAAAGTCCGTTTCCCCCAGATCCGGAACGATGCCCCGGCCGGAGAGGAGCAGCGATCCGCCGCTATTTTCCAGGTAATCCAGCAGCAGCGTCTGGTCTTCGTTGGTCAGGGTGTTAACCATTTCTTCTCCGCACGCCCAGATGACTGCTAAGTAGTCCTCCAGGGGCGGCAAATCACTGGCCGAGCTGTATTCCACCGTGCGGTACACCCGCCGGATGTTGTCCAGCGCTTCCTGGTGCCCGATCTCGGCGATGCCGCCGTCGTCGTCGTCCACTAACAGCAGTTCCGGCGTCCCCACCGGCGCGTAGATCCAGAGCGTGGCCACCGAGTCGCCGCTGACCGCTTCGTTGACGTCCACTCTGAATTCAACCCAGCGCGGTCCCGTGAAGGGTGCGTT
>CAZHMN010000099.1:0-3133 GCA_964533705.1 uncultured bacterium
GCGCAATCGGAAGAGATTCATTTCCGCACGGTGGACGGGATGGTTGAGAAGGGGTATCTGACGAAGGAAGAGGGGAAGAGACGGTTGGGGGTGTGAGAGGATTCGGGATTCGGTACACGGGATTCGGTAGGGGCGGTTCGTACCGAAGGCACCACTTTGTGGCGAACCGCCCCCACACTCGATTCCGATATAAGAGAACATAGGGCGGTGTGTCCTGAGAAGACCTCTCCTGAGCTTCCCCCGGCAGACAATTGACCATACGAATCTATACCTATCCTACTTCAAAAGGCTGTGTGGCGTCGGGTGTCCCCACCCGACGCAGGGCCGCCCGCTGATGGCACCATGTACAGAAGGGCTTGATAAATCAAGCCCCTACGGCTGCACGTGCGGCCGAATCTCCGCGGCGAAGAGGTGTAGGGGCGAGGTTACCTCGTCCCTACAGTGTGCTCATCAAAGCAGTCACGGAATGGTCCGTGGCCGCCCAGGATGACGGGATGATCCCCCGGCCTTCGGCCTCCCCCCTTGCTAAGGGGGCAGGGGGGTCTCATGTGCGAGAAAACAGGCTTCGTTCCTTGATAGCCAAAAGGATGCTACTCTGCCCACAAAACTATCGCTCCCAGCGAGCCCGTAGTGCGGCAGCCCCAAAGGTCTTACGACTTGCTGCCGCCCGGGCAGGTGGGGGCAAGCCCACGGACTACCGGGCATAAAGCAGGTGGGGGCAAGCCCCCACACCACCAAATATAAAGAGAAGAGAGAAACAAAAAAGGGGGCAAGATCTCCTCGCCCCCTATAATAAAATCTAGAAAACTTAAAGAATTATGGCTACTTCTCTTTGGGCAACAAGGCGTTATAGAGCCAGGCGAAAATCGCTCCGCAGATCAAACCGTCCACGAAACCCCAGACCAGGCCGATGATGCTGCCCAACGGCGTCACCTGGTAAGCAGGATAGACGCGGGTAAGAATCATGCTCACTCCACCAGACCCCAGGATGATCAGCCACCAGGTGGTGAGGAACACCGCCACTCCCCAACCGATGGCGGCCGTCAGGGCCAGAGCTTTGACGTTCAGGCGCATGATGATTTCCTTTCAATTAAACGATGTAGCTTCGATTGAAAGGAGAAACGCATCAGATTAACGGGAAGGTAGTTCTCCCGAAGCGAATATAAGCAATTGTTGGGAAATTGTCAAGAGAATTATGGTCATTTGATTTGTTCTCGGATAAAAAAAGCGACCCGATTGGACGGGACGCTTCTGTTGAAAACTGTACTCTGATGACCTCATCATGAGGCGCTTAATTACACGCCTCTACCGAATCTTGTACCCCGAATCCCGACTACTTCTTCTCCGACACCCCCACAATCAGCCACCTTCGGAAGAGCAGCAGGCATACCGGGCTGATCAAAGCGATGCAGGCGTAGATAAACCACATCGTCCCGCTGTTGTGCGGGCCGTTTTCAGGGATAAAGCGGGCGATCATCGAGCCGGAATAGAGACCGGTGGTGAACTTGGCCAGAAACCAGGGGATGCCCGCCAAGCCCATGTAGGCTCCCACCCGTCCCGCCGGAGCCAAATTCGCCACGTATTCCAGAAAGCGCGAAGACCAGACCGCTTCACCGAAGGAATAAATCGTCACGTAGGTCAGCAACGTCCATAAATGCGGCCCCGGCACCAGGATGAAGGGAATGGTGGCCGTAATCGCCGTGCCGATGATCATCATGTTGATGATTTTGACCTTGCGGGTCAGCGCGGCTATCGTAGGCACGAAGATGACGATGATTAATGGATTCATGCCGTGAATCCATTCGTATTTGGCCGAAACGGCTTCGGGAAAGCAGCGGAAAACGTAGTCGGGCACGGTTAAAAAGTCATGAGCGAAGATGGTGCGCACCGGCAAGAGAATAAAGATGAAAAACATGAAGCGCGGATCGGCGAAGGGGAGCTCCTTGAGCTTCTCAATAAACGTCTTTTGGGGTTCGCCTTCCTTTTTCTCATCCAGGATGACGGTGCGGTCGGTCTCTTCGACCTTCTTGGTGAAGAAAGTCAAGTGAATCAGCAGCATCAATCCGGTGATCGCCACCGCCGACCAGTAGACACCGTTGATACCCCACCCCAGACCGACAATTTCCACAAATTTCAGATTCAGGAAGGTGGCATCAGATCGTATCCAGGGCGATATGAAACTCTCCGCCACAATGCCCAGGTTCATGATGGAATAGAGCAGACCGTAGCCAATCGTCGCCGTGCGGGGGTCGGTGTACTCCTTGATGCCAGCGTATAGCGCGGGCTGCATGACGCCGGTCCCCAACGCCATCAGCAGCAGCGCAGCCCAGGAGGCCACGTGACTCCACTCCCCAAAAACCGGCGCGCCGGAAAGCAGCACCCGCCCTGCGCCGATGACGATCAGCGACCAGGTCAAAGCCCGACGCACCCCCAGCTTGTCCGAAACGAATCCCCCGCCGAACATGAACAGCGTCACCAGGCCGGTGTAAAGCGACACGCTGAAACCGGTCACCTGGTCGGACATGCCCAATCCGGAGGGCCCCAGGTAGCGGGTCAGCAGCATGAGGATGCCGAAATAGGCGATTCCATCAAAGAAATTGATCTGGTTGACCAGCCAGAAACCTTTGGAGGCTTTTAATAACAGTCGCAGGTTTTCGCGGAGGGTTAAATCCTGGCTTTCTTCAGCGGAGGAATTCGAATCGCTCATGGCATCCGTCCTGAGTGTGGAAACGTTAGGCTAAAATGATACGAACGGGAGGGGAGAAATGCAAGGGGAATTTGGGGATTCGGGAAGCGGGATTCCGGGGTCGGGGATTGGAAGTCGATCGTGAGACCGTCACGGGATTTTCCGGAGCCGACATTGTAGAGTCGAGGTAACCTCGCCCCTACGCAAAATCCTGCATCCTGAATTCGGTTTTCCCGTGCTGCAAGGTCTCTGCACCTGGCAGTTAAAAAAGCTGCCGACTACGGAAAGTTGGAGGCAGAAGAATTTCATCTTACCGTGTCATCCCAGCGAAAGCTGGGATCCAAAAATTCAATCGCTAACCTGGATTCCGGATCGGGCTAAAGCCCGTCCGGAATGACAATCTCCGAATATTTCAAAGAACTCATCTCTACCTGACAGACAAGAATG
>CAZHMN010000099.1:3233-5065 GCA_964533705.1 uncultured bacterium
GGAGACCTGACGGCACAAAACATATGATTTCTCCTTTGATCGATGTCACCAAACTATTTCATCAACACCCATCTTACCTGTAGTGCTGAAGTCATCTTAATCTGCCGATAAACTTGTTCGACTTCTGCCAGCCTGCTTGACTTTTATAATCTACAAAATAAACCTTGATATCCGCCTGGCTGGGATATTCAACAAAATATATCTTTGCATCAGCCTGGCCATCAAAGAACACATAATACCAAAGTTCGTCGTACCCTTTGGCTTGTGATGCATAATCTACCACATAGATGCAAAGATCTGCCTGACTCTTGTAGTCCACTACATAAATCTTAACATCAGCTTGGCTGGCATAATCAACAACATAGATATTCCCTGCGGATGCCAGCCCGGAAAGGAAGAATAAGAAGACCACGAATGTGCATTTCATCAGTCACCCCTGTCTTATGCTGAAAGCTCAGTGCAATCGTCCGCTATAATATACAATCCCATTCCCTATAAAGTCAATAGTTCAGAACGAATTTACCAAAATATTTTGAAATCCCTTAGTCTGGGTCGTCGAGTTTAGCCCCCTTTAGGGCTCGACCCAGATGCATAGCACTTGTCGGGGTGGTCCCTTTGGAAGCGACCACCCGGCAGGCCATATGCCTTTGCCCACCGCTAAAGCAGTGGGCTACAACTCAGAACAAGGCCGGTAAACCGGCCTAAAACACAACTAAGCCCCATTCAAGGGGCTTGTGAGACTCGTAGCCCCGTCCTTCAGGGCGGGGCGTAACAGGGAGGACAACCCATGATTCACCAAACCCTATCCGGCCCGCTGCTGAAAGATGCGGGCATCCCCACGGACGAAGACGTCCGTTTAATCAATTCACTGCGCAATCCGCCGCCGGCGCCGGTGTCCGAACGGGACGTCTTCGTGCGCCGCTGCCGCTTAGCCGGAGACGCCGTTGACGCCTATTACGGCCGCTTCAGAACGGAAGACCTACCCAAACTGCTGGCTCTGGTGCAAGGAGCGCCGCTGCTGGTAGGGCACAACAAGAGGTCTCTGGGCGTGGCCCGCTTTTTCGGCGGATCGGTCGAAGAGTATGAAGGACACAGCTACATCGTCCCCAAGTTCTACTGGCTGCGAGGGCACTCATCGGCAGACGATCTGCGCGTGGCCATTGACGGCGGGCTCTACAGCGAAGCTTCCCTCTCCTTCGCCTATGAAAAGCCCACCTGTTCGGTCTGCGGCGAGGACATTCGCACCTGCGAGCACCTGCCTGGTTCGCCGGGCGAGGACGGCCCCATCTTCTACTACTACGATAACGTCGTCGCGGTTCTGGAGGGATCGCTGGTTTACCGCGGCGCTCAGCCGGGGACGGGATTCAGCCTCTGCGCGATTCGGTCGGATTCGGAGAATCCCGTAAAGGTCTCACGACCAACCTACGGAAATGGGGGGGAAAACACCCCCGCCCTGCAACCGATTCTGCGGATCAAGCGTCACGGCAAATGGTACCGCGCACCTCTGGTGGAAGACGTAGGGGCTTGATTTATCAAGCCCAGGAAATGATCAAAAGGGGCGACCCGCCGGATCGCCCCTGCAAAAACCCTTCAGGAGAAACGCTTATGGAACTGCGCGACTTGATTATCATCGCCGGGATGCTGTCATCGGCGCTTGTATCCTACGTGGCCGCCATGACCCGCACCCGGCTGAAACTGCAACACTTAGAGGACGTCAAAGCCGACCGAAACGAGCTGACCCGGCTGGTGGCGGGCTTGAATGAAGGGCTCCACTCGCTGGAACGCAAAATCACCGAAATGGACACCAAGATATCGCTGCTGCTACTGACCCG
>CAZHMN010000099.1:5165-9028 GCA_964533705.1 uncultured bacterium
GCTATCTACATTTACTCCGATCACTCACCCTAACAGATTATCCAGCGCCATCATAATGATGAAGCCCACGATAACTCCGTAGGTGGCGACGCGTTCGTTGCCTTCACGATGTGTTTCGGGGATGATTTCGTCAGAGATAACGAAGAGCATGGCGCCGGCGGCGAAGGCCAGAGCGGCGGGCAGCACGGGCATGGCGATGGTCACCAGACCCGCTCCAAAGATGCCGCCGATGGGCTCGACGAGACCCGTTAAAAAAGCGATAAACCAGGCGAAGAGAAGTGTTTTCCCGTCGCGAATTAAAGGCAACGCCACGGCCAGCCCTTCGGGCATATTCTGGATGCCGATGCCGATGGCCAGCGCCAATCCCCCGCCGAAATCACCCGTTCCGAAGCCGACACCGACCGCCATCCCTTCGGGAAAATTGTGAATGGTAATCGCCAGAATAAAAAGCGTCACGCGGGGCAGCTTGGAGGGCGGCCCCTCCCGACCCATGACGGTATGAAAATGCGGCACGATCTTATCAACCAGGTCCAGTCCCCAGCCCCCGATGAAGATGAAGAGGCAGGTCACCAGGACGGCATATAACGCCGATCCGTAGATATCCGAACCGTACTCAATTGCAGGGATCACCAGCGAGAAGGAGGTGGCCGCCAGCATCACGCCGGCCGCCAAACCCAGAAGGCCGTTCATCAAGCTGCGGGGAACGGCTTCGGGTTTCAGGAAAAACCCCGGCAAGGCGCCGACTCCCGTCGCCAGTCCCGCACCCAGCGAGGCGACGACTCCCCAGAAAAGGATTTCGGAAGAGGTCATGATCCTCACCGGCTCCTAAAAAAATCGCAATGCCAAAGCTTGAGGTTGTATCCCAGAAAACCATCGCAACAAAATAGCTTTGATTTTCGTATAAAAATATGAGGGATTAAAAGCATCACTTCGGAAAAACCTTAAGCGTCCCCCGGACTGGATTTGAACCAGTGACTTTCAACTTAGCAGGTTGATGTTCTATCCAGCTGAACTACCGGGGGACAAGTTTTTAACAAAAAAAACCGGAGTGTTGGGCATTAGTCTTATACACTCCGGTCAGTCGAAAGTCATGTCCAGTTGGACATCAACCTGCTGATTATAAATATAATGCATTAAGATGTATTTGTCAAGCATTTTTTAAAATTTCTGAAATTTTGGGATTATTAGTTCTAAGAGCAAATTATGCCTGAATACTTGATATGTTTCTGATTCCCGCAACAAATTTATATTTTCTCAACGAATAAGTCAAGTCACTTTATGTGATTCTATTTCAATTATAACGATGCGCAAAACCTCATTCATTTCTTAGTCCGGTATAGAAAGGGGGCGACCCGATGGGTCGCCCCAGTGCTAAGAATGAATTATAGGGGCAGGTTTCCACGAAGTGGTGGCTTCGCCACAAACTTGCCCTACTGTCTCGTGGATACTACTTGATCAGAATCATCTTCTGGACGGCGGTGAAGTCACCCGCGCTCAGGCAGTACAGGTACATACCTGAGGCCAAGCCAGAAGCGTCAAAGACAGCTTCATGCACTCCCGCGTCCCGCCAGCCGTCAACCAACCTGGCCACCAGACGCCCGTTGACGTCATAGACGCTGAGTGTTACTCGAGCGGCTTCCGGCAGAGCATAGCCGATGGTGGTGGTGGGATTGAAGGGATTGGGATGAGCGCTGATCAGAGCGAATTCAGAAGGCACCTCGACCGCTGATGAGTTCATCCAGGATTCGAAGCCCTCACCGTAGTTCGCCCAGCTGGTGACCAGAGTGCCATCGCCTACGGTCAGCTTCTCGAAGTTGAAGCTGTCGCTATCCCAGACGGTGCTGGGATGGATGCCCACGTAGGCATTGTAGCTGTAGGTCCCCGGAGGTGCTCCGCCAGGCACGGACTGGGTGCGATCGCGATTAGGGGAAACGCCGCCAGGGAGAGTCACATTAATCGGTCCGATGATCGGGCCGAAAATTGAACCGTTCGGCAGCGTGGCATCGGTCCAGACATCAAAGGTTTGAGCTGTGCCTTCATTATTAGCAACGGCAATGTTGAAATCGAACGATCCACCAGAAGCCGGAATCTGGATGGGCGTACCGTAGGGGGTCAACGTGACGGTTACGTCCGGAACCGCCCCCGGCTCGCTGATTTGGGTGCGAATCATCACGTCGTGCGTTTCAGCGTTGCGGAATGGAGCCCACACCCCAGTGAACTCCCAGCTCTGGCGCGATCCGATCTGACCGGCTGAATTATCAGTACCGAGCGATGTGCTGTTGTCACCGGTCATATGCCAGGCGACGTAATAGGCCCCGTCATCGATCACAATGTTCTGAGCCGATACGTCAACGGTGTACCATTGATTGGCAGCACTGACATTGACCGTCGTGGTGAAGAGTTCGTTGCCGGGAGCACCGCCGACTTCATCGTAGATCGTCGCGGTAAAGGTAGGCAGTGTGGAAACGGATGTGATGAAGTAGCGGATGTCATCTATTCTCACCGGGTATGTCGGCGGGACAAAGCGCTGCCCCAGGCCGCCGTTTCCACCCATCCAGCTCCAGGCCTGTTCGGAAGTGCCGTCGTCATAAAGCAGTACACCGGGGATATTCAACACATGGCACTCCGTTGTCTTGTCATCATTATTGGGATTCATGTCACCCGCCAGTACCACCTGGCATTTGACGAAATACTGTCCGTTGGCGGCGGGCGTCCAGTTGGGCGTGAAGGTGACTTCCAATTCTTCGCCGGGGGCTAAAGGCCCAACAATTGTGGACTGGTTGTAAACGCTGCCGCCGCCTTCCTGCATAATCTGACAGAAAACTCCAATGTTGTTCTCCGTCTGGTTACCGGTGTTCTTCACTCTGGCCCAGGGCGTTACGGCGTCGCCGTTGACCACGAAAAACCCTTCCGAGTTTTCATTGGCGCTGGCGATCGTGGCCATGTCGTGAACGACATAGGTTACCTCATCCGGGTACTCAAAAAGCACGGCATAGTCGCTGGTGACGTAGGCGTCGTGGGAGTGTTCCAGGCCTACCTGTCCGTTGTTGTTCTCGATGCCGATCAGGATGTCATCGTTGGATACGGTCCCCTCCTGGTAGCCGTATTGGAAGGTGATGGAGCTGTCGGTATCGGTCAGGATGACCTGAAAGGAGTGCGGCCCATCAATGACGCCCGTACCGACCCAGGGGTGTATCCCCTCGAAGGAAACGATCAGGGTGTCAACGTTGTTCGTCCAGCGATAAACCGCATCCGTAACTCCCGGCTGCCCCGGCCACCAATCCGCGATGTACACGGCGAGAAAGTCGTTGGGCGTCGAATTCAGCGGAATCGAATTGGGGAACGGCTGGGCGATGTTGTAGGGAGATCCGAACTTAATGTAGCCGTTGGATCCGATGTAGTACTGGGTGACGTCGTACCAGTAGTAATGGAAGGGGAATCCTATGTTAAAGGGCCCTACCCAGTTGTCATCACCCAGTCCCGTGACCAGCGTACCGATGCCGGAAATGTCAATCCAGTTGTACACCGGGCCACCCGGTTCGTTGGAATCAATCCAGGTGTAACCGTAATCGTCCGGGCCGCCGGTGGCATCAATTCCGGGTTCAACCACACCGCTCCAATCGCCCAAGGGCACGTTGGCCAAACCCAGTCCCGCTGTGATCAAGATCGAGATAAAACCGATCATCACTTTTTTCATGTCTGCCTCCTCCTTATTTTTTGGTACAAAAGAAAATGTCCTGAGGGCTTATCCCCCCAGGACTATTTTATTGATCAGGGTTCAGGCAATGCAAAGCAGGTGAGTTTCAATATAAAGATATTTTATACAAAATGCAAGAGATTTTTTCTATCGGAGATGATTTTTT
>CAZHMN010000100.1:0-9012 GCA_964533705.1 uncultured bacterium
CCCTCATGCCGTCAACCAACTTAGCGACGGTCCGGCCCTGCAGGTCGTAAACCGTTAGTCTTACGGGTGATGCGCTGGGTAACGCATAGCTTATCGTCGTGGTTGGATTGAAGGGGTTGGGGTATGCAGGCTCCAGTGCATAGGATTTGGGTAAAGCAGCACTTTCCCGATTGATGATCCACTCTTCGAAGGGTTCGCCGGTATTCAGCCAGCCTTCCACTGGCATACCTTCGCCAGTAGGCAGTTTTTCGAATACGAAGGTGTCCATATCCCAGATTGTATCGGGATATAATCCCAGCAAACCCCGGTAGATGTATTCGCCTTCGGGCGCAGCTGCGGGGACAGTCTGTGTGCGGTCGCGGTCGCCTATGAATCCTCCGGGCAATGTCAAATTAGTTGGACCCAATAGAGGCCCTGAAAGTGTCCCGTTGGGCAGCACCACATTACACCAAACATTGCCGGTTACTTGATTAACACCGTTGTTTTGAATTTCGATATTGAAGTCAAAAGAACCGCCGTTGGCAGGGATTTGAATGGGCGCGCCGTAAGGATTCAGAGTGATTGTTGCAAAAGCTGCACCCTGATCGAAGTAGTTCGCCCCCATATCATCTCGCGTTCCGTCCGGATCGTTGTAGAAGGGATCTGGATCGCCGGCGTCAATGCAGGGTGAATTGGGATCGAGATACCAGGTATTGACCAGTAAGGGATCTTCATAAATGTTTCCCGGGCCGACCGTTACTGAAGATGAATATGGACTGCCGCAATCGAACGCACTGCTGTACCGAACTACGCAGGTACCATCGATCCCATAAGTGCTACAGTTATAAAATATGCTGTTCCTCACAGTTCCATTATAGTTTTTAATGCCGTACGATGCATTGCGGATGGTGTTGTTGAACAGTTCACCGCTGAAATTATAGATACCGTAATCATGGGCAGATATACAATTATGTCTGCAGGTCCCACTGCATTCGTCAAATGCAGCGTCTTGGTCGCTACTATAGAACCCTCCGATTGCATACACGCTAACGTAATTGTGCGCGAATGTACCTTCACAATTTAAAAATCCTTTTGCGATAGCATAACACCATTCTCCGCCGCTACTTGATGCACTACAATGGATAGTGTTGGCTATGAAAGTGCCAGAAGCAGAGCAAATTCCCATGGTTACCGCCGGCTCGTAAAATGCGCTATAGTCGTTATCCAGATAATTGCCTATCATTGTCCAATCAGATCCACCGGTAATGAGTTCCATCCTATGAGCATCATTATCCAGCGTCGATTCTGTTAGCACGTTTCCTGAAGAAATGGCAGCATTGATTGGGCAGTGGTTTAATTGACATCTGTGGATTATCGTTGGCATGGGCCCCATGTTTATTCCAAAATCATTGAAATATCCGTACTGGAGATGCGATTGTGTCTGAGTGGATGAGAAGTACAACTGAGAAAGACTGGGCCAGATTACACCGTAAATACTGACGGAGTCGTCTGCTTCACCTTCGATCAGCAGAGTCCCACAAACATTGAGGGTGTATGAGCCTGTGAATTCTACCACCGTTCCAGGCAGCATTCTCAGGGTGTCGCCTGCTGGAATGTAGGCGGTATTCCCAATAAGGTAAGGGCTGTTCTCAGCGGTCCAAACACCGGAAATTGGACCGGAAACGGCACCTCCACTTTCGTAATAGAAAGCTCCCATATCCGAACGCGTGCTGTCTGGATCAGGCGGGTAGTTGGGATCGCCAGCATCAATGCAAGGAGAGGAGGAAGTCAGCAGACAGGCACTTGTAATCAGGGGATTACCGAAGAGATTACCCACCCCGGGCCAGATTGTTGGAGTGATCGAATAAGACATGTTTAGTGTGCCGCTTATGGGTTGTAGGACAAAACTATCAATATCATAGAAGATGGAGTTGGAGATGTTTAGCGTTGAATTGTCATCAGTCAGATGAAACGCGTGCCCGCTCCAACCTATGTTGTAGCAGATATCGCTGTGATCAAAGGTCACCTGACATGAATCAGTCATAGTCACAACAGCGCTTGTCGATTGGGCATCGTTGTCGTTTCTCACCAGGATACATCTCGTGATATCAGCGATAGTATTTTCCATATAGATAGTGATTCCAGTTATTCCCGAAAAGTCGAGCCGCATATACTCAAACCAGCAGGAATCAATTTCCACTATGGAGTTTTTCAGGTAGATGCCCCCGCCGTAATCTCCGGCGTCCAAATGGTAGAAAGTGCTGTTGTTGATGGATACATCGGGGCAATTTTCAGCATATATTCCACCTCCCTTTTCATCGACAAAGCAGAAATTCATAAGTGTGTTGTCCACCGACACATGCGGGCATTCCAGGGCATAGATTGCAGCGCCATTTATAATGTTCCATTCCGGAGGATAACCCGTAAAGGAGTTATAGATTATGCTATTAGACAGGCTAATATCCGTTTGAAATGCATGGATCGCGCCGCCATTATAGCCGTTTCCGCCGCATCCTGTAGCATTCCAGATTTTTACATACTTAAGGAGGTTTTCCCCATCCGCTTCATTGAACCAGAGTCCTCCCCAACTCGCTACCCAGGGATCATATACTTGCATTAAAAGAATGCTATCACCTTCGGCGCCTAACGCCTGCAAATTCCCTTCGATTTTAAAGACCTTGTCGTAAGCGATTTTTACGGTTACGCCCGGCTCGATGACTAACTGTTCGCCGTCTGGTACGATAATGTTATCGTAGTATATATAGGGCGAATTCTCCACCGTCCACACTCCGGATACAGGAGTGTATTCAACTGGCAAGCCATGAAGATGAACTGAAGCTGTATCCTCGGCGATAAACTGAGGTGAGACAACGACCATATCCGTTGATTGCTCATATCCCGGGCAGGTGAAAGTAACTACATATTTTGCTCTTTCGAGGGGGGAGAGCAAGGTTGAAGCTGAATCCAGTTCGAAACTGAAGTTCTCTGGTGAAGTAAAATAGGTTGAGAGAATCTCAGTATCAAAATCATTTAGATTGTAGAAATAAAAGGGCAGTGACACTTCCTCACCGTAATATGCGGGTGGAAATTCAATTTGCGTTGGGATTGGCACGAAGCCGCTTCCACCATCTTTTCCCATGTCCGCTCGAGTCCCGTTATCGTCGTACCAAAATCCACCAGGATTGCCTGCATCAATGCAGGGGGAGCCGGGTAATAAGCCAAAATCTCCATTCGTAGGATCACAGAACATAGGGTTTATACTGATGTTTCCAACGCCAGGGAATGGGACCTCTATGTCGCTATACTGTATGTCAATCATTTCGGTGTCATAGGCAACAGAATCGCATCCCCATACAATGCAGTTCTGAATATAGCAGGGATATTCGATAGGAGGAGATGTAAAGGGTTGAAAAACTGGTTGTCCTGTTGAAGTGGTTTCATAGAATACCGAATTCGATACCGTCCCGTTCTCGAGGCTTAGACAAAAATCACACACATTGTTGTAAAATTCGCAGTTTGAAACTACGGCCGTCCTATCAACTGGATTCCAATAGCACCTTAAATATATGATTCCATTAGAGCAATTGTTGTTGTAAAATCTGCAATCCCTTATGATAGCGTTATCGTGGTCTCCGCTCCTGACCATATTTATATTGCTGGAGTTATTATAAAAATCGCAATCCAGGACATTCACAATTTGGCCATTCATGTTTATCACAGTGCCGTTCATATTTCTGAAGGTGCAGTTTCTGAATGAAAGATCGCCACGCTCACAGTAAATTATGCCATGCCAACCTGAATTATCTCCCCCTTCAAAAATTGTATAGTTGATGTCGTGCAACAAAAACCAAGCGCCACTTGTAGTACCAAGCCAAATTTCCTCCCAATGTGTAGCGCCATTTCTAATGATCACGGAATCTTCAGGAGTCCCGTTGATTGCGATATTTTCTTCTATGCGAAGCTCTGCATAAGCGTCAAAGCTAACTTCTACTCCAGGCTCAATGGTCAAAGTTTCAAAGAAAGCTGTGCCAGTTACGATATAAGGACTGCCTGCAATAGTCCATATCGCATCGCCGTATGAACCTGCTATATAGGTTTGACTGAACACGGTCCCAGGGAGAACGAGAATAACCGCTATTAAGGAAAAGATCAAGGCACGCATTTTACCTCCACTCTTATTACGGTTTATTGATCGCACCAATAGGAAAGGTAAGGGAACAACTTTATGGAATTTATCGACAATATAGAGAGTAATTTAGGCAAAGTCAAGTACAATTTTAAATTTTGGAAAAGTTTTTCACAAATGACAAAAGACGGATAACCACCTTGCAATGTATCCGTCTTCTATGTGTTTCGTCTAGATATTCAACTATTTAACTAGAAGCGTCTTTCTTACGGCTCTAAATTTTCCCGCTTCAATCCGGTAGAAGTAGATTCCAGAGGTGAATCCCGTCGCGTCCCAGGTCACTTCATGGACTCCGGCATCCCTCATACCGTCAACCAACTTTGCGACTGTCCGGCCTTGCAGGTCGTAAACAATCAGCTTTACAAGTGATGCCCGTGGCAGTGCATAGCTGATCGTCGTGGTTGGGTTGAAGGGGTTGGGGTATGCAGGCTCCAGTGCATAGGATTTGGGTAAAGCAGCACTTTCCCGATTGATGATCCACTCTTCGAAGGGTTCGCCGGTATTCAGCCAGCCTTCCACTGGCATACCTTCGCCAGTAGGCAGTTTTTCGAATACGAAGGTGTCCATATCCCAGATTGTATCGGGATATAATCCCAGCAAACCCCGGTAGATGTATTCGCCTTCGGGCGCAGCTGCGGGGACAGTCTGTGTGCGGTCGCGGTCGCCTATGAATCCTCCGGGCAATGTCAAATTAGTTGGACCCAATAGAGGCCCTGAAAGTGTCCCGTTGGGCAGCACCACATTACACCAAACATTGCCGGTTACTTGATTAACACCGTTGTTTTGAATTTCGATATTGAAGTCAAAAGAACCGCCGTTGGCAGGGATTTGAATGGGCGCGCCGTAAGGATTCAGAGTGATTGTTGCAAAAGCTGCACCCTGATCGAAGTAGTTCGCCCCCATATCATCTCGCGTTCCGTCCGGATCGTTGTAGAAGGGATCTGGATCGCCGGCGTCAATGCAGGGTGAATTGGGATCGAGATACCAGGTATTGACCAGTAAGGGATCTTCATAAATGTTTCCCGGGCCGACCGTTACTGAAGATGAATATGGACTGCCGCAATCGAACGCACTGCTGTACCGAACTACGCAGGTACCATCGATCCCATAAGTGCTACAGTTATAAAATATGCTGTTCCTCACAGTTCCATTATAGTTTTTAATGCCGTACGATGCATTGCGGATGGTGTTGTTGAACAGTTCACCGCTGAAATTATAGATACCGTAATCATGGGCAGATATACAATTATGTCTGCAGGTCCCACTGCATTCGTCAAATGCAGCGTCTTGGTCGCTACTATAGAACCCTCCGATTGCATACACGCTAACGTAATTGTGCGCGAATGTACCTTCACAATTTAAAAATCCTTTTGCGATAGCATAACACCATTCTCCGCCGCTACTTGATGCACTACAATGGATAGTGTTGGCTATGAAAGTGCCAGAAGCAGAGCAAATTCCCATGGTTACCGCCGGCTCGTAAAATGCGCTATAGTCGTTATCCAGATAATTGCCTATCATTGTCCAATCAGATCCACCGGTAATGAGTTCCATCCTATGAGCATCATTATCCAGCGTCGATTCTGTTAGCACGTTTCCTGAAGAAATGGCAGCATTGATTGGGCAGTGGTTTAATTGACATCTGTGGATTATCGTTGGCATGGGCCCCATGTTTATTCCAAAATCATTGAAATATCCGTACTGGAGATGCGATTGTGTCTGAGTGGATGAGAAGTACAACTGAGAAAGACTGGGCCAGATTACACCGTAAATACTGACGGAGTCGTCTGCTTCACCTTCGATCAGCAGAGTCCCACAAACATTGAGGGTGTATGAGCCTGTGAATTCTACCACCGTTCCAGGCAGCATTCTCAGGGTGTCGCCTGCTGGAATGTAGGCGGTATTCCCAATAAGGTAAGGGCTGTTCTCAGCGGTCCAAACACCGGAAATTGGACCGGAAACGGCACCTCCACTTTCGTAATAGAAAGCTCCCATATCCGAACGCGTGCTGTCTGGATCAGGCGGGTAGTTGGGATCGCCAGCATCAATGCAAGGAGAGGAGGAAGTCAGCAGACAGGCACTTGTAATCAGGGGATTACCGAAGAGATTACCCACCCCGGGCCAGATTGTTGGAGTGATCGAATAAGACATGTTTAGTGTGCCGCTTATGGGTTGTAGGACAAAACTATCAATATCATAGAAGATGGAGTTGGAGATGTTTAGCGTTGAATTGTCATCAGTCAGATGAAACGCGTGCCCGCTCCAACCTATGTTGTAGCAGATATCGCTGTGATCAAAGGTCACCTGACATGAATCAGTCATAGTCACAACAGCGCTTGTCGATTGGGCATCGTTGTCGTTTCTCACCAGGATACATCTCGTGATATCAGCGATAGTATTTTCCATATAGATAGTGATTCCAGTTATTCCCGAAAAGTCGAGCCGCATATACTCAAACCAGCAGGAATCAATTTCCACTATGGAGTTTTTCAGGTAGATGCCCCCGCCGTAATCTCCGGCGTCCAAATGGTAGAAAGTGCTGTTGTTGATGGATACATCGGGGCAATTTTCAGCATATATTCCACCTCCCTTTTCATCGACAAAGCAGAAATTCATAAGTGTGTTGTCCACCGACACATGCGGGCATTCCAGGGCATAGATTGCAGCGCCATTTATAATGTTCCATTCCGGAGGATAACCCGTAAAGGAGTTATAGATTATGCTATTAGACAGGCTAATATCCGTTTGAAATGCATGGATCGCGCCGCCATTATAGCCGTTTCCGCCGCATCCTGTAGCATTCCAGATTTTTACATACTTAAGGAGGTTTTCCCCATCCGCTTCATTGAACCAGAGTCCTCCCCAACTCGCTACCCAGGGATCATATACTTGCATTAAAAGAATGCTATCACCTTCGGCGCCTAACGCCTGCAAATTCCCTTCGATTTTAAAGACCTTGTCGTAAGCGATTTTTACGGTTACGCCCGGCTCGATGACTAACTGTTCGCCGTCTGGTACGATAATGTTATCGTAGTATATATAGGGCGAATTCTCCACCGTCCACACTCCGGATACAGGAGTGTATTCAACTGGCAAGCCATGAAGATGAACTGAAGCTGTATCCTCGGCGATAAACTGAGGTGAGACAACGACCATATCCGTTGATTGCTCATATCCCGGGCAGGTGAAAGTAACTACATATTTTGCTCTTTCGAGGGGGGAGAGCAAGGTTGAAGCTGAATCCAGTTCGAAACTGAAGTTCTCTGGTGAAGTAAAATAGGTTGAGAGAATCTCAGTATCAAAATCATTTAGATTGTAGAAATAAAAGGGCAGTGACACTTCCTCACCGTAATATGCGGGTGGAAATTCAATTTGCGTTGGGATTGGCACGAAGCCGCTTCCACCATCTTTTCCCATGTCCGCTCGAGTCCCGTTATCGTCGTACCAAAATCCACCAGGATTGCCTGCATCAATGCAGGGGGAGCCGGGTAATAAGCCAAAATCTCCATTCGTAGGATCACAGAACATAGGGTTTATACTGATGTTTCCAACGCCAGGGAATGGGACCTCTATGTCGCTATACTGTATGTCAATCATTTCGGTGTCATAGGCAACAGAATCGCATCCCCATACAATGCAGTTCTGAATATAGCAGGGATATTCGATAGGAGGAGATGTAAAGGGTTGAAAAACTGGTTGTCCTGTTGAAGTGGTTTCATAGAATACCGAATTCGATACCGTCCCGTTCTCGAGGCTTAGACAAAAATCACACACATTGTTGTAAAATTCGCAGTTTGAAACTACGGCCGTCCTATCAACTGGATTCCAATAGCACCTTAAATATATGATTCCATTAGAGCAATTGTTGTTGTAAAATCTGCAATCCCTTATGATAGCGTTATCGTGGTCTCCGCTCCTGACCATATTTATATTGCTGGAGTTATTATAAAAATCGCAATCCAGGACATTCACAATTTGGCCATTCATGTTTATCACAGTGCCGTTCATATTTCTGAAGGTGCAGTTTCTGAATGAAAGATCGCCACGCTCACAGTAAATTATGCCATGCCAACCTGAATTATCTCCCCCTTCAAAAATTGTATAGTTGATGTCGTGCAACAAAAACCAAGCGCCACTTGTAGTACCAAGCCAAATTTCCTCCCAATGTGTAGCGCCATTTCTAATGATCACGGAATCTTCAGGAGTCCCGTTGATTGCGATATTTTCTTCTATGCGAAGCTCTGCATAAGCGTCAAAGCTAACTTCTACTCCAGGCTCAATGGTCAAAGTTTCAAAGAAAGCTGTGCCAGTTACGATATAAGGACTGCCTGCAATAGTCCATATCGCATCGCCGTATGAACCTGCTATATAGGTTTGACTGAACACGGTCCCAGGGAGAACGAGAATAACCGCTATTAAGGAAAAGATCAAGGCACGCATTTTACCTCCACTCTTATTACGGTTTATTGATCGCACCAATAGGAAAGGTAAGGGAACAACTTTATGGAATTTATCGACAATATAGAGAGTAATTTAGGCAAAGTCAAGTACAATTTTAAATTTTGGAAAAGTTTTTCACAAATGACAAAAGACGGATAACCACCTTGCAATGTATCCGTCTTCTATGTGTTTCGTCTAGATATTCAACTATTTAACTAGAAGCGTCTTTCTTACGGCTCTAAATTCTCCTGCCTCAATCCGATAGAAGTAGATTCCGGAGGCAAATCCCGTCGCGTCCCAGGTCACCTCGTGGAGACCGGTATCCCTCATACCGTTGACCAATTCGGCGACTGTCCGGCCCTGCAGGTCGTAAACCGTCAGTTTCACAAGTGATGCACTGGGCAGTG
>CAZHMN010000101.1:0-8695 GCA_964533705.1 uncultured bacterium
ATTTCCAAGAAATAAATCCTTGATATCGAAGTTCAATTTCGTTATCTTAAAAGTAGCAATATTGCTACGGTAGATTATGAACAGGAAAACTTCCATAAAAAGCAACCCAGATCAACTTGAAACCATTCTGAATAGCATCGGTGATGGGGTTTTTACCGTTGACGAGGAATGGACGATCACTTTTTTCAACCGGGCGGCTGAGAAGATCACCGGTGTGCCTCGCCAGGAGGCTGTCGGGAGTCGGTGTTGCGACGTTTTCCGCGCCAGCATTTGCGAAACCGATTGCGCACTCAGGCACACGATAGACACCGGTAAACCGGTCATTAACCGGGCGGTCTATATCATCAACTCTGATGGTAAGCGGATTCCCATCAGTATTTCCACGTCTCTGTTACGCGATGGCAACGGCAAGATCATCGGCGGCGTTGAGACTTTTCGGGACTTGAGCCGGGTGGAACGCTTGCGCAAAGAACTTGAGAAGAGTTACACGTTCGAAGACATCGTCAGTAAAAGCGCCGCGATGCTGAAGATCTTCAATATCCTGCCGGCGATCGCCAACAGCGACAGTACAGTGTTAATTGAAGGGGCAAGCGGCACCGGCAAAGAACTCATCGCCCGAGCCATTCACAACCTGAGTCCCCGCAAGAAAAGGCCCCTGATTGCCGTCAACTGCGGTGCCCTGCCCGATACTTTGCTTGAATCCGAGCTATTTGGATATAAAGCCGGCGCCTTCACGGACGCCAAAAAGGATAAACCCGGCCGATTTGTATTGGCCAACGGTGGAACGATCTTCCTCGACGAAATTGGTGATATTTCCCCGGCGCTTCAGGTCAGATTGCTGCGCGTACTGCAGGAAAAGGCAGTGGAACCTCTGGGTGGAGTGGGTTCCGTTAAGATTGATGTGCGCGTTCTGGCCGCCACCAATCGCGACCTTTCAAAGCTGGTTGATGAAGGTAAATTCCGTCAGGATCTTTTTTATAGAATCAACATCATCCGTTTGGTGATGCCGCCTTTGGTGGAGCGCAAAGAGGATATCCCCATCCTCGTGGAACACTTCATCGGCAAACTAAATCAAATTTACGGGAAGGATATTAACGGCGTTTCACCCGAAACCCTGAGAATTTTGATGAAGCATGACTTCCCCGGCAACATAAGGGAACTGGAAAACATTCTGGAACACGCCTTTGTCCTCTGTGAAGGAGGCATTATTTTGCCGGATCACCTCCCCGATAATTTATCCTCAAAGTCAAGTGCAATACAAGCCGATTCAGCATCCACGCTGAACGACCTCGAAGCTCAATTTCTGCTGGCGGCCTTGAAACGCAATGCCTGGAATCGCCAGGCAACCGCCGAAGAATTGGGCATTCATAAAACCACCCTCTATCGCAAAATCCACAAACTGAACCTCAATCTTCCCGACCGCGACGGCCGCAGCAAAGGGCTTAGCGAAGAGTAGCGTAATTGCATCATTAGGATTCCACATAGTTGCAATATTGATACTGTAACGCTGAGCCGCCCCGCCCTCAAATAGCACCACCAAGTTCCTAAATACTTAGTTTATAGTCTAATAGCGCTTCGCATTCTACGGCACTTTTTTCGGCATGAGAATTGTATCATCCCATTAAGCAAGTATGAGGACTGCAAAAATGCGCCTTGCAATTCCCGTCTGGGATGGCAGAATATCACCGGTTTTAGACGTCGCACGGGAAGTGCTCTTCGTGGACCTGGAACAGGGGAAAATCCAAAATCGCAACACGGTCTATCTGGGAAACAAAACTCCAACCGAACGCGCTGAAATATTCAAAGAAAATGGGGTTACTGAAGTCCTCTGCGGAGCTGTTTCAGAGTATTTCTTCAGAGCCATCAACAATCAAGGCATTGATGTAGTTCCGTGGGTTACGGGAAGAGTAGAAGATATTTTGAATGCTTTTGCTTCCGGGCACATTACTGATCCCTGTTTCAGGATGCCCGGATGTCATCGTCATGGTCAACGAGCGTGTTTCAGACGGAAAAAAAGAGGACTCAGATAAAAACTAACGAGGGTAAAAGGATGAAAGTCGTCGTAACTGCCACGGGAACCACACTGGAATCAGAAATTGATCCTCGTTTCGGTCGAGCGAGATATTTTTTACTGGTCAATTCCGAGACGAATGAGATCACGGTACTCGATAATCAGCAAAACCAGCAGGCTGCAGGCGGAGCGGGCATCCAGGCTGCTGAAACGATCGCCAATGCCGGTGCTGAAGTACTATTGACCGGCCACTGCGGCCCCAAGGCTTTCCGAGCGCTGCAGGCTGCGGGGGTTAAAATCGCGCACGGAATCAGCGGCACAGTTAAGAGTGCAATGGAGAGTTTTAATAAAGGCGAATATCAGTTCGCCAATTCAGCCGATGTGGAAAGCCATTGGTAGAAACGGAAGAAATCCCAATCGAAAATAGCGAAAGGAGAAGAAATGCCGCGTGGAGACAGAACAGGTCCAATGGGCGCCGGTCCCATGACAGGTAGAGCAGCGGGATACTGCGCCGGATATGGAGTTCCGGGGTACATGAATCCGATACCAGGAGGAGGATTTGGCTACGGTCGGGGCTTCGGATATGGTTTCCGTGGAGCGGGACGCGGAGGACTCCCCTGGGGCGGCGGTCGAGGCCGCGTTTGGGGCGGAGGCCGTGGATATGGCTGGGGATATGCCCCGTTTGTTCCAGTTCCTTATCCTCCCCCTCCAGAACTAACCAAGGATCAGGAAATCGCCGAATTAAAGACGCAGGCGGACTACTTCAAAGGCGCCCTGGAGGAGATCAACAATCGCCTTGATGAGTTGTCAAAAACCGAGGACAAAAAATAGTCGAGCGCATTGCGGGCCAAACCGACCTGCGCTCTTATAACTGAATAACTGAGAGAATAACAATGCCTCAAGGCAATATGAGAAATCCCTCCGGTGGCGGAGGGAGAGGACAAGGCGGGGGGCGAGGAATGGGGCAAGGTGGGGGGCGCGGCTTGGGCCCCAGCGGCGAGTGCGTCTGCCCGCAATGCGGTATGGCTGTCCCTCACCAGAAAGGTCTGCCCTGTTCTTCAGTCCAATGCCCATCTTGCGGATCTAAAATGATTCGCAAGGACTGAGGAACCTGACACTAAGGCCTTGATTATGATCCTACCGAGCAGCCGTCCATGAAGATTGCTATCGCCAGTGGCAAAGGAGGGACAGGGAAAACCACTGTCGCCGCCAATTTAGCGGCAGCCTGGGCGTTAAACGGGGAAGAGGTGACCTATGTTGATTGCGACGTAGAAGAACCTAACGGTCACCTTTTCCTTAAACCGAATATCCGAAGCACAGAGACGGTCACCGCGTTGATCCCCAAGGTCAATAACGCGCTGTGCGATGGATGCGGGCTGTGCGCTGAGATCTGTAATTTCAGCGCTATTGTGGTCATCGCCGGTAAACCTTTGACCTTCCCCGAATTATGCCATAGTTGTGGTGGATGTAGTTTAGTGTGTAGTCCGAAGGCCATTGAGGAAGTTCCGAGGGAAATCGGGATAATCGAAACCGGCATTGCAGGCCGTCAGGCTCTTACGAGAGGCGTAAATTTCATCTCCGGGAAGCTCAAAATCGGTGAAGCGATGCCGGGACCCCTCATCCGGAAGGTTAAACAAGCCATCGGTGCCGAGGATCTCGCCATCATTGATGCGCCTCCCGGAACTTCCTGTCCCGTCGTTGAAACGATCAAAGGGTGTGACTACGTGCTTCTGGTCACCGAGCCGACGCCATTCGGACTCAATGATCTTAAGCTGGCTGTGGAAGTGGTGAGAAAACTGGATTTGAATCACGGCATACTCCTGAACCGAGCCGGCCTCGGAGATGATCGAATCCACCGGTTCTGCAGGGAAGAGGGCATTGACCTGATTGCTGAAATCCCCGATGACCGCAAGATCGCCGAAGCCTATTCTCGCGGTGAGCTCCTAATCCAGGCATTGGTGTCCTATCAATCCCTTTTCAGCCGAATCATAACGGTCATCGAAGAAAAAACGGGGAGATTCGAATCAAAACGGGCATAAAATCAAACAAGCGGAAGAAGAAGAATTTTTCTCTAATGAAAAACTTGAAAACAAAAATAATAAGAGAATCATAGGAAACATGGAAATGAAAATCGCTATACCCGTGGCCGATGGGCAATTATGCGCTCATTTCGGTCACTGCCAGCAATTTGAGCTGCTCAGTGTGGATACGGCCAGCAAGAAAATTCTGGATAGAGAAACGTTAACTCCCCCGGCTCATGAACCGGGCGTATTACCGCGCTGGCTAAGAGAGAACGGTGCAACCACAATCATTGCGGGAGGCATGGGGTATCGCGCTCAAAGTTTCTTCGATCAATATGGGATCGAAGTCATCGTCGGTGCGGCTTCGGATAGGCCTGAAGCTGTGGTGCAGGCGTTTCTCGACGGAACCCTCGAGCAGGGGCCGAACGCTTGTGATCATTAGCAGAACCTGAATGTCGGGAGCATTAAGCGGTATCCATCGCTGACATCCGCTGCAGTTAAGCAGAAAAGAAAAATGCCGATTTACGAATACCGTTGCCCTTCCTGTGGCCATTTATTTGAGTTGCTGCGATCATTCGCCGATAAGGATGAGGTGGTTTGCCCACAGTGCGGCGAACCTGCGCAACGGCTCCTGTCCGCAGGAACAGGGTTTATTATAAAGGGCGGGCGAAGCGATATAAAAGCAGTAAGCCGCAGAAACAGCGGAGAGTGCGACCGGGCATCTCCTTGCTGTGGAGCGGAGACGCGCTGCGATAAGCCCCCCTGTGAAAGCTGATCAAATGAAAGAACTGGTCGTCATCAGCGGCAAAGGAGGCACGGGTAAAACGAGCATCGTGGCCTCACTTGCGGCCTTAGCCGGCAATGCAGTGCTGGCCGATTGTGACGTGGATGCGGCGGATCTGCATCTCCTTCTTCAGCCTAAAATCCTCTACCGCGAAGATTTTCGTGCGGGATTGAAGGCGGTGATTGAACCTGAAAAATGCACTTCCTGTGGCTTATGTGCGGACTTATGCCGCTTTGAAGCGATAAGCGAGAGTAGCGTCGAAGAGGGGTCAGAAGAGACGACCTACAAAAGCGACCCGGTCTCGTGCGAAGGGTGTGGTGTCTGCGCTTATTTCTGTCCAGAAAAAGCGATTCAGATGGTGCAGCCGGTGTGCGGAGAATGGTATCTCTCGGACACACGCTATGGACCATTGATCCATGCTCGGCTGGGCGTCGCCGAAGAAAATTCCGGCAAACTGGTCACACTGGTGCGTAACCAGGCGAAGAAATACGCCGAGAAAACCGAAATTGATCTAATCATCATTGACGGTTCACCGGGGGTAGGCTGCCCGGTCATATCCAGTCTCGCCGGGGCGGACCTGGTTCTGGCAGTAACAGAACCGACCGTAGCCGGCCGGCATGATTTAAAACGTCTGGGTGAATTGACCCGGCACTTCGGCATTCCAACCGTCGTCTGCATCAATAAATGGGATTTGAATCCAGATTTAGCCTCAGAAATAGAGAAGGATTCCGCTGAGGAAGGCATGAAGGTGCTTGGAAAGATCCGCTATGACAGCGTTTTTACGGAAGCGCAAATCGAGGGCGTCAGTGTGGTGGAACATTCCAACGACGGTGTGGTGTTGGAAATCGAGAATATGTGGAAGAAACTTAAGGAACTCCTCAGGTAGGCTATGTTTTTTCACACGTTATAGTCTGACGTTCACTTTACGCACATAGGGCTTGAACTGCCTCATTCCCCCTCCTTCGCTCACAACCCTTAAAGCAGCTTCATCATCCGCCACGACAACCCCCGACAAAAGTGTTACCGGAGTGCCCCGGAAGGCTTCGTGAAGTAGCGGCGTTGACGGTCCCAGGATGGCCACCTCACGGCAGCTTGCGGCAGCCCGCAGCAGGTGATCCATCGTGCCGTTGATTATGGCGGTGCTGGTTATCAATGCGACGTTGCAACTCGCCAGCCCCTTATTTGCATCTGTGGCTTCATTCAAGTCAGGGGCGCGTGAGGTATCTATCTCATAAATCTGAAGGTTGCAGCGATCGCTAATACTCTGCACCAACGGTTCGAAGTAGCCGATCATGACCACATCTTCAGCCTCCCGCAATTCGAGAATTGAGCGAATATCGCCGGGAACCACATCACCGCCGGGTGATCCAATCAGCGCATTCGCCGTTGCCAGGCCGACAGCTCGTGGAAGTAGATTGTCCCTCTGAATCCAAGATAGAAGCTCGGCTGCTTCACGTCCGGTAATATGGCCGTCTTCCGGTCCCAAAGGGATCCTTACGGGCAGTGCGAAGTCGTCGCAACCCTGCCTTTCGGGAAATCTGTACGCCAGACCGCAGTTCCCATTATCCAATCGCACGCAGACGTATCTTAATCCCAATCTAACGTCCACGATCTGTCGGCCTAAACAGACGCTCGCCAGAGTATCTGCGATTCTATCTGCTATGGATTTTTCTGCGTCCATGTTGCATTGGGTTTGCACAGGCAATGCCGCCAGGAATCACATTGTTCCAATCCCGGCGGGAAATTAACGCATCAATATGAGGGCTTGATAAATCAAGCCCCTACAGGAGTAGCCCCTACGTGCCTGCTTACCCACAGTAGAACTGTGGGGCACCCTGGCAGGCGGTAAAGTGGTCAGGACGGAAGTCCTGACCGCACGAGTAAAGGTCTATTTAACCTCTAACGATAATTGCGCATTTATACAAATTCATAATCCCGAATCAATTCTTGCCAACGGACGCCCGGCTCCTGTATATGCGGCATATCTCTGAACCGAGTCCAGCGTCCACCCCATTCAAAGCCCACCTTCTCGGCGGCTTGGCCGTATCTATGCCATATGGCAATGTCCTCTTCTTCTTTTGCCCCCCAGACCGGCTTGCCGTCCCTCAGGGGTACTGCGTCTAAGGCCAGCCCGTAATTATGCAGGCTCATACCCGGCGCCGCATTCGTCACTCTGGCGCCGTTTTGGGGCTCGACGTTCAGTAGAACCGCACTGACGTCCGGCCGATTGTATTCTCTCTCGAGTCTGGCCGCTACAGCTTCGATTTCAGCCGAAGTTCTACCGCGGCAAAAGAGCCTGGCCTGTTCTTCCAGGGAACTGAGGGTGCGGTAGATCAGAATGTCCAACTGCTGATGCTGGCATTCAGTTAGAAGATTCTCGGCCTTCTCCATCACGTCCGGCCTTAAGTCCTTAATATCTCTGCTGGCCATTGTAACCTCAACGGTGGTGGAGGATGTGACAGACAGGAATGGCTGTAAAGTCCCTCAGTGGTCTGTCCTCCCCGCCGGATTCCTATGTGGCGGCGAGTCCCCGTACTCGCCGCATGAGCCGCGCAGATAAAGCCGCCAGGAATCACGTTGTTCCAATCCTGGCGGTAACTTAAATAGCATGCTCCCCACTCGCAAGAGTCAGTGACACAAGTGGCGGACACAATGCGGTGTCGGCCACATCTGGCAGCCGTTTTCCGCACGGCTAAAACTCGTATGTGACAAACCTGTCACGAGGAATAGAGATCCTAAATTTGAGAAACAAGAGCGGGATCGGGAATTATGGGCAAGGGGGGCAGATAGGACATATGAGCAATTCCTCTGTTTATAATATACAACATATTCGGCGGAAACGCAAGTGATTTTGGGAGGGATTTTGGGTTTGGGGGGTGTTGGATTGAAGTTTAAGGGCACAGCTCCTGCGCCCCTTCACCTGTTTGTTCTCATGCTGGCCAACCTACAATGGAGTCGTGGGGTAGCCGCGGTATGATCGGGGTCAGGGGCGACCCCGATTACGGGGATCGGGTAGGCCCATGCTTGGTCCGATCTGGTTGTCCAGAAGCATGACACCCGACCGATTCTTATGTGGCGGCGAGTCCCCGCACTCGCCGCTTACAGAGAGGTGGCAGCAGGTGAAACGGCGCGGGTAAAGCCGCCAGGAATCACGTTGTTCCAATCCTGGCGGTAACTTAAATAGCATGCTCCCCACTCGCAAGAGTCAGTGACACAAGTGGCGGACACAATGCGGTGTCGGCCACATCTGGCAGCCGTTTTCCGCACGGCTAAAACTCGTATGTGACAAACCTGTCACGAGGAATAGAGATCCTAAATTTGAGAAACAAGAGCGGGATCGGGAATTATGGGCAAGGGGGGCAGATAGGACATATGAGCAATTCCTCTGTTTATAATATACAACATATTCGGCGGAAACGCAAGTGATTTTGGGAGGGATTTTGGGTTTGGGGGGTGTTGGATTGAAGTTTAAGGGCACAGCTCCTGCGCCCCTTCACCTGTTTGTTCTCATGCTGGCCAACCTACAATGGAGTCGTGGGGTAGCCGCGGTATGATCGGGGTCAGGGGCGACCCCGATTACGGGGATCGGGTAGGCCCATGCTTGGTCCGATCTGGTTGTCCAGAAACATGGCACCCGACCGATTCTTATGTGGCGGCGAGTCCCCGCACTCGCCGCTGGAGCAACTGCCTGCGAAGAGGTGGCTGCAGGTGATACGGCGCAGGTAAAGCCGCCAGGAATCACGTTGTTCCAATCCTGGTGGTAACTAAAACACTGGATTCCGGATCAAGTCCGGAATGACAAATGGTGCTTACCCACAGCAGAGCTGTGGGGCACCCTGGCAGGCGGTAAAGTGGTCAGGACGGAAGTCCTGACCGCAC
>CAZHMN010000102.1:0-8559 GCA_964533705.1 uncultured bacterium
CGACGTCCCGGGCTCTAAAGGTGGCAGATAGGCGGAAACGTCCGGGAAGAGGTAGAATGCTCCCTCCGGTGGGTGGCATTTAACTTCGGGAATTTCAGCCAGCAAACTCACCCCCCGATCTCGCCTCTGCTGGAAGGCAGTCTGCATGGGTTTCAGCTCTTCTTCAGGCCTGCTCAGGGCTTCGAGGGCCGCTTTCTGGCTGATCGAGCAGGGCGATGAAGTCATCTGCGACTGCACCATCCCGACCTTTTGAGCGACATTTTCGTTCCCGACCAACCAACCGATGCGCCAGCCCGTCATGGAGTAGGTCTTGGATACGCCGTTGATCAGAATGACCTGATCCTGGATCTCCGGATACGAAGCCAGACTGGCATGATTTCGACCGTCGTACACGATTTTATCGTAAATTTCATCACTTAGTACCATTATCCCTGATTCCTTGATCAGAGGCACAAGCAGGTCTAAATTCTCTCTGCTGTACGCCGCGCCCGTGGGATTGGAAGGCGAATTCAAAATCAGCAATTTGGGATCGGTCGCCAGAGCGGCTTCCAATTGAGCCGGCGTTACCCGGAACCCGCTCTCAGCTTCAGTGGGGAGGAAGATGACCTCGCCCTGCGCTAAGTGAACCATATCGGGATAGGAGGGGTAGAAGGGTGCGGGCAACAGAACCCGATCTCCGGTGTCCACCAGGGCGAGAATCGCGCTGGATAGGGCGTGCTTGGCTCCATTGGAGATGACCACATTTCCCGCAGTGCGGGGAATACCGGTTTCACGGCTGACCCGGTCAGCGACGGCCTGGCGCAATTCGGCGATTCCCGAACCGGCTGTATAACGTGTGAAATTATTTCTGATCGCTTTGGTGCCAGCGTCCTTAATCGGTTCCGGTGTGGGGAAATCCGGCTGCCCCACGGAAAGGTTGATGATTTCGGGATCCCTGGCTGCCTGCGCCGAAATTTCCAGGATCATCGTGGGCGTCAGGTTCTCGATCCTCTTCGCAAATCGGAAATTGGCGTTCATCATATTGTCGCTTTGCCTTTCGTATAAAAGGGCCATTCGAACATTGACGGTTGTCTCAATGAACTAATGACCCCTTAACGGTGTTCATGTCATTATCTATTTTTTGGGCCCTGAGTTCCTGACCTCCGGCGAGCATTCCGATTCGTACTTCTTGAAGTTTTCGATGAAGCGCGTTGCCAACTGCTTGTACATCTGCATGTGCTGATCTCGACTCGGCCAGGAACTCGCCGGATCGAGCACGGAATCAGGCACATCGGGGCAGCGCTTGGGCACCTCAAAACCGAAGATTGGATCTTTCCTGTATTCGACTTCGGAGAGTGTGCCGTCGAGTGCAGCGTTCAGCAGGGCGCGCGTGTACTTGATGCTGATGCGCTTACCAATGCCGTATTTACCACCGACCCATCCGGTATTGACCAGCCAGCATTGAGCTCCGTGCTTGATAATTTTTTTCTTCAGCAGGTCGGCGTAGTAAGCTGGATGATGTACCATGAAGGGAGCCCCGAAGCAGGCGCTGAAGGTGATTTCCGGTTCGATACCCAAACCGACTTCGGTGCCCGCGATCTTGGCCGTATACCCCGAGATGAACTGGTATAATGCCTGATCCGGCGTAAGCCTGGCGATGGGCGGCATCACCCCGGAGGCATCGCAGGTTAAAAGGATGATGTTTTTAGGATGGCCTCCGACTTTCTCGAGCACAGCGTTGTCAATGAACTCAAGGGGGTAAGAGGCTCGCGTGTTTTCGGTGAACCTCTCGTCATCCAGGTCAATCAAACGAGTAACCGGATCGTAGACGACGTTTTCCAGGATTGTACCGAATCTGCGGGTGCAGGCGTAGATTTGGGGTTCTGCGGTGGGTGAGAGCTGGATGACTTTGGCGTAGCAGCCGGCTTCGAAATTGAAGATGCCTTCGTCTGACCAGCCATGTTCGTCATCGCCGATAAGCCCTCGGCCTGGATCGGCGGAAAGCGACGTTTTACCAGTTCCCGACAATCCGAAGAACAGAGCCGAGTCGCCTTTCGGGCCGATATTGGCTGAACAGTGCATGGGCATAACGCCCTGGAAGGGCAGCAGGAAGTTCAAAATGGTGAAGGCGGATTTTTTAATCTCTCCTCCGTATGCGCTCGTGGCGATGATGCACAACTTGGCATCGAAATTGAGGATAATGGCTACTTCGCGGGGAGTGCCGTCAATCTGAGGAACCGCTTTGAATGAGGGAACCGCGATGATGGTAAAATCAGGGACAAACCGCCTGAGCTCTTCGTTCGCTTCTGGCGTAATAAACATATTGCGTGCGAAATGGCTGTGCCAGGCGTATTCGGTGATAATGCGGAAAGCCATGCGGTAATTCGGATCCGCGCCGGCATAACAATCCTGGATGAACACGTCGCGTCCCTGGAGAAATCCCTGGATTCGGTTGAAGAGGTCGTTGAATTTCTCCTGGCTTATCGGACGGTTATATTCTCCCCACCAGATCCGGTCTTCTGTGCTACTCTCTCTGACAACGAATTTGTCGTTCGCCGACCGCGCGCAGTGAGGAATGGTCATGGCGATTATGGGACCCTTATGGGTGATGCGTGCTTCCTGGCGAAAGGCGATCTCTTCGTACAACGCCTCGGTGGGGAGGTTCCAGTAGGCTTTGCGGAGGTTGGTCAATCCGTGATTTTCAAGCCCGTAATCGCTTTTACGAGCTTCGGCCTCTTTCTCTGCAGGAGTCTTTATGTTCAAGATGTTATTCACAGCCAATCCCTCACTAATTTTCGATCTCCGATGTAAATTTCATTGGGTGATTCGGGGTCCAGAGCCCACTTAATGCGTTCTACGCCCTCGGTGATGTCCTTCACTGTGGTGGCATAGCTCAATCGCAAGTGCCCCTCCATCCCGAACTCTTTGCCGGGAATGGTGACGACTAACGCTTTTTCAAGCAGGAAATTGCACAATTTTATGGAGTTCTTTTCGTAATAACTGAAGTCAGGGAGGCAGTAATACGTTCCATCGGGAGGCGTGATGTGCACGTTATTGAACGCTTTCAGTTCCTGCGTCATAACCTTGCGGTTATTATCGAGCGTTAAACGTAGCGCCTCAACATGGCTTTGCAAGCCCATTAACGCCCCCTCAGCGGCAGCCTGCAAAACAACGGACGTACAGGACGTGATCTGCGCCTGGATGTTGGTCATGATCTCCACGAGTTTTTTATTGCCGATCGCCCAACCGACCCGAAATCCGGTCATGCCGTAGAGCTTGGATACGCCGTTAATGGTGATGACCTTGGTGTTTTCGATGTCCTTTTTGGTGAACTTATAGGCGGGCACCCAGGTTTTCCCATCCCCGATAAGCTTATTATAGATGTCATCCATAATGAGGTAAATGCCCTTCTTTTCGCAGAAGTCCACCAGCTCGGCGATCAGGCTCTCCGGATACATCACGCCGGAGGGGTTGTTGGGGCTGTTGACGATGATGGCCTTGGTGTAGGAACTGACGTGTTCCTCGATTTCCTTCATTCTGGGGACGAAGGTGCCGTCTTCCGGGACGACAATGATAGGGATCCCGTAGAGCATCTTCACCATTTCCGGATAGCTCACCCAGTAGGGAGCCAGGATGATGACCTCGTCCTGGGGATTCAGCAGAGCGAATAACAGATTGTAGAGGGCCTGCTTGGCGCCGTTTGATACGATGACTTGTTCAGGTTCGACGAGGCGGTCGTAAGTTTCCTCCGTGAATCGGATGATGGCCTTCTTCGTGGAGGGAATGCCGTCCGTCGGAGTGTATTTGATGTCGCCGACGTTGAGCTTCGCCGCCGAGCTCAAAATCGCATGTATCGGAGCCTTGTTTTTCGGTTCACCGGCCCCCAGGTGGATCACCGCGTCGCCTCTCTGCCGCATGAGGCTCGCTTTTTCATTTAGAACGAGCGTCGGGGATTCGGCGATGTCTAAGGCTAATTGACTGTAGCTCATGGATTCTTTTACCTCTTATTCACGTTTGAATGGGTACGTGGGTTTTGATTTTATAATATGTGGCAACTCCGCTGTTGGATCACCCTCATGCATTCTCTATGATCTATTTTCAAAGCACGAGAGAGCCTCAATCTGACCATTCAAAAGCTGCGCGAATGGAAAAGAACAGATTTGAAGCTTCAATTCCGACGTCGTCATAATAACGCCGAATGTCCTCCTGGATAATTCTGCTGTAGTGAATTCCGGGAAAAAGCGTCAGGTTGGGATAAATCGTTGCGGCATACTCCGCCTCAATCCGAAAGTCCAACCAGCCCTCGGCGTTCTCCACGGACGACCACCGATTATGCCGTTCGTCCCCCCAACCCATGCCGGTAGATAGAAACAGGTTTCCCGCACCGAGAGCGGCGGCGTGGGATAGACTCATATCAACATAAATCCCGTGCAACTGCCAGATATCCCAGTAAACGCCGATTGTCGGCGAACCGATTAAATCACCTGAAGCCCAGAGCAAGAGTTCCGCAGTGCTCGAACCCTGACCCGATGAATTCGGGAAGCTTCCGTACCAGAGTTCACCGCTGAACGAAACGGGACCCACACCAGGCAGCGGAAAATCAATCATGGTATCCCATTCGTTAAACTGACCTTCGTAATTCCCATCCGGATCGGTGAGATCCATATTTCCCCAGAAGGTCATGGTGATGCCGTAACCCTGCAACCAAATGTCCGGTTGCAGAACGAGATCTTCATCGAAGACCAAACCCCGCCAGACGTACTTGGAACACAGGGACAAATCAATCCCCAACTGCGCGCCGGGACGATCTTGAGCCGCAGTGTTTTTGCAGGAGAAGGTCTGTAATATCCCCATGCATACGATAAGGGGGACGACTTTCCTCAGATCTATGCCCTTTCTTGTGCCGAAGGCATCCCTTCGGATGAGGCGGAAACCAATGCGTTAATCGCAGCCACATTGACGATGTCCGAGGCAGTGCAGCCCCGAGACAGGTCAAACGCGGGTTTTTCCAGGCCCTGAACAAGGGGTCCAATGGCCTGCGCACCGGCCAACCTTTGAGTGATTTTATATGCTATATTGCCGGCATCCAGATCGGGAAAGATGAAAACGTTGGCTTCGCCGCGCACGGGCGACCCGGGCGCTTTTTTTTCGGCGACGGCAGGCACGATGGCCGCATCCACCTGCAGTTCGCCGTCCAGTCTTAGCTCCGGCCGCATTTCCCTGGCCATGGCCGTCGCCTGGCGCACCTTGTTAATGGAGGCCCCTTCCGCTGATCCCTTCGTCGAGTAAGACAGCATGGCGACGACCGGCTCCTCGCCGGTTAGAGCTTGATGGATGGCCGCAGCGGATACAGCAATGGAGGCTAATTGTTCGGCGTCAGGGTCGGGTACGACAGCCCCGTCGGAATACATGTAAACCTTGCCGTCCGGCATGACCATCATAAAGGAGCTGGAAACGACCTTGATCCCGGGCGTCAAGCCGATGCAGTACAAAGCGGCGCGAATAACGTCACCGGTGGAATGAGCGGCTCCGGCCACCGACCCCTGCGCTCTTCCCGTCTTGACCATCAAGGCGCCGAAATACAGCGGGTCGAGCGTCAGCTTACGGGCTTCTTCTAAAGTCATACCTCTATGCTTGCGGCGTTCGTAGAGAACGTCGGCCAGCTCACCCTTATAAGAAGCCAACCTGGGGTCAACGATTTCGGCTCCGGCAAGATCCAAATTCAGTTCCTGAGCGCGATCGGCTATTTCCTTCTCGTCTCCGAGGACGATACAGCGAACGATTCCTTCCTTTTGTAATCCTGCAACGGCGTGCAGAGTGCGGTCGTCATCCCCTTCGGGAAAGACGACACTCCGGTTCAATGCCTTCGCTTTATCTCGTATTTGCGTTAATATATCCAATTTTTCCTCATTTTTAGGATTCAGACCGTCAATATACAAAATCTGTTTTTGAAAGGCAAGTTAATTCGATCACAAGCGTTATGAGAAAAAATCCGTTGGTTAAATTTGGATATGACTAACCCGTTTCTTAAAATTAAAAGGGCGGACATTTGTCCGCCCGAAGGTTTTGTGGTTTGGAGGTGTAGGGGCGAGGTTACCTCGCCCCTACATTGCAGCGATTATTTCATCAGAATCATCTTCTTGACCGCGCTGTAATCACCGGTCTGAATACGGTAGAAGTACAGACCGGAAGACAGATTGCCGGCGTCCCAGGTGACTTCGTGAACACCCACATCCCGCCGTATATTCTGTAGGGGCGATTCGACGAGTCGCCCAGAGACATCGTAGATCTCCAGCGTCACATAGGCCGCCTCCGGCAGAGCGAAGCTGATGGTCGTCGTCGGATTGAAGGGATTGGGGTAAGCCTCCCCCAGCGAGAATGCTTCAGGCATGACTTCAGGAGTAACGCCAGCTTCCCCTGGGAAGGATTCGCCTGAGCAAATCCAGCCGCTTGGTCCCACCCATTCTCCCCCCATGCCTTCCTTCACGAACGGGAAAGCGTCTGCGGCAACGATGTTCCATGGGTAGGTTCCGATCATGCCCATGCAGACGTATTCCCCCGGCGGCGCATTTTCGGGAACGAAAACAGTTCGATCTCGTTCGATTGAATTTCCCGCTGCCAGTGTGAGATCGTTGACCGGCCCGAGTACCGTGAACCAGAATCCACCGGGGACTTCGATGTTGATCCAGGTGTCGAAGGTGACCGGTTCGTTCCCGTTATTGGCTATCTCGACGTTGAAGGCAAAGGCATCTCCCCCCGGGGGTATAACGATGGGAGGATTATAGGGGGTCATCGTAATATTCAGAGGAGGAACAGGCGGTTCCGCTGTATAGATGACGATATCATCGAGGTAAAACCCACCGGTATTGCCATAATACCCCGCCGGGTGCACCCACAAATGAGGATTGTCAAACGTGGCGAAGCTGTCGGTTACATAGGCAGTTATTTCATAAGGTCCATTGTAATCCCAGATGACTGCCCAATTCCCGGTAGGTTCACGCTCCATGTGGATATTCGTCCAACGATCATCATCGTAGTCTATGACCGCATAGAATAGCTGTGTGCCATCCACATCATATATGATCAGTTCCCAATCCCAGATAATGTTGCTGTAATTTATTCGGACCCTGAACCCGCGATTGGCACTACTGTATGCGCCTTCACTAAATCCGATCATGATGACGCTGAAATCGGTAGTTCGCTTGTGAACCCAGAAGTCCGCGATGAATGCCTCGCCGCAATCAACCGGTGTGTATAAGGCGGTGTAGTCCGTGCCGATGTTGCCAGCCCACCCTTCCAGGCAGGGGACGGCTTCGAAACCCATGTCTTCGTTGATGGCGAAGTTGCCCATGTTTTCGTATTCGTACCAGGTGGGATTGGCTGTCCAATTTCCGTCATCCCAATGCTCTTCGAAGCAGATAGGCGGGGGAGGAGGAGGGGGCTCGGAACGGTCAATGTCGGAAATTCGGACTTCGTCAATGTACCCATTCATGTAGAAGTCGCCGTATCCGGTATCGTGGAACCAACCGATGGTGAGCGGATGCGTGGAATTGCGGATGGCTCCGACTTCAGAGGGTGCCGAATCCACCAGAATCCCATCCACGAAGATTTTTAGTTCTCCGCCGCTCCTCCATGTCATCTGAATGTAATACCAGGTGTTCAGGGTGATGACGGGTGGGGTGGTCAAACTGGTGTATCCGCCGTTCGTCTGATAGACGCCCGCATAGATTTGACCTCCCGGCATGATGGTGAGGTAATAAGCGGGATTGCTGGCATAGTATTGGTAGCGTTCCACAACCGGGTTTTCATCGGGGTTGAACATGGTCAGTTTCACGTGAGCATCAATGGTCAATTCATCCCAGCCGTTACCGATCAGGTAATCGGAATTGATCTTGGCATCAGGATCGGTCATGTCTACGGCTCCGGCATACTGTCCGGCTGGAGTAAACTCCGCTCCATCTTCCAACGCCATGTTATACCCATTGCCAGTAGCATCGAAGGCGATGTATGTCCCCGGCATTTCATCGAAGTGCCAGAGTGCTTCCGTGAATTCGTCCGGTTCGAAGGGCTGTGAGAAGGAAACGGTAGCCACAGCAAATACGGCCATAATCATTAAGGTTGAGTTCCTCATGACACCCTCCTTCGTTTTACGTAACCACATGACATTTAAAGTGCTTATGTTGTGAACCAGAAAATTGCATAAAGACCCTGATCTTTAAGTCGTACAAATAAATTCATGACAAAAAGTTGGAAAGTCAATATGTTTTCAGACTATTATTCAAGCCAACTGATCTTTTACGCTGATTGCCAAGGTCAGCGATGGCCGATTCAGAAAAAAGGGGCAGGTATGTTCACCTGCCCCTCTCTTTATTGAGGTTCTGTTTTCAATGTACCGTCATACAACTTCGCCTAATTGAAGGCAGGTACTGCCTTTTACTTCATCAGCACCATCTTCCTAACCGCAGTGTAATCACTTGCTTGGATGCGGTAGAAGTACAGGCCTGAAGACAAGTCGCTGGCGTCCCAGGTGACTTCGTGAACACCAGCATCCCTCGTACCGTTCACCAGCTCGGATACAAC
>CAZHMN010000103.1:0-8357 GCA_964533705.1 uncultured bacterium
TAATCGGCGACATCAAAGGTTCCCGCGATCTGGACAACTGGCCGGAGGTCTTCCGCAAGCTGCAGGAAACCTTGGAAGAGGCCAACCGCCGCTTCGCCGCTGATATCCTCATCGCCTTCAAACCCACCGTCGGGGATGAATTCCAGGGCGCTTTGAAGACGCCCGACAAAGCCTATGACGTTTACACCTTCATCAAATCCAGCCTGCCGGTCAGCATCTATTGCGGCATGGGCATCGGCGAGGTGGAGAGGCCCGCAGAAGGCGATAGCGGCCTCAGGGGCACGGCCTTCTACCGGGCCCGGGAAGCACTGGAGATCTGTAAGAAGAACAAGAGAACGCTGACTATTTGTTTAGGGGCTGAAAGAGCCGGGTCAGAGAAAATTGTCAACACGATCTTGGATTTGGTAAACGTCATTGAAAGCCATTGGACGGAAAGGCAGAGACAGATTGTCAACTATTATCGGCTTAATCCCGATCTCACTTACGAGAAACTGGCTGTTTATTTCGGGGTTTCGAAGCCCTTTGTGCATAAAGTCTTAAAAGCTACAGGATTCGTGAGCCTGTCTCGTTCTGAAAGATTGATTTCCGAGTTGCTTGCCGAAATCCCTGATGAAAATGGGAGAGGTTAACAGATGTTTTGTTAACCTTATATGGTAAACATCATAAATATTAACCAATATTGGTTAACTATTGATTTTCGCCGAACTGAAACCATTTTGCCTGAAGCGCTAATGCGGGCAACCAACTTCTGCTAGCCTTTGATGCGTAGCTCGAGGAGAACTCGCCCATGGCATGGCTAATATACCCTGCATCTTATCTGGTGGCACTTTTCGTGGGTCATATCTCTGTCAAAATCCTGATGAAGCGGTTCCGGCCGCCGGAGGCTTCGGGTATCCCCCGCGCCGGCGCGCTGATTGGCCTTTTGGAGCGCGCCCTGACACTAACTCTGGTTTTGGCCGGCGAGTACACCGCCATCGCCCTGGTTCTCACCGCCAAATCCATCGCCCGCTACAAGGAGCTCCAGGATCAGAAGTTCGCCGAATACTACCTGGTCGGCACCCTGTCCAGCATCCTTTTTGCGATTTTAGTCGGCATCGGCGCGAAATGGGCAGGGGGATTTATTGCAGAGTAGAGGGTGGATCGGATTCTCTGAATCAAAAATATTGTCAAGCTGTATAGGTCAATGAGAGAAGGATGAACCTATGGACTTCGAAATATATTGTGACGAAAGCGGACAAGAGAAATTCAAGAATCCGCGGCCCGGATCACATTACACCCTGATCGGTAGTTTGTGGATAAAAGCCGAGATGCGGGAGCAGCTCAAATCGCAACTTAGACAGATTCGCCTAAATTTCGACCTGCATGGGGAATTTAAGTGGAAAAACGTTAGCCCATCGCGTCTCGATTTTTACAGAGAAGTGATCAAGTTTTTCTTTACAAATGACATACGTTTCCGCGTGCTAATCCTTAGGTCCGATGAGATGAACGCGGTTAAATTTCATGCCAGCGATAACGAGCTCATGTTTTATAAGTTCTATTATCAATTACTTCACCACTGGATATTGGATTTCAATCATTATCGCATATTTCTGGATACTCGGACCAATCGTCTTAACAACCGCCTTAAGACTTTACAGAGCTGCCTTAACGCGTCGAATCTTATGTCGTTGGTGACCATTCAGGCTCTCCCCTCAACACAAGTAGATCTAATTCAGGTGGCCGACGTGCTTATTGGGGCGGTTAGCTACAAAATGCATGGTCACCAAACGAGCGCCGCCAAACTGAAGATTATAAGCGATATTGAAAGGTTCCTTAAAAGGCCGATTCAGCCTACCAGTAAATTCGAGGAGAAATTCAATGTTTTTCGATTTCGCTCCGAGGGGGGTTGGTAATGAATTTGCCGGCGCCGCCCCATCTGCATCTACATTCTCAGAATGAATATAGGGCTTATTTTGAAAAGATTTATTGTAGGAGACCAATCGAGACATTTGATGGCATCCAGGTAAAGTTTAAGAAAACCGATTTTGACCATTGCATGTTTGAAAGCACAAAACGTAATAATATCAAAGACTTATTCTCGGTTGCTCGAGCCGAACGTCTGGAATGGATTCGTGCAACACTTGAAAATTCGAAATCCGAGTTATATCAGGGGTGGGATCGCGAAAAGAGGAAAGTTGATCCGGATCGCCGAGTGGCGGTGGCTTATGAGAACTTTGTGGTGGTGATAAAAACTTATCTGAATTCCAGGGGCGTTGTGAAAGCGAAGTTTATTACTGCCTATAATGCCGAAACTAGCATAGAAAAAATTCGCAGCATGCCAAAGTGGGAAAAAACGAAATGCCGCTGGTTTGCCAGGCTGGCCCAGCGGCGGAGGCCTTTGTAGGTCCCAAACTTTAAGTAAAGGACACTTTAATAATACAAAATAAATACCACCAAGTCAATAAGAATTTGTTTTTTTTTTTGTAAGTATAGATCAGCTTCTCCTGAGCCAAGCCCCCTTGTGAAGGGATCCAACAACGACAATAAATAAATCCCGCGAGCCTATCATGACAACCTCCATCATCGCCTTTATTATCGGTTTTGCCCTCGGTCTAGGCGCCGCTTTTATCCTCAAAATCATCCACACGAAAAACGCTCGCCAGATGGCCGAAGAGCTGCTGAAAGAGACCGAAGCGCAACGCCAGCAGCAGGTTTCCGAAGTCATTGAATCGGTCAAGGCCAGTTTCGGCAGCCTCTCGCTCGAAGCTCTCTCAAGGTCCACCGAAGAATTTCTAAAGCTGGCCAAGGAGAGACTGCAAACCGAAACCCAGGCCGGATCAAAGGAACTTGAGGCCAAAAAGTCGTTGATTGATCAGCAACTGAAGACCATGACCGGGGAGCTGGAAAAAGTCGGTCAATTGATGAAGGACCTCGAGAAGGATCGGGTGGAGAAATTCGGCCAGTTGGATCGGCAATTGCGTGTGGCCGGTGAGCAGACCGCTCAATTAATGCAGACCACTCAGCAGTTGCATGAAGCCTTGGCCAGCACCAAAGTCCGCGGTCAGTGGGGGGAACGCATGGCCGAGGACGTTCTGCGTATGGCCGGTTTCGTCGAAGGCGTGAATTACCGCAAACAGCAGACAATGGACGCCTCCCGCCAGCGGCCCGACTACACGTTTTATCTGCCCCGCAATCTGATCGTCAACATGGACGTCAAGTTTCCGCTGGATAATTATCTACGATACCTTGAGGCGGAGTCCGCAGGGAATCAGGCCGATGCGGAGGAAAGCCGTAAAAGCTTCCTGAAGGACGTACGCAATCGCATAAAGGAGGTCGTCGGCAAAGAATACATTGATCCCGCCGGGAATACGGTTGATTATGTGCTTTTATTCATCCCCAACGAGCAGATTTACGCCTTCATTCACGAACAGGATTACCGCATTCTGGATGAGGGTTTGAAACAGCATGTGGTCTTCTGTTCGCCCGTTACTCTTTACGCGGTGTTGTCCATTATTCGGCAGGCGGTGGAGAATTTTAACCTGGAGGAGACCTCGCGGGAGATTTTGGGCCTGCTGGGTGCCTTCAACAAGCAGTGGAACGAGTTTGTGGCGCGTATGGATATGATGGGCAAGCGACTGGATGACGCTCAGCGGGAATTCCAAAGCTTAGTTACCACCCGCCGCAATCAGCTTGAACGCCCCCTGAATAAAATCGAAGACCTGCGCAAGCAGAAGGGTATCACCGCGGCGCTGCCCGGCGAGATCCCTCTGCCGCCGGAAGAGTAGGTGGGATTCTCGAAGTGAGACCACCGCTTCGAGGGGATATGATAATCGCCTCAGGAAGTGGTTCGCCGTCTCTCTCGCACGCGCCGGATAGGGCGATTTTGAAAGACCCAAAGCTGAGGACCCGGCGGAAACCACCTGGTCACTGTTGAGTTTGAATTCGAAAGCGAGATTGAGGGAATCGCAATCTATTTCTTTAATTTATAGCCCGCCACGCCGGCCATCACTCCGGCCGCCTGCACTTCACCCTCTAATTCCATCTTATTGATGACCTTGGATAGTTCCCGCCGCTTGATGCCGGTCGCCTTGGCAATATTTGCGATGGTGTCAACTCCTTTGCCTTCCAGCGAGCCCAAATGAGCGATGATTTTTTGGCGGATTTCCGTTTCCTCTGACATACTTCACTCCAGAATGGATTTCAACGTTTCGTTTATGTTGGATTTTTAAGCACCAGAATATAAGAAATCCAGATCAAAAAGTCAAGAATAAGAGCGGAATAGACTTTTAGCCATCGGCTGCTAAGTTGCCCATTCGGTTCCCGCTTTTCCAGCTATTTAGCTGCTTTTTCGCTTGAAAATTACGCTTGGGATGCGTATTATCTATAAGCAGAATAATACTATCTCGGAGGGTGAAATGGAAACTCATCATCTCCAGAGTGAATACGGCCTTGAAAATCACGGTCTGAAGAACCTGGGGCGGGCTCACTGGAACCACAATACTCCGGCGCTATACGAAGCGATCGTCCGACGCCAGGAGGGGCATATCGTGCACTTAGGCCCGGTGGTCGTGCGCACCGGATCGCATACCGGGCGCGCCGCCAAAGATAAGTTCATCGTGACGGAAGAGTCGTCGAAGGACCTGGTCTGGTGGGGTGCGGTCAACAAGCCCTTCCCAGAAGATCAATTCAAGTTTTTGTTCCGGAGGCTGCAGGCCTACCTCCAGGGTAAGGAAGTTTACGTACAGGACTGCTACGCCGGGGCCGATCCCGATTATCAGATGCCCATCCGGGTGATCACCGAAAACGCCTGGCACAACCTCTTCGCCCGTAACATGTTCATCCAGGCTCCGCCGGAAAAGCTTGAAAGTCACGTCCCTGAGTTCACCGTGCTCCATGTTCCCAACTTCCACGCCGAACCCGAACTGGATGGCACCAACTCCGAAGCCTTCATCCTTCTGAACCTGGGCCAGAAGCTGGTCTTGATCGGAGGGACCGCCTATGCCGGAGAAATCAAGAAATCCATTTTCACCGTGATGAATTTCCTCTTACCGCAAGAACGAGTGCTCTCCATGCACTGCTCGGCCAACATCGGCGCGTCGGGAGACGTCGCCCTCTTTTTCGGTCTGTCAGGCACCGGCAAGACGACGCTTTCCGCCGATCCCAAACGCAAGCTGATCGGAGACGACGAACACGGCTGGTCGGAAAACGGCATCTTTAACTTCGAAGGAGGCTGCTACGCCAAAGTCATTCGCATCTCCGAAGAAGAGGAGCCGGAAATCTACGAAACCACCCGCCGCTTCGGCACCATTCTGGAAAACGTCTGCACTGATCCCATCACCCGCCGCCTCAACCTGGACGACGATACGCTGACAGAGAACACCCGTGCGGCATACCCGATCACTCATATCCCCAACTCCGTTCGTGAAAAGCGAGGGGGACATCCGAAGAACGTCATCATGCTGACTTCCGATGCTTTCGGCGTGCTGCCGCCCATCGCCCGGCTGACTCCTGAGCAGGCTATGTATCACTTCATCTCCGGCTACACCGCAAAACTGGGTGGTACCGAAGCGGGGATGGGGGCAGAACCACAGGCCACCTTCAGCGCCTGTTTCGGCGCGCCTTTTATGGTGCTGCATCCTTCGAAATACGCTGAACTGTTAAAGGATAAAATCACGCGGCACAAAGTGGATTGCTGGTTGGTTAATACCGGCTGGACCGGCGGCCCCTACGGAGTGGGGAAGAGAATGCACCTGCCCTACACCCGCGCGCTGGTCAACGCCGCTCTGGAGGGCAGATTAGCTGATGTTTCCTTCGAAGAGGATCCCATCTTCAAGGTGCAGGTACCCATCACGGCGCCTGACGTGCCCGCTGAAATCTTAAAACCCCGCAACACCTGGCCCGACAAAGATGCCTACGACCGGAAAGCTAAGGAACTGGCGGCGAAATTCCACCAGAATTTTGCCCAGTACGCCGATCAGGTGAACAAAGAAGTTAAAGAGGCCGGGCCGGGGGAGTGAGCGGGATTGAGCTGGATGAAATATACAAGAATTTTTGGGAGTGTACGTATGTATACTTTTAAAAAACTACTTGACAAATCAAAAAAAAGTATTAATTTATTGTAAGATAAAATCAAATTTAATAAATTTTATGGTCAAGACCCCTTCAATTATTCAGCATTTCGAGGCATCAGATGTCAAAAAACGGAAAGCCACGAATAGAGAGACCGGGTGTACTTAACACAGATCAAATTAGGGAATTAATAGACTGTAAAATTATTGAGGGATGGAATCGCGAGAAAGATGAAGATATTGGTAAATCATCTTTTGATCTTCATCTTAGTGGACGTTATTGGGAATTACCTGCTGGAATTAAATGCAGACGTGATTCACGCGTTATTGATTTAATTGAGCGGGCGAAGGGGAAAGAGAAAAATATTACAAAGGCCGGGCTGAAGATTCGTCCTAATGGCGAATATGTCTTACTCTTCGAACTGAATGAAAGAGTTAAGCTCTCAAAGCATTTTTATGGGCAAGGAACCGGAAAAAGTTCTATTGGCCGACTGGACATATTAACAAGACTTATAGTAGATAATGAAGAAAAATATGATTATATTTGTCCATCTAGAAAATACAAATGCCTATATGTGGAAGTAACACCACTGTCTTTTCCTATTAATGTCAATAAGGGTGATTCAATATACCAACTTAGAATTTCAAAGGGGGACTTCCAAAAGCTACAAATTCAAGATGAGATAGTACATTTGTTCTCAAACCTTATGAAACATGATAAAGGTGGACCTGTCTCAGGTGAAGATCAGACAAGTTTGAGACTAAATCTTAAGCCGACCAAGGATGGGACTATTGCATTGAAAGCTAAAAGTATAAATGAAGGACTTACTCCTCTTAAGATCAATGCAAAAAAACCTTATTATTCACCTGAAGATTATTGGGAAAGAATCACCTTAGAAAGTAAAGAAGTAATACAAATGAATGGAAGTCCGGCATTGAAAGTAGAGAGAAATGCCTTTTATATATTACGCTCTAAAGAGAGATTTACTCTACCTGATGATATTGCTGTTTATGCGCTTGCGATGACTGAAGAAGTTGGAGAGCTAAGAATCCATCACGCAGGATTTGTACATCCTGAATTTGGCAGTATAAGGGAAGATAAAAGAGGAACACCGCTGATTTTTGAAGTGCGTGGACATGATCTTAATATGCTCTTAAGACATGGCGACTTAATGGCAGAATTGAAATACTATCCAATGTCATTGCCCGGTAAAGGACCAGAATACTATGAGGAACAAGAGCTTAAGCCCTCAAAGATATTTAAAGAATTCAAAAATGAAAATAGAAATACACAAGATAGATAAAAGCATCAAAGGTAAAGATCCTTTGATTCTTCAACAGCATAGAACCGTTGTGGTTGCGGCTGAGGATCTATACCCAGGAATTGAAATATGGTATGACCGAAAGGTAAAATCCGAACTGGTGAGAGGCGAGCGAATTGGTTATCTGGTGCAAAAAAATGGGATTCCTGTCGGTGCGGCTATTGCAAAGCAAGGAAGAAGATCAAAAATATGTACAGTGAGGATTCTCGAAGAAGCGATGAGTTTTGGATTAGGGAGGACTCTATTCTATTTGATTGCTATGAATCTCAGAGGAGGGGCTAGTACGGTTCACTTTACTGCACCTGAAAGTCTTTGGAGAAAATATGAGGAATTCTTTAAAAGTATGAAGTTCAATTTTCACGGAAAGTCTAATACTCAATATAGAAGCTCAGATACAGAAATTATTGCCTCAGCAGCATACTCTGAGTTTCTTGAATCCCTAAGAGGTTATACCTTTACTGGTACTGCTAATCCTCAGTGTGATCTCTTCGTGAATCATGATGAATTGGAAAACACAAATGAATTCAATTTCAGTTCAAATGGCGAGAAATTTATTAGACCTTATGCGAGACCACTGGCAAGAATAGATGGAGAGAGGATTGACCTTATTTTCTCCGTAAAACCAAAACACGCCAAAAGGATCGTTGATGGAATAAAGGTAATGGAGTTGAGGAGAAAATTTTCGAAAAAATGGATAGGTTGCTTTGCTCTAATTTACTCAAGCGCTCCAGAACGTACATTGGTGGCAAAAGTCAAGATAAAAAATGTTATTAAGGGAAGTCCCGCTTCTATTTGGGGAGCTTGGCATCAAGCTATTGATTGCGAAAAAGGGGATTATGATAGTTATACAAGGGGTATAGATGAAATATACGGAATACTTCTCGATGAGATCAAACCTATTGATCCAGTCTCTAAAACACAGCTTGAATATTTACTTGATCACAATTTAGTTCCTCCTCAGTCCTACTGTAATGTGAAAAATAATCCC
>CAZHMN010000104.1:0-8273 GCA_964533705.1 uncultured bacterium
GATCGCTACTACTTCTCCACTATCGCCTACCAGAGCGCCCGCGGTCTCGATCCCGAAGAAATCAGACGAAAAAACGAAGCCTTCGCCCCCCGGCCCGACCTCGTGTTACTATTCGACCTGGATCCTGAAATCGCCCTCGATCGCATCAGAGAAAAGCGCGGCGAAAGCCCCAATCTCTTCGAGAAGCTGGAGTACCTGCGCCAGGTGCGAGAGAACTTCCTGAAACTCTCCGACCCCTTCATCAGGCGCATTGATGCTTCTCTTTCCATCGAGGATGTCTGGCTGCAAGTTAAAGAGGCGATTGAGCCTCTCTTTCCCGGAAAAAGCTCTCCTTAAAATCAACTCTCACTTCTGCAATATCACCTTCTGCGCCGTTCTGAAGTCTCCGGCTTTCAACTCCAGGAAATAAACTCCGGACGAGTACCGGGAGGCATTCCACAAAACCACAGATTGATCCAGCGGAGCCTTGCCACTGTATAGCTGCTCCAGCTTTTGACCACTTATATTATATACGGATATTTCTGCAGGAACGTTGAAAGGAAGCTGAGCCCTGATGGCCAGCCAACCGTTGAAGGGATTGGGATAAGCACTAAGGTTTATCTGAGCTGGTAGATACTGACCTTGGCCGGGTTCTACGCCCATTCCAGTGAAACGATACACGCCCAGACCATATTGATCAGCCACGTAAATGTCCTCACCGTCAAGAAATATTTCCCTGGCCACGCCGGGCGTCCTGTAGGAACCGGCGTATTGCGGCGCGGTGCGGTCTGTAATGTCCAGCACCACCAAACCCCCGGAGCCATCCGCCAGAACCGCCCAATTTCCCAGGACTTTTACGTCCCAGGTAGATCCTTCCGTATCATATTGACCGATCAATACACCGTTCTGAAGAATCGAAAGCCCTGCGATTCCGTCGGCCACATAAACGTAGCCTCCCGAGACAACGCAATGATGAGCCAATCCGGGCGTACTGTACTCAGTTAGGATTTGCAGCGAATGCGGATTGGAAATATCAATCAACGCCACGCCCTCATCCCATTGACTGACATAGGCGGTGTCTCCTTTCAGCGTCACCCCTTTGGCAAAGCCGGATGTGTAAATATGGGACACGTAGGTGGGATCTTGGGGCTGCGAAAAGTCAACGATAACCAGGCCGCCGTACGTATCGGCGGTATAGAAGTAGGGATCGCGGGGAACCACTTCGTTGGCCTCGCCTTCCGTATTGAAACGCGACAACGCCTGGGGCGCAGATGGATTGGTAACGTCCGTTAAAAAAACCCCTTGCGTCTCATGCGATGAAAAGCAGATTTCACCGGCAACGCGGGCATCAACGCTGTTCCCCAGCAGAGTAATCTGAGATAGCTGTTGTGGGTCATGCGGATTACTTACGTCGAGAATCGTAATTTGCGAGGTCACCCCCCGGGCTGCATAGGCTTCATCGTCATTGACCCAAACTGAATTCACCGCGCCGGGCTGGGTGTAACTCCCCAAATAAGAAGGTGACGTCGGGGTGGCGATCCAGAGGATAATCAATCCCTGCGAATCATCCGCCAGGTACAGAGTGGTGCCGCTTAGGGCCAGCGACCAGGCCAGGCCATCGGTATCGTAGTCGCCCACTTCATAGGGGAGCTCCGGGTTGGTGACATTCAATACGACCAGCCCGGGCGAATCGTTCGCGACGTAGGCGTAATTGCCGGACACCTCCACTTCGTGGACGACACCGGTCGCCGTCGTCCATTGGCCGACCAAATCCGGTTGTGATGGATCGCTGACGTCGAGAATCAGCACCCCCCCGGGGCCATCAGCGAGATAGAGCAGGCTGTCAACCTTGGTAACGCCTAAGGCGATTCCACTGCTGTTGTACTCCCCCATAATGTCCGGCTGGGAAGGCGTCATTACGCTGACAACCTTCAGGCCCGCGCCTTCTGCAGCCACGTAGAGGACCTCGTCATCGAGGTAGAGGTCGCGTGCCCACCCTCCTAACTCGAGGGAAGCCACCTCCTGCGGCCGCGAAGGGTTGGCCATATTGATGACCCGCAAACCACCCTGGCCGTCCGCCAGGTAGAGAAAGGTCTCTCCCTTGACCGCTTCGTACGAATATCCTTCCGATTCTAATTCCCCCAGTAAGGTGGGGGACTGAGGAGCCGTCACGTCTATAACCTGCAAACCTGCCGACCCACTGGCCAGGAAAAGGTAATTATTTTCGATGCAAATTCCTTCGGTAACACCGGGCACGCCGTACTTCGATACGGGGAGGATCTGCGATGGAACCGAAACGTCCAGAATCATCAGGCCATAGCCCATGGCGCAATAGGCGTTGCCCTGAACCACCTCAACATCGTGAAAGGGGCCCCAGGCGAGGGATTCCGATACTCGAGTGACCTGATCGCCCCATTGACCCTGGCAAGGCGTGACCAGTACGATCGTGGTAAGCGCCAACAAAAGCGCCGAAATAGCGAACGGGCGACGTTCGGGTCTAACGCCACCCGTAGAAATATATTTGTCAGGGGGTTTTTGCATTACCGTTTCGCTTGTCCTTGCGTGAGCGCGAAGGAGAGATGCTCGATCTCAATGACCATGTTCTCATTTCTAACTGTGACGTTCGGGGGCACGAAGAGAGAGATCGGCGCGAAATTAAAGATCGCCTTAACCCCGGCGGAAATCAGGGCGTCAGTCACTTTCTGTGCTGCTTCGACGGGCACAGCGATCACTGCAATGTCCACGTGTGCCTTCGTGATCTCGGCTTCGAGATTGTGCAGGTTTTTAACCTCCAAACCGTTGATGCGCGTCCCGATTTTGCGAGGGTCGCTGTCGAGAAGGAGTTTAAAATGGAAGTTATGCTCTTCAAACTGGCTGAAATTTAGTAGTGCTCGACCGATGTTGCCGACGCCAACCAGAGCCAGGTGCCACTCTTGATCCAGACCCAAAATCCGGGCGATGTGGCGCTTCAAATCTCGTACGTTGTACCCCAGGCCGCGACGTCCAAAGGCTCCGAAAAAGGAGAAATCCTTGCGAACCTGCGCTGAGGTAACGTTGTTTCGCCTGGCCAACTCGTCAGACGATACGGTCTCTACTCCACGGGCTTCCAAGTGCTTCAGCGTTCTGTAATAGCGAGACAGGCGGCCGACTGTGGCATCGGAAACCTTCTGTCCGTACCGGCCTTCTGCGTGGTCGCTTGAATTAATCACCATGGATAACCCCAATTTATTTCTTGAACCTGCAGCCTAAATTCACCAAATCCCAATTAAACCAATTCCCCCTTTTCGTGTCTAAAAAATGAACTCTCCAATCAGAGAATAACTTAGAATCAACTTATCAGGAGAAAAATGAAACTCAGACATATCTTAATCGCTGCGATGATCTTGCTGATCGCTGCACCCGTTTTGGCCAAAGGCAACAGACACGGGTACGGAATCAAGGGCAAATTGCAATACCATCATAACCAGCACCCCGCATGGCGCTGCAGCTTAAACGATGCCAGGGATGATGGACGCTATGGCTATGGCCATAACAAGGGCCCTGGCCGACATCTGCTGCGCGACGCAGACGGTGATGGTATCCCCAACGGTAGAGATCCGGACTTCACTCCGGGATTCAGCGATGCTAACGGGGACGGTGTGTGTGATCACCGGCAGAATTCTCCATCCACTGCGGGAGGATCATCCTGAAATTCAACTGGGTGCCCGTAGGGCGCTCTCCTTTGAGGGAACGGCGGGTGGATTAATCATTCATCCGCCTTTTTATTTGCGTCCACTACAGCCTCTAAATTGTGAACCGGGATAGCGATTTTAAATTCACTACCCTCCCCTTGCCAACTCTCGGCATCAACCGTCGCATTATAGCGCGCCAGTAACTGGCGGACTGTTGAAAGCCCCAAACCCGTACCAGAAGGCCGGTAGGGATCCCATTCTGTCCCCAATTCCGACTTCGTGGTGAAAAACGGTTCGAATATTTTTTCTATGTTTTCTGTAGGAATACCGCAGCCTGTGTCACGAATGCTCAATGTAATCCGATTTCGGGCTTGATCCCAGCTCGTTCTCACGCAAAGTCCGGTCTGGGACGCAGTGCTCATGGCATCCAGGGCGTTCTGCACGAGGTTATGAAAGCACTGGGAAAAATCGCTGTATAATCCGCGAATTTTAGGGAGATCGGGTGCTAAGTCAACCTCTAAGTCCACATTATGCTTAAAAAATAGATTAGATTCGAGGAACTTCAATTCAGTCTGCACGAGCTGGTTGACATCAATCTCCATTTCTTCGTTGGATTGTTCCTGGCGGCTCTTCGTCATTAGATTGGAAATAATCTCACCAATCCGAGCTGCTGCCTGCAAGATGTCGTCGAACTCTGTGACCTGGGGATGTTTGGCTTGTGCCATTTCGGTAGTCATAATGATCGCCGAGAGGGGGGAATTAATGTTATGCGCCAGTCCGGAAGCCAAAAGGCCGATAGCCTCCAATTTCTGCGCCTGCCGCAGTTGAGACTCGAGGAGCCGCATGTCGCTGATATCCTGTGCACAGGCGACCAGGACTTTAGGGTAACCGTCAGCATCTGGGAGAACTGACATAGCCAGGTTCACCAGCCGTTCTTCGCCCCTGCTGTTGATTTGCGTAATCTCTCTGACCCAGCGCTTCTTTTGGGAGAGATGGGATAGAAATTCCCCAATTTCTGTCCGATCGCGATCCGAAACCAGGTCACCAATATTCATACCCACCAGGTGAGCCGCTGTATAGCCATACAAATCGGATGCGGCCGCGTTGGCGTACTGGATGTTTCCCTCGGGGGTCGTGATCAGGATGGCTCCGTGCGCTTCCTCAAGGGCGCGAACGTAATCCCGACTGCGCTCCTCGGCTTCAAAGATGTCCGTTATGTCGATCAGAGTTCCCTCGATATAGCGCGGATTACCAGCTTCATCCCGCACAAGACGTGCATTTTCCAGGGTCCGAATCCGCTTTCCATCCCTCCGTTTCCCCACCTCCTGGTAGTTGTTGACGAAACCCAATCGGATGAGCAAGTTTATGAAATCATCCCGTGCATGCCTGTTATCGTAGAGATCTGAAGCGTGCCGCTGCGTGAGCTCCTCGGCACTTTCATAACCGAAGATCTCGGCAAAATGTGGGTTCACCTCGAGGAGTTTCCCGTCGAGCGTCGAACGGTACATCCCAGTCAGGCTGTGCGTGAAAAAATCGCGGTAATCACCCGGCCCTTGGACCTTCTCTCGCGCTTGCTCGATAGAATGCCTCCTCGAACCTACACCAGCTCCCTCTCTGATAATCAGGAAAAAGTATTCGGGTTGGCTTTCACCCACGGGTAAGGCGACGGCGCTCACAGAGACGGGAAAACCAGTGCCATCACGCCGAAGGTGTTCGGTATCCCAGGTTATGATTTTGTCTGTTTCGGCGCTCTTCAACCGGGCGAGGATATTCCCCCCCTCATCTGCCTTTACGAGGATGCTCATATTCGAACCGAGGAGGTCAGCCGGGCTATATCCGTGGAATTGTGCGAATGCAGGATTGGCGTAAATCAGGTTTCCGGCGCGATCCACCACGGCAACGCCCTCGCCTGGAGATTTATCAACGTTCTCCAGATCAGAAATGCTATGGAGGTCATCCGCCTTGGGATGACATTCGCCGTTATACTCTTCTTCCGCACCTTTTGGCTGAGTTTTTTCGCTCATAGGTAACCTTTAGAACAGGTTTTCCTGGGAATCGCTACTATCCTGGGTTTGCTCCGTTCCGTTATCCGCTTCCTCAACCTCTTCGCTTTTTACAACTTTGGCGATATCGGCAATTTTATCATGCTCATCAATTCGAATCAGACGCACTCCCTGGGTGGCTCTGCCGATGGTGCGGATCTTCTCGACCGGCTGTCGGATCACCATCCCTGCAGCCGTGACGATCATCAGATCATCCTGATCCACCACCTCCATGATGGCAATCATATTTCCGATTTTCTCGCCTACGCGAAGTGTAATAATCCCCTTCCCACCGCGGTTCGTTATCCTGTAATCCTGAATCGAGCTGCGTTTGCCGTATCCTTTATCAGAAGCAACCAGCAGGGTTCCTTCCCGCTTGACGACGACCATTCCCACGACGTAATCGCCGGTCCGGAGAGAAATTCCCTTTACCCCCGCGGCCTGTCGCCCCATGGGACGAACCTTGCTTTCCGGAAAGCGAATCGCCTGCCCTCGGCGAGTCCCCAAAATGATGTCGTTGTTGCCGTCTGTTATCTTCGCTTCGATCAGCTCGTCACCCTCTCTGATGTCGATGGCGATGATCCCAACTTTGCGGGGATTGCCGTATTTCGATAAGGGGGTTTTCTTTACGATACCCAGCCTGGTCGCCATAATCACATAACGATCTTCTGGAAAATCAGCGACGGTGGCGATGGCGCAGATCTTCTCTTCGCGCTCCACGTTGATCAGATTGACGATGGGGCGCCCTTTCGATCCCCGTGCCAGTTGCGGTACTTCATGGACTTTCAACCAGTAGCAACGCCCCCGATTCGTGAAGAAGAGCAGGTAGTTGTGAGTGGAAGCCACAAAAAGATGTTCAATCCAGTCTTCATCCTTCGTCTTCGCTCCGGTCAAACCTTTCCCACCGCGCCCCTGCCTGCGCAAACCCGAGACCGGGAAGCGCTTGATATAGCCGTGGTGCGAGACGGTGATGACCATCTCCTCCTGGGCGATCATATCCTCGATGCTGAATTCCCGAAAATCAGCGACCAATTCGGTGCGCCGTTCGTCACCGTAGGCTTCGGCGATTTCATCCAACTCTTCTCTGATCAACTCGATGCGCCGCTGCTTGGAATCCAGAAGCGCCTGCAGTTCAACTGCCAGCTCTTTTAACGCCTTAATCTCATCCAGCAACTTCTGCCGTTCCAGGCCGGTCAACCTGGCAAGCCGCATATCGAGGATGGCTTTTGCCTGCACTTCGGTGAGCTCGAATTCACTCATCAGCGCATCTCGAGCGACATCAACGGAACGGCTCTGCCGGATGATCTGCACCACCCGGTCAATGTTGTCTACAGCGATGCGCAACCCATCGAGAATATGCAGCCGTTCCTTGGCTTTGCGAAGCTCGAATGTGGCCCGCCGCACCACGATCTCGTGCCGGTGCTTCAGGTATTCTACCAGGAGCTCTGGTAAAGTTAAAACCTTAGGGACTCCATCCACCAGGGCGAGCGTGTTGACGCCGAAGGTAGTCTGCAGCATAGTATGGGCGTAGAGGTTGTTCATCACCACGCCCGCTACTGCGTCCCGCTTCAGTTCGATGACCAGCCGCATCCCTTCGCGATCCGATTCATCCCGGATGTCGGCGATCCCCTCCAGCTTCTTTGCGTTGACCAGTTCGGCGATCTTCTCGATCAGTTTGGTCTTGTTGACCTGGTAAGGGATTTCCGTGACCACGATACGGTCGCGCAGTTTGCCGGTTTCAACGTTGGCGCGCGCTCGGATCACAATTCGGCCCCGGCCGGTTCGGTAGGCTTCACGTACTCCCAGAATGCCGTAGATGATGCCGCCGGTGGGAAAATCCGGAGCCGGGATTTTGCTCTCAAGCTCGGTGCAGACTTCCTCGAAGACGGCGGGATCACGAAGAGGTTTCCGGTCGTCGAAATCCTCTCCGAAGCGATCCAGGATGTATTTCAGCCCATCCACGATCTCAAGGAGGTTATGAGGGGGGATGTTGGTGGCCATGCCGACTGCGATACCCGCAGAACCGTTCACTAACAGGTTGGGGATCTTGGCGGGCAGCACGGCCGGCATCTGCAGCGATTCATCGTAGTTGGGGATGAAATCAACCGTCTCTTTGTCAATGTCGGCCAGCATCTCAGCCGCCAGCGGTAGCATGCGCGCTTCGGTGTACCGCATGGCCGCCGCTCCGTCGCCGTCCACCGAGCCGAAGTTGCCCTGGCCGTCCACTAACGGGTAGCGCAGGGAGAAATCCTGCACCATGCGCACCAGGGTATCGTAGATAGCGGCGTCGCCGTGGGGGTGGTATTTACCCATGACGTCGCCGACGATGCGGGCGGACTTTTTATAGGGTCGGCCGGGCTGCAGGCCCAGCTCGTGCATGCCGTAGAGGATGCGCCGGTGCACCGGCTTCAGGCCGTCGCGCACGTCCGGCAGAGCGCGGGAGACGATTACGGACATGGAATAATCGAGGTAGGAATCCCGCAGCTCCTCCTCGATGTTGATGGGGGTTATTCTTTCGCCAGGGATGAAGGCCATAGTTGGTTGTTAGCGGTTAGCGGTTAGTGGTTAGTTTATGTTTATT